>JAGBOF010000002.1 GCA_017633985.1 Bacteroidales bacterium
CCCCTTAATTCAATACCTCTTTTTTCTTATCATCATGTTTAACATGATAATCTCACAGGTATCAAACATTTTATTATCTACTTCTTTCAGACTTAAACTCTTTCTTCCCCATCTACACAATGATAAAAAAGTGTTTGTCTCGACTTCTCTTACATTGACAAGGATTTTCCTATCCTCAAAAAAAACATGTTTCTCATCTATATCCCTAAAAACATAAATGAACCTTACACGCTACTTTAGGTTTTGTATCTTTCCGTCTTATTATTTCAATGAACTCTTTCCCCTTCCACCAAACAGTAATTCCTCTCTCCTCTCTTCAACACCTACCGCCGGTTTTGGAGTTGCAAAATTACTACCTTTTCCCATTCCCACCAAATTTTTTTACACATTTTTTGCAAAAATTTTATCAACATTACATTTAACCTATTGATTATAACGTTATAATGCACTAAAAAATTTTCAACATTATTCTTAAACAAAAATTCTCAATTTACATATTTATTATAATAATGTATATCAAATTTTGCAGAAATAAGATATTTTTGTACTTTTGCAACTTAATTAATAACTATTTAATAATGAAAAAACAGGATCTTTATTTTATCGCAGGCGTTATTGCCTTTGTATGTATATTTATATTTGTAGCACCGATAAAAGAATGGTTTTTGTCGTGGAGTGCAGCAAAGGATTGGAGAAGTTTAGTAATGGCATTTCTGAAATTCGGAATTCTTTCCACTATGGGCGAATGTATTGGACTTCGCATCTCACAAGGAGTTTACAACAAACAAGGTTTCGGAATTCTTCCGCGTTTTCTGGTTTGGGGAATATTGGGAACATGCATATCAATTGCAATGATGATATTCTCAACAGGAGTTTTCACATTCTTAAACGTCTGCGGATTGCATGGATTAAACGCTTCAAACGTTACGGATTGCTTCGGCATTAATTTGCTATACGCTTTCTGCGTATCGGTATTTATGAATACTTTCTTTGCACCGGTGTTTATGACAGTACACAAGGTTACCGACACCCATATATTAAACACGGGCGGTACACTTAAAGGCTTCTTTACCCCGATACCGTTCGGCAATATAATAAAGAACTTGAATTGGGATGTACAATGGAACTTTGTTTTCAAAAAAACAATACCTTTTTTCTGGTATCCTGCACATACTGTAACGTTTTTACTTCCGCCGCAATACAGAGTGCTTTTCGCAGCATTGTTAGGCGTAGCCTTGGGAGTAATATTATCAATCGCAAATTTAAAAAAGAGCCGTTAAGAATTGACAGGCGGCATGCACTGACAAGCGTACAGTTTTTGTTATATTAATTTCTAAAAAAGTACAAATGGAATACAAAGCAGTAAAAGGAACACGCGATTTTTTGCCTTTGCAAATGCAAAAACGCAATTACATATTTAATACAATAACTTCTGTTTATAAATCACACGGATTTTTGCAGATAGAAACTCCCGCAATGGAGAATCTCTCCACATTAATGGGCAAATACGGCGACGAAGGCGACAAATTACTGTTCAAAATACTTGATTCGGGCATTTTCTTACGCCAGGAAAAATTCTCCGCATTTGAAGATGAGATAACAAACAACCATATCAACAAAGCCGCATCAATGATTTGCGAAAAGGGTTTGCGTTATGATTTAACCGTTCCTTTTGCACGTTTTGTCGTCAATCACCAAAATGACATCGTTTTCCCGTTTAAGCGTTATCAAATACAGCCAGTATGGCGTGCAGACAAGCCGCAAAAAGGCAGATACCGTGAATTCTATCAGTGCGATGCGGATATAATCGGCTCGGATTCCTTAATGAACGAAACGGAACTGATAGAAATAATCGCAGAAGTGTTCTCAAAACTGAAACTTAACGTTACAATCAAGTTAAACAACCGTAAAATCCTTGCAGCCATTGCATCGGTTATCGGACATGAAGACAAAATCACCGAAATCACCGTGGCAATAGACAAATTGGATAAAATAGGTTTGGAGGGTGTTGAGCAAGAGCTTTTAAATAACGGATTCACCGCACAGGACGTTGAAAAACTGCGTCCAATATTGCTTATCAACGGAACAAATGAAGAAAAAATAAAAACTCTTTCGGATTTCATAGCCTCAAATGAACAAGGCAAAAAAGGTATTGAGGAATTGGAGTTTGTACTTAATAAATGCAAGGCAATAAATATCGGCAATATTGAATTTGACATCACGCTTGCCAGAGGTTTGAACTATTATACGGGTGCTATCGTGGAGGTTAAAGCCAATGACGTGGCAATGGGCAGCATTACAGGCGGAGGCCGTTACGACAATTTGACAGGAATTTTCGGCTTGAAAGATGTTTCTGGCGTCGGAATATCGTTCGGAGCCGACAGAATATACGATTGTTTGGAGGAATTGCAATTATTCCCTGACGAAATAATGACTGCAACTGATGTTTTGTTTATTAATTTCGGTGAAAAGGAAAACGAAAAATGTCTTTTGCTTGCCAAACAATTACGCACGGCAGGTCTGTCTTGTGAAGTATATCCCGATTCTGCCAAGATGCAAAAACAAATGAAGTATGCTAACAACCGCAATATTCCGTTTGTATGTCTTTTGGGTGAAAACGAAATATCAAACGGTACAATCGTAATAAAAAATATGCTTACAGGTAATCAACAGACTGTGAATCAAACAGAACTGACAGAATATTTCAAATAAAAAGACACATCATTTATTCTATAAAAATAATCAGCCTGATTAATAAAATAATCAGCCTGATTATTTTACTGAAACGGCGTTTTAATTTCTTAAAACGCCGTTATTTTATACGGCACTTATCTGCTTATCTCTGTTTAGCCTTATTCTGTTTTTACGGGACTTCAATCTTCGGCTTCTTCTGTCTATTCTTTCCTGACGTTTCCACCCTGAAAGCAATCTCCAACGGTATGCGAAAAATGTAGTCACCAAATAAAAGGCAACCAATATCCATAAGCTTAAATTCTCTTTGCTTACCTGCGCTAAATCAGCCCCCATCGTTCCCATTCTTACGAATCCGTTTGCCGCAAAATTAGCAGGTAAGAGATATGAGAAGTATCTCCAAAAGGCAGGCATTGCTTCCCTCGGCCAAGGAAGACCTGTCATAAGCAAGATAGGTATTGACATAAAGATAAAAAACGGTATCGCATTCTCACGGTGATAGAAAAACGTCGAACATGTCATGCCCAAAAGTATAGAAGCCAACAAGAAAGGAACTATGAACAACAATACCTCGGCAGGGCTTGAATACAACTGCGGCATATTAAAGTAATGCGGCACGACGATCAGCACGTAGATGGTTATAGGTATATATGTAATAAATACGGCAAGCATACGTCCGAAAATAATACGGAACAATCCGCGGTAGTGAATGTTGTTGGGCGTTATGTTTTGCGTACGGCTTCTTTCGGAACTCTTCCCCGCCAAAATACCTATACCCAACAGTAATGTCTGTTGCAAAAGTATGATACACACAATAGGAAGGATAAATGTAGGATAGCCGCCTATATTGTACAAAATCTGTTCCTGCGGAATAAACGGGCGTATGGAACTCATTGCTTCAGTATATGTCGCCCCGCGGGCTATAAGATTTTTGGCTTCAATGCCGTATCCCATTGTTCTGGATACATAAGAAGTCGCCGTTGCGAGGTTACGGTACCAAAAAAATGACGTAACATCGCAAAATACATTCACCGTTGCCTGCCGACCTGTATTAATATCGGAAGAAAACTCCTTCGGGATATTGACAATACCGTGTACTTTACCCGTCTTTTGCAGATGTTTTGCCTCTGTCATGTCCATACATTGGTATGCAACATGCACTTCAGGGGTTGCATTAAGCATACGTATGTATTGACGTGATAATACAGAATGGTTATTGTCCACAACCGCTATCGGACTTTCGCGTAACATTTCCTTATTATACACATATCCGCATACCAAAGGATAAACCAATGTCGCTATAAAGAATATTATCAACGTGCCCTTATCGGTAAATATATTGTAAAGTTCTTTGCGTAGGATATAAAACATATCCACCCAGGCCTTACGGTTTTCTTCTAAATCTCTACGTATTCTTTTGTTAATATTCATAACAATTCAAATATTAATCCCGTTCAAAATCCAATTTTATGGCTGTCCGCTTTATATTCCAAAGCACAAAAAACGGTGCGAAGTTAAACATCAGCAAAAATAAAAACGGCCATACGGTTTCCCAAAATGACAAACCGTTAATTTGAACGTTGCTGTATATCATATAGTATTGTCTTATCGGGTAGAGATATGTATAGGGTTTAACGGCAGGCAACATCGCCAAATGCGGATACGTAAAACCTGCAAGCGTAAATCCAATCACTCCGTAGAAAGCGGCAATGCTTAACGCCGTACGTAAAGACGGTAAAATACCTATAAGAAAAATTCCCATAGCTTGATAAGCCACAACGGTAAGCAGCGCTCCCAAATAAAGCAAACCCGGATTACCTTTGCTCGGAAAGCCCATAATTCGCTCCATAACGATTTCGGAAAGAATAACCATCATGGAAAACAAAAGCGTATATGGAATCATTTTTCCAGCCATGGAGTAAACTATATTTCTGTTACCCGTTACCAACCATCTTCTCGAAGATCCAACTTTGAACTCAATGCCTACGGCATATACCGTGCAGATTAATGCCATCAGGAATATAATTCCGGGCATCAGTGTAGATGATAAATAAAACGAATAATTCAATTGTGCATTTCCTATAATATGCGTATCGTTTTTAATAGGGTTTACCTGTGCCATTGCAGCATTATAATCCTGCCCCTTTGCCAACCGTACTTTCAAATCCACACCTGCCGCTATTGTGGACAGTGTTGTGTTGATTTCCTTCATTATTAAAGACCCCGGCAAGTAGTGCGCATATTCCGTATGGAAGTTTACGGTAGGATTCTTGTGATTGTACAAATCTTTTTCAAAGTTACGCGGTATTATAACAAAGGCATAAATATCGCCTGTCTGCATCTTGGTTTTGCAACTTTCGTAAGAAGTCAGTTTATACTTCACTTCACAGGTTTGACCCGCCGACAGTTGCCTTACAATAAGCCTCGAAGTGGAAGAATTATCAAAATCCACGACGGCTATAGGCAATCCCGAAGGCATACCGTGATTCAAAAACGTTGCGAAAAATATTATAACAACTGCAGGAATTATAAGCGTCATCATAAGATATATAGGACGGCGCGTCATTCGCTGCAATTCTCTTTTCAATACGGGTATAATCCCTTCTTTTATCATAAAAATTTCAAATTTATATGTTCAGACTTGCGTCTTTATCACACCGAAACATCATTAAACTTTTCCGCAAAATTAAAACGGCATCTTTTAAAATTAATCAGCGATGTTATTTTATTAATCTGCGAGATTATTTTACTAATCAGCGATAATAATTTTTTAATCTGCGTGATTATTTTATTAATCTGAGATGTTATTTTACTGAAACGGCGTTTTAATAAATCCTTTAGGCATTGTACGCTACTAACACCTCTTTACTGACTATTTTTTCAACTTTGTCCAATTGACAATAACGCTCATTCCCGGACGGAATCCGCTTATTTTATCAACGGGAACAACTTTTACTTCGAATGTTTTGGTGTCATATTCATCCGTAAGTTTGGTTGCCTTCCATGTTGCATAGGATCCCAATGCTTTTATGTAATTCACCTTAAGTTTAACCTCTTTATTGCCCAATGCAGGCACTGTTGCGGTAAACACATCACCCATCTGTATCTTGCTTAAGAGTTCTTCCCTTACGTTAAAGGTAACCCATATGTCAGACAAATCCACTATCGTCATTATAGGGGAGCCCGTACCGATTAGTTCGCCTACTTTAGGAAATATTTCGCTGATTTCTCCGCTTATAGGGGCGGTAAGTCTGGTTTCGTTCATATATGAAGACACTTCCATCACGGCTCCTTTTGCCTGATTAACCTGTGCTGCGGCTGCTTGTTTGTCTTCCGTCTGCGCACCGTTAAGCGCCATGTCGTATTGACTCTTTGCGGCTTTCTGTTGTGCTATTGCAGCTTTGTATTGTGCCTCAACCTCGTCAAATTTCTGTGCGGCAATAACTCCTTTATCGTACAGATTCTTCATCCTTTGATAACTTTTGGTCGCATATTCGGCTGCAGCTTTGGCTCTTTCGTATTGCTCTTTCGCTCCTTCTATTGTTTCCTTTCTTGCACCGTTTTGTGCTTTGTTGCTTACTGCCTGTGCTGCCTGTTCAACACTCTTTGCCTGTACTGCTTTGGCATTGATTTCGGGAGAATCAATCAAAACAAGCACCTGTCCCTTCTCTACGCTCTCACCTTCCTTTGCTTTAAGTTCCAATATTCTGCCGGCCAATTTACCCGACACTCTGACTTCATTAGCTTCAACTTCTCCTTGTAATATCAGTTCGCTGGGAGACAATATAAAATATCCTATAACACCGATTATTGCGATAAAAGAAATCAATATCACAAAGGACATCACCAACGTTTTATTTTCTCTGGTTCTCATATCTTAATATACTTTTTATTTATTATTCTTACTTTTTTCTGTCAATCTGCGGAACTTTCACTTTACCTAACGATTGGTTCAAATAAAGTTCTGTCAAAACCATGTTAATCTTTGCATCTATAACTTCGCTTTTGGCGCTCACCCATGCCGTCTGTGCCTGCATCAAATCACTTGTCGAAATCACTCCTTCTTCAAATCCGATTTGTGCCGTACGCAGATTCTCTTCGGCATGCAACATATTGTTTTCCGCCATCGCCGATTGTTTTGATGCTTCGTTGCGTGAATTTTGTTTCATATTGGCTTGCAATTCCAACTTCTCCATAGTTTCTTCTTTGGTAATCTCGGCAATACGCAACTGATGCTTGGCAGCCCTTAATGTATGTACTCTGTCGCCGAAATGAAATACGGGCACGGTTATACCCACCCCCACTGTAAACATACCCGAGAATGATTTGTCAAAACCGTTAAACAAATTCGGGTTTGACAATATATAATTACCGCTTGCAGCTATGTTTGGCATAAAACGGCTGCGTGCAACATCAACTTCCGCACGTTTGATATTGATATTCTCCTCTAACATCAAAGCTTCGGGGCGGTTGTTTATCTCCTGTTTAATGTTTGCATTCAAATTTATGTCATCATCCGACAAAGACACTTCATCACCGAGCACATAATCCTGCGATAAATCCATTCCGCATATTTGATTCAAAAGCATCTTTGCCAAATTAAGTCCGTTTTCAGCCTTTGTAAGCGTCATTTCGCTTTCATTGAGTTTGACCTGTACGTTCAAAAGGTCGCTGTTGGTTGCAACGCCTTCGTCTTTCATCGCCTTTACATTATTATATGTTGTCTGCAACAAAGAATTATACTCTTTTGCCAAATCAACCTTCTTTTGCAGCGACACAACACGCCAATAAGCTTCATCCGTCTGTATCATAATGTTAATATCATTATTATCCACGGTTATGGATGCCAGATTCTCGGCTGCTTTTGCCATCTTGTAAAGAGCCAATATCTTTCCGCCCATGAATATCGGCTGCGTAAATCCTATACCTGCGGCAAACACGTTTTCCATATCGAAAGTAAGCGCATCTTTAGGCAGATAAGCGACATGTTTGGGTACGAACTGCGACGGGTCTGTGGTAGGTTGTCCCTGCGCATTGACAGGAACGCGCGAATCTCCGTAGGGTACGGTAACTATATCGTCCATTGAATAGGTGAATTTACCTTCCGAAGACAATGAACCTACGGGCAAAACCGCATCTTCGCTCAAAACACTTAAACTTTTGGAGTTATACATATACATTCCAGCCGCATTAAATGACGGAAGGAACTGTGTAAAAGCCGCTTTTCTCAAATCTTGGGCAGCGAGCAAGGCTTCGGAAGAAATCTGTGCGGATTTATTATGCCTTAACGCCATATTCCTGCACGAATCTAAAGTCAGATTCTGTCCCTGTGCATTTATACTGAAAATTACCGCAGCGGCAAACAGTATTTTCCTTATTTTACGCTTATTCATTACCAATTCTCTTAAACAATTTCGTATTCCGTATATTTAAACACATAATTTGCAATTGCAAAATTAATACAATAATTGCATTTTTTCCAACAAAATTTATCAAAAATACTTATTCGGAAGAATTTTTTAGGAAAATAGAACACCGACACATTGCACCGCAAAAATAAGACGCCGTTAAAAAAAATTAATACGGCGTTTCAGTAAAATAATCAGGCTGATTAATTTTTTAAAACGCCGTTTTATTTTTACCTTATATTTTCCTATCTTAACAAGATAACTTCTCCGTGTTTTTCGTAGAGTCTTCCTTTTGTGAATCTGTATCTGTAAAACATTCTGTACACGAATACCGCCGTTTCGCAGACTTTTCCTTTATAGGTTCCGTCCCAATAATCATATTTCTTATTGGTATAAAACACCCGTGTTCCTTTTCTGTCAAATATTTCAAAGCTTTCCAGCTCAAAATTCAGCGAATCGCTGACCCAATAGGTGAAAAAATTATTGTTTTCTCCCTGCGGAGTAAAGGCATTGGGAAAGAGAGTATACATATCATCCCATACAGTCAAATCCAACGACACGACAGAGTCGCAACCGTACATCGAAGTCAATTCTTTTGTGTAAACACCCTGCGCAGTCAAATAAAAACCGTTTTTATCATACACCCTGCCCTGTCTTACCGTATCTTTGATCGTGTCATTGTACACAGGACGGGACTTAAGCAGTAAATAATAAGCGGTATCGGTGTGTTCGACAAAATAAAGCCCGCCTTCTGCGTATTCAATACTGTCGTAAACAACAGGAAAATCCGTCATACAGACATCAAAAGCCACAGTGTCATATTCAACCGTAACGGTATCCACTCCGTCTGCATAAACACAGGCGGTAAATACCGATAATGCCAATATGATACTGCACCAATATTTCATCTTCCGTTGTTTTCTTTTACTTAAATAACATTTCAATTCTTTGTCTTTGCAGGAAACAAAACATGTTTAACCGATTCGTCGGGTTGATAACCGTCAGCTTTTTCCGCCTTATTGCGCGGAAGGACGTTATACTTGATTCGTTTCCATTTTCCGCCATCGAAATACAGTCCTATCACTTCTCCCGAAGGCACATAGTATTGTTTCAGACCATCCATGCCGAATGTGGCAGGTTCCAAATCATCAAAAAATATCATCTTCTCCTTCTCGGTCTTGTTAGGAACTGTTTCAAACGGTTGGGCTTTGTGAAAAAGCGTATTTTGTGCCTTTTGATTCGTAACAATGTCGTAATACTGCTCCCCGTAACTCAAAGTAAAATTTGCATCAGTGGAATATTCAAACACATAACGCATTCTGTCCTTATCTTTATAGAAAACATTTTGCCCGAAAACGGGTTTGCTCCCGTTATTTTTGAAATAAACAGGCTCAATGATGCGTCTGCGTGAATAAATATCATTACCGTCCCAACCTAAAAGCACATAATAAGTCCTTTTGTCATATTTTTGTTCTATCAATTCATAATAAACCGCTCCGAACCACGTACTGTCGGAAAGTTTTTCATATTCAGGTGAGATTATTTCATCGCTTTTGTCAAACAAACGGTATAATTCATATTCATTTGACGCAGAATTTTTGGATTGTATAAACCCGAAATTTTCCCAAACACCCCCATCATCGGGTACAGACCACGTAAAAATACGGAATTGCTTGTCCTTAGAAGTAAGAATGCTTATTTTATCCAATTTATTAAACGGATAGGAGAAACTTTTCTCGAAATCCAAAGCATCTTCCAACACATTGATGAATTTTTCATTAGCCGCAAAACGCCCGTTTGATGATTCCGCAGAAAATATCTCATTCATCAGTTCCTCCAACTGCAATTCAAATCCCTGCATGTTATAACTTTTTTGGGCAAAAAGCGGAACGCTTATACATATATATAATATAACCAAAAATCTTTTCATCTTATCCGTCTTTAATCTCCGTTATGCTGCATCCTTTTGGCTGAATACCTTATTATATTGTTATCTCACCGTCAAAAACCTTCACCGCATTGCCCGTAAGCAATATACCGTCAAAATCATTGGCGTTTTTATTAAATCCTACCGTCAATTCATCGTGCAAAGTGTGCACTTTGACAAGATGGCTGCCCGCAGCAAGGTTTTCCTTGATTGAATAAGCCAACGCCGATGCCGTAATACCCGTACCGCATGCCAAAGTTTCGTTTTCAACTCCCCTTTCATAAGTGCGTACAGCCAATTCATTTTCGGAAAGTATCTTTACGAAATTGACATTTGCTCCGTTATATTTTTCAAACCGCTTATCATTACGCAGTTTCTTCCCTTTTTTCAAAACATCAGTCTTTTCAATATCATCAACAAAGCAAACAAAATGCGAAGTACCCGTATCCAACCAAATACCATCGTCAAATATTTCAGTCTTATCGGTGTTTGCCATCTTCAGACTCACCGTCGTATCATCAACTATACGTGCAAAGTGCATACCGTCTGATGCCAAGAAAGAAAGTACATCATTCTTGGATATACCTGCATGCCTTGCGAACATAGCAATACATCTTCCGCCGTTACCGCAAAACATTCCGCTGCTGCCGTCGGGATTAAAAAACTGCATCTGGAAATCCGCCATAGGGGTGCTGCGCAAAATCAACACGCCGTCGGCTCCTATTCCGAAATGACGGTCGCATAGCTTTACAATTTGCGATGAAGATAAGTTTAAGGCGGCTTTACGTCCGTCAAAAACTATGAAATCGTTACCCGCTCCCTGATATTTATAAAAGTGTGTACGCATTGCTTAAATTATTACAGCATTTGAAAAAATTAATCACGCAGATTATTTTATTATCGTCGCAGATTATTTTATTAATCTCGCAGATTATTTCGGTTAGCTTTCAGCTACGACAGTTTCTACCTCTTCTTTGGATTTTAAAGTGTCAAGTTCTTTGCTTATTTTCTCCAATGAAGATTTGTTTTTGTAAAGTTCGTTGGATATAGTCACGGTTTGGTACAATATAAATATACATGCAGCCACCATAACCACAAGTCCCAAGGTAAATGTCAAAGGAATTTTGTTTTCAAACGCAGGAATCTGAACCAACATCATTATTATTATCAGCAAACACGCCAATAACATCATAAAAAAGTTCTTCAAAGTAATTTTGTTCATATATCAATAAAATATATTATACGTTTTATGTTATATGTAGTATGTAGTATATGACCTGACGGCAAGAATATTCAACTTGCTGGTTTTATTACATACTACATACTACATAAAACATACTACATAAAGTGTTTATTTTTCTATTCTGATTCTTGCATCGACTGCAACTATTTCGGTCATGCTTCCCAATAGCGGATTCAAATCCATTTCAGCTATTTCAGGTGCTGCCTGTACCAAAGCACTTACTCTTGCAATCTGATCGGCATAAAGATCTTCGTTAACACCTTCTTGACCTCTTACACCTTGGATAATCTTATAGCCTTTCAATGACTTGATCATCTCTTTGGCTTCTTTAATGCCGATAGGTGCTAAATTAGAACGCACGTCTTTTAATACCTCAATGAATATTCCGCCCAAACCACACAATACCTGATGACCGAACATCGGAGTTTTGATACTGCCTATATAAACTTCCGTTCCGTCATACATATGATAACATTGAACTGCGTAAGTATCCTTAATTTTTATCAGACGTTGGAACTCTTTGCGTACATTTTCTTCACCCTTAACGTTAAGTGACACGCCGCCTACATCACTCTTATGTACAGGTCCCACAACTTTCATTACAACAGGATAACCTACCTTGTTAGCAAAATCAACTATTTCCTGTTCTTTGTCAGAAGAAATATCCACTGTGTGATGTATACCGGCAGCATCGAACAATTCGTTGATAAGCTTAACATCTATGTATCCGTTATCACACTTATCTATTATTGAACGTATCTTTGCAGTATCTATTTTCACAAGATCGTCTTCCGTTGCAGGAGCAGGAGTTGATACTATTCTGCCTACGGCATTGCCGAATACTGTTTCATCAGGGAAATAAGTATTGCCTTTGTTTACGAATGCTTTTACTTCATCGCCTGCCACAAGAGTCGACGGCAATATAGGGAAAATAGGTTTCTTTGCCGTTTTAAGTTTATCGGACAAAACATCGTAGGCTTCGTAAATAGGCAACAAGCCAGGTGTTCCGAAGATTACGCACATTGCGTCTATGTTATCCAATTGCTTATCTACCGTTTCTATAATTTCGCCCAATTGCGCAGGAGTTCCCGTTGCCAAAAAGTCGATAGGGTTTGCTACCGATGAACCCGGGAATAGCTTTGTCAACAATTCTTCTGCCACAGGTCCTTCTATCTTCGGGATATTCAATCCGCATTTACTTAAAGCGTCAGTCAGCATTACCGCAGGACCGCCTGCATGTGTTATTATCGCAATATTCTTTCCTTCAAAACGCGGATAAGTAAAGATATTGGCAACCGTTACCAACTCTTCCCTACCGTAGCAACGTACTATACCTGCTTTGCGGAACAATGCATCCACTGCAACATCATCAGTAGCCAATGCACCCGTATGTGACGATGCCGCACGGCTGCCCGCTGCCGAATAGCCTGCTTTAACCGCTGCTATCTTACATCCTTTGGAGATTAAAGATTTGGCATGTTTCAAAAGTTTTTCTGGATTTTTGATATTCTCAATGTAAAGCATTATAACCTTACTTGATTTCTCCGGATCGAAAACTTCATCGTGGTATTCCAATATATCTTCTATACCAAGTTGTGCCGAATTACCCACAGCCCAGCAATGATTGAAATGAAGACCCTGTTGTTTTCCTATATCCATAATGAAACATCCTGTAGCACCCGAACCTGTTATGAAATCAACACCTCTTGGTGACGGTTCGCTGAACGGTTGGGAGAATATAGCGTGATGATAAGGAGTAAAGATACCCGTACAGTTAGGTCCTATCAAGCAACCGCCGTTTTTCTCGATAATATTTACGATACGGTTTTCCAATTCTTTACCTTCGTGTGACTCTTCGCCGAATCCTGCAGATATGATTACGAAAGCTTTACAACCTTTTTCTTCTGCCAACACCTTAACCGATGCTTCTGCGAATTTGCTTGCAATAGCCATAACGGCAAAATCCACCTGCGGCAAGTCTTTTACGTCTCTGAAGCATTTAACTCCTTGAACTTCGTCCGCTTTCGGATTAACACAATAAAGTTGTCCTTTAAATCCGCCTTCTTTTATATTTCTTACCAACGCACCGCCCGGTTTGGTTACGTCATCGCTTGCACCCACTACAACAATACTGCGTGGGTTTACAAGTTCTTTTGTTACTTTTGTTGCCATTTTATATATTGTTTTGTTTATTATCTATGGTGCAAAGATAAGAATTTTTTCCGTAATAAATGAAAAAAATCTCCAATTAATCTCAATTATTTCTCCTTGCGGCGTCTTCCCACAACACTTCAACGATTGCGTACACCTAATATTTTAATTACAAAAATGAGTTATTATAATAAATTGTCATAACTTTGCCCTGCAAAGACAAACAATCGAAAAACACAAAAGAAACAAACAACCGTCAAAGTTATGAACAATAAGAAATACCAAAATAACTACCGCATAGCATTACGCAAATACTTTATGGCTGTGTGTGCACTGATTTTTATCACCCTTACCGCTTTTACCTGCGGCGATGATGATTATTACGGAGCCTGCACCTGTGAAACTTATCAGGAAAACGTAGTTTTTGACAGCGTAAGGACACAACGCAAAGACGGATCGGTATGGGTTAGCGGTCTTAATGAGCTTTGGACCGAGTCCATGGTTGAAGATTTTTTCACAGACAAAGAAGACGGCGTTTATTTCATTCATATAACCGCCGATTTAGGCAAAGTACAATATTCCGAAGACTACCCGTATCCGCAGACAGACAAAACATGCATGCCAATAAAGGACATTGTCCTGCAACGTTACATAACAACAAGGCAACAAGAGGATTACAACGAAAATTTCTTCGTAGGCACATGGGTGGAAGCGGATGAAGATACATTAAACGGTGCAGACACTCTGATATTTAAGTACAGTCATTATGTAGACAACAGAAACGGTGAATTCAACGGCGCTGTTTACACATGTTTGGAGAATAATACGCTCCGTTTTGATTACTATTTGGACAAAAAATCTTATGATTTCAAATATGATTCCGTCAAAGTAACCAACCACATCAACAAAGTGGGCAGCGAACTTATCTTTTACAATTACGGAACTGCTGAAAAAGGCATAAAACCACAAAAGAAATTCATTAAAATAAGCGGTTCATACTCCTTATTTGATAAATAATTCCGATTAAAACCTGTTTTACTGCAGTAATATATCTGAAAATCCGTACTTGATACGGATTTTTTTCGTTGTTGCAACTTATTAATAGAACCAATACTACAAAACGCTGAAAAAATACGGCTTCTTTTTAAAATAATTACGCATTTTATTTTATTAATCATGCTGATTATTTTATTAATCTGCGAGAATATTTTGCTAATCTGCGTGATTATTTTATTAATCTGCGAGAATATTTCACTAATCTGCGTGATTATTTTACTAATCTGCGTGATTATTTTATTAATCTGCGATAATAATTTACTAATCTGCGTGATTATTTTATTAATCTGCGATAATAATTTACTAATCTGCGTAATTATTTTACTAATCTGCGTAATTATTTTACTAATCTGCGATAATAATTTTTTAATCACGCAGATTAATTTACCGAAAAGGCGTTTTATTTTTGTCTTATGCCGTAATGTTCTTTAAAGGCGTCATTTTAAGACCGCACAATGACAAAACAAAAAAAGGAGCTGCTTTACTGCAGCCCCTTTTTGATTAATTATTGATTTATACCAATCAATTGCGTGAATTATTTATTAACAACAAATTTCGTTGTAGTTTTTTCACCGTCTACATTGATTGTGCAGAAATATGTACCGTTAGCAAAGTTTGATGTGTTTATTGCTTGTGAACGTGTAACGCCTGCAGTTTGTGTTCCTTCGTCATAAGAAAGGATTGTTCTTCCCATGATGTCAGTTACATTGATAACTACGTGACCAGTTTTTGCCAATGTGTAAGCCAAAACAGCGTTATCAGTTGCAGGGTTAGGATACATATTAACGTTTGCAGTAGTGTTTTCAACTTTTGTCAAACCACCTTCTTGGTTAGAAACGATCAAACGGATCATAGGACAAGAGTTCTCCAAGAATTCAGGGCTCAAACCAGTTCCCCAAGGAGCTTGTTGTTGGTTAGTCAAACCAGGAGTGTAAACAATTGTGTAAGCTGCGTTACCAGGTCCGAAGATATTAACGAAACGTCCGTCTCTTGCAACTGCAAATTTACCGTCTGCTACAAGTTCATAGCATGCGTAGTAAATCTGATCAGGTTCAAGGATTGTAGATTGAGAGTTGAAAGGCAAATAAATCTTGTTCAAATCTTCAGAAGCCAATCTTCCTACAGAGTCTTGAGTTTCGTCTGTATTTAAATTGTCAGCCGTAACAGTGTAAACATCAGATTCTACGTTTACGTTTTCACCGTCATTTATCCATTGTACAGTTTGAATCAAATCAGCACGGTCAGTAGCTTCGAAATTGTACTGCATCAAAGATGCTTTTATTCTTGCACCTGCTCTTACCATGATACTGTCACCTACATTGATTGCAGGAACCAATTCAACACCGTAAGCATAAACGTCTCCTTTGTATTCAGCTGCTGCAAATCCTGCACAAACTTTGTAACCTCTCTGGTCGTAAGCTGCTCTGGCTGCCAAATAAACAGTGTTATTTGTAACAGTCAAACCGTTAGTGAATCCTCTCATATTAGTTGATCCCGTTCCGCAGTCTCTTGCCCAACGGTAAGCGTTAGGTATGTATGCCAAAGAATCACCGATATTATACATAATGTCGTATTGTCCTACTCTGATAGTGTCATAAACTGTAGGTTGTTCATTATCTTTATTGTAAACTATACCTGTAGATATTCTGTAAGTTCCCACACCTGAATTAAGCTGTCTGTTGCTTTGTGCAGTCATGTAGTTGTCTCTTCTCAATGCTCTTACTCTTGTTACAGAATCTTCTTCTACTTCGTAAGGAATGCATGATACTGTATCGTCAGCTGCAGATACGTTAGAGCCTACCAAATTGTAAAGAATAGTGTCGTTTCCTTCTTCTGTCTGTGCACCTTCTGCTTTATACATGAAGTTATTCAATACTGCATTGTATATATCAGAAGTTCCTGTGTTGGACATAATAACTTGCATATGCAAAGTATCAGGACCTGATACTATTTCAGGGATAGTGTGATATCCGTTGTACCAAGTAGTGTTTCTTATTTCGACTCTTTCTTCAGGAGCTTCTGCCCAAGCGATGTCATCAATCAAATAGAAATAACCGTGAGGTTGGTTGTTGTCAGCAGGGGAATAAACTCTGATACGGAAATAAGTCTTTTCGTTTTCATCAGTGGATATAACCTTGCAATTTGATGTTGAGTTAGGAACGTTTACGCATATTGTTCCCAAAATGTAAGAGTTTGAACTAACATCAACGTTTCTTATGTTGAACTCGATAGAATCCTTGATTGCGAAATCTTCGCTGTGAGACCATTCAAGGAAATATCTGTCAGCATTGAAGTGATAACATACTTGGCTGATGTAGATATCAATACCTCTTAAACCATTAGTGTTTATCGGCTCATTGAATTTGATCCAAGAATCAAACGTAGTGTTGTTGTAATGCTGCACTACTCCCAATGTATACCAGTCAACATAAGCAAATCCGTCGTTAGGTGAGAAGTTTGCATAATCTCTCAAAATGTCTCCGTTACCTCGTGACAAACCGATAAACTGTGCCATGTAGGAAGGATCGCCTTCTGCAAATGAAGCATAGTCTGTAGAATCAGCTACACGCCATTTACCGTTATCCGTAGGGGATGTGTGACGTGCTGTTGTTCCGATTTCATAAGAACCTTTGTCGAAAGTACAGAATATTTCAGCACCTTCAGCGGTTCCTTTAACTGCCGTTTTTTTCGCAGTTCTCAATGCGTTCAAGTCTAAAGACTTTACTTGAGCATTGTTTTGCAGTTTTGTTGCTCCGTCGTTAATGTTCAATTGAGCGAAAACTCCTGTTGAAGCGATTAACATAGCAACTGCCAATAATGTTTTTTTCATTGTACTGTGTTGTTTTAATGTTAATATTCGATTTTAATTCAAGTTGCAAATTTACGAAATTTTTTAATACACACAACAAAATATTTAAATTTTTTCCTGCTTACGTATTAAAAAATCTTTTCATCTACTCTTTCCGATAACTCATAACAACAATCATACCAAATTTATTTCAGAGGAAAACAAAACGCCTTTTCAACAAGTTATTCTGCCTTTTGAGTAAATTAACATCACTGCTAAAAAAAACCAACATCGCAGATTAGTAAATTAATCACGCAGATTAAAAAATTATTATCGCAGATTAATAAATTTTTATCGCTGATTAATTTTGCGGGAAGGCGTGCTAAAGAAACAAAAATATAAGTTTCTTTATTTAAGTGGTAAAAATATATTAACTTTGCAGTGCTTTAATACATTATTATATATATGAAAGTACATTTTATCGCTGTAGCGGGCAGTGCTATGCACAATTTGGCAATTGCTTTGAAGAAAAAAGGATACGAAGTAACGGGTTCTGACGACGAGATATTCTCTCCTGCCAAAGAGAGATTGGAACAATACGGCATTTTGCCCGACAGTTTGGGCTGGCATGAAGAAAGAATAACGCAGGATTTGGATTGTGTAATTTTAGGTATGCATGCAAAGGAAGATAATCCCGAACTGATAAAAGCCAAAGAATTGGGATTGAAAATTTATTCCTATCCTGAATTCCTGTACGAGATGTCGAAAGACAAAATACGCATTGTAGTCGGCGGATCACACGGTAAAACGACCACAACGGCTATGATACTCCATGCGTTTAAGTATGCGGGCATAGAAACGGACTACATGGTGGGTGCGATGCTGAAAGGATTTGAAGTAATGGTGAAGATAACTCCTGCAAATACAGACTCTCGTCCGCAAGGCTGCGATACCAATCAACAATGCAGATACATGGTATTGGAAGGTGACGAATATCTGACCTCTCCTATCGATCTGCGTCCGAAATTTCACTTGTACATGCCCGACATTGCTATAATCACGGGTATTGAATGGGATCATGTAAATGTATTTCCTACTTTTGAAAATTACAAAAAGCAGTTTGAGATATTTACTGAAAAGATTTCCGAAAACGGAACGTTGATTTATTGCAGCGAAGACGGGAATGTCGTTGATGTTGCAACACATTGCCGCAGCGACATAAAGAGACTGCCTTACGGAGTGCCTGTCCACAAAGTCGAAAACGGCATTACTTACGTTATATATAATAATAAGGAATACAGAATGCAGATTTTCGGCAACCATAACCTGATGAACATGAATGCAGCAATGATTGCATGTAAACAAGCAGGCATTACGGAAGACACATTCCTTACTTCCATGCAGACATTTGAGGGTGCAGCCAAACGTTTGGAGGTAGTAAAACAGACAAACAATGCAATAATGTTTAAAGACTTTGCACACTCGCCTTCAAAACTCAAAGCAACTGTATCAGCAGTCAAGCAGCAATTTGTTGACAGGCGTTTGATGGCCGTAATGGAGCTACATACCTATTCTTCATTGACGCAGGATTTCCTTAAACAATACAAAGGCACTATGGAGCTTGCGGATAAAGCCGTGGTGTACTATAATCACCATGCCCTTGAGTTGAAACGTTTGCCTGATTTGGATAAACAAAAAATTTATTCATCGTTTGCCAAAGACGGATTGGTTGTTACCGACAGCAAAGAAGAGCTTTTGAGAATTTTAACGAACGAAGACTACGCAAATACCTGTTTATTGATGTCTTCAAGCGGCAATTTTGACGGTTTAGACCTAAATTTATTAGCGGAAAAAGTAATAAGATAATATTATGAGAACATTTAAAGTAGGAGATAAAGTAAAATTTTTAGACCAACAGGGAGGCGGAACGGTTACAAAGGTTATTTCACCTGTTTTGGTCAATGTGGAAGTGGACGGTTTCGAAATTCCGACGCTTACCAAAGAGATAGTATTGGATTTTGTGGAAGACAAAGCAGGTAAAATGTTTACTTCGCAAAACTCATCTGCCTTTACGCCGGAAAAGACAGCCAACTTAAACAAAGATATGGGCTTTAGTGATGACGGATATGATTTGGAAGATGAATATCTTAACCTTTCGAATGAGCAGGAAGACATAAGGGAAGAGCGTTTATACCTTTCACGTAAAGGACAAGAGAAAGAAAAAGGCGTTTATCTGGCATTTGTTCCTTGTGATCAGAAATGGCTGATAGGAGGCGATTATTTCGTCTATTTGGTTAACAATTCCGATTACACGCTTTTGTATTCGTTGTTTTTAAAAGATGAAACCAACGAATGCTTCGCAGGGGAAGATTACGGAAGTGTGGAAGAAAAATCACGTTTATTGCTTTCTACCATATCGGATAAGGAATTGGAAAAATGGACAAACGGTGTTATTCAACTATTGCTGCACAAGGACAAAAGCAAATCAATACTTATGCCTGCCAATTATGAAATAAAAATACGCACTGCGAAATTCTTTAAAGAAGGTTGCTTTGAAGATACAGGACTGTTCACGGAAAAAGCATTGTTAGTGCCTATTGTTACCATAAACACGCACAATATTGCGGCAGAATATGAAAAAACCGCAGCCCAACGTCTTGCCGATGCAAAAAAATTGCAGGATATGAAAGCCGAAAGCGTTGCCGTGGAAGTCAAAGAGGCAAAGCCCGTATCGTTTTTCGACAAACATTTGGTAAACCGCCATGAAGCCGAAGTGGATTTGCATATTGAGGAATTGACAGACACTAACAAAGGACTGAACAATGCAGATATGTTAAACATTCAGCTTGATTATTTCCGCAAATGCTTGAATAAAGCCCTTGAAATGAATTTAGACAAAATTGTTTTCATTCACGGTGTCGGTCAAGGGGTGTTAAAACACAATATTGAGGAAGAACTGGATAAATATTCATTCCTTCATTATTTCCCTGCTTCCATGCAGAAATACGGAGTGGGTGCTACGGAAGTTATAATAGGCAAAAACAGAAAATAACCTGCCTTTTTGGGCTGATAAAATAAGAAACGGCTTAATTATTTTACAATTAAGCCGTTTTGTTTATGATTTGTATCTCTGTTTGTTGTCCCATCAAGATTCGAACTTGAGTTAAGAGAGCCAGAATCTCTCGTGTTGCCACTACACTATGGGACATTACCGTTTTTTCGGAGTGCAAAGTTATAACAATTTATTAAACTGACAAAACTTTTGAGCGATATTTTTCACTATTTTATCCGTTTAATTTGTTTTTTAGCCATTTAACTTACACCGAAATTACTTTAAACTTTTTATTCTTATCTCACAAGACGGGAATAATGTCCTGTTTTTCTTGTTTTGTTCCGCAATTTGGGCGTTAAGTTCCTTCTTGGTCGAACCTCGTGTAAATATACGGTCTTCATTTATACCTTTGCTCACAAGATATGTCTTTATAGCGTCGGCACGTTTCTTTGAATTTTCCGTATCCTTGGTTAAATTCATACCGTCAGTACTTATCCTGCCTATAATATCGATATTCATGTGCGGATATTCGTTAAGATTTTTCACTATATCGTCCAATACCGAATACGAATCAGGCAATACCGAAACGGAATCGTTTTCATCTATGTCAAAATAAACGTCTCCTTTGATTTGCATCACCGATCCTATTTTTATCTCCGCCAATCTGACTGACAAAACGCTGTCTTTTCTGCCTGTCATCTCGTCATAGGAAACCCTTCTGTAGTAATTGAAATATCCTTGCTTTGTTATAAAGATATCATAAGATTTGTGAGGCAGAAGTTTTATCTTCGTATTGCCCACATCAGTCAAATTCAAAACCTCTCTGTCGTTATCCGTGTCCTTGATGCGTATATTTGCCGTCGTACGTTGCTTTGCCAATGAATCAAGAACCTGAATGTAAAGCGGCGTATGCTCGGTATAAATCTCTGCCTTGATTGTATGACCCAATCCTCCGTCCTGCAAATTGTCCAACACCACAATATAACTGTCTCCTTGCTGAACTTCTATAAATCTTCCGTAGGCTTCGGTGGATTCTTTGCCCAAATTGGCAGCCGCACCCTTTAAAGAAAGTCCCGTAACACCTTTCAGATTGCCGTTAGGTGCTGACATAATACTTCTTATAGGTTTTACACGGTTTTTCTCCACACGGTTGCAAAAATATTTATCAGTATATTTGTATACAAGGAAGTCATAATCGTCCATTTCGCTTTTAGGAATGATGTCAATTATCAATTTGCCTGCGTAAGGGCAGTCTATTTTGTACCAAACAGTGTTATGCTCACCGTCAAAAACGTTTTTTGTCTGCGCATCCCTGTGAACCTCGTTAACATAACCGAATCCCTGCAAAGGTTCAGTAGGTCCGAAAGCGGAATCAAGCGGTAAATTTACAGCAAAGAAGCAATCTGCCGACCTTGGCGGCAAAGGCAGTTCAAACGGTTTCTCACTTTCCGCGGGTTTGGCGGCAGGTTTTTTCTTTTTCTTGGTTGTTTGAGCGTCGGTATTGGCAAAAACAACTGCTAATGTTAAGATTAGAAGTAATATTTTTTTCATATTATTATTGTTTTTTGATTGTTCATCAGTGCAAAAATACATAAAATTTATATATCTGCCTAATTTTTTACCGTTTTTTTCAAAAATAATTACACTTTAAGGCAAAACACCGTCAGGCAGCGGCATCTTAATGCTGCCGTTTGTCATTTCAAAACCGCCTTAAAGCATCTTACCGACGCCCCGTGGCGTAATAATTTTAAAAAAACTGTTTTTTTGACTCAAAAAAACTATTTTTTTACCCTAAAAAAACCCTTTTTTCTGAAATAATACGCCACGGGGCGGCAAAGGTAAGGCGCAGGGCAGAAACAACACAATTAAAGGCATGGATAATTTAATCCGATACGCAGGTTTTATGCACACAAGCCTTATTTTTATAAAGCATACGTTTTTTATTGAGGTGTTTTGTCAGATTTTTTGCCGACAATAAAATAAAATAACTTATCTTTGCAAATTGAAAAAGCCTTAATGCCTTTTCGATTTAAATACATATTATTGTATAATAACGGAATAAATGATCAGTATCATGCAAACAGTAACGAAAACAAATTTCAATTTTCCTAATCAGAAAAGTCTCTATGTGGGTAAGGTCAGAGACGTTTATAATATTGATGATAAATACCTTGCCATGGTTGTTACCGACCGTATAAGTGCGTTTGACGTTGTCCTTCCTAAGGGTATTCCTTACAAAGGGCAGATATTAAACCAGATTGCTGCAGAATTCTTGGATCTTACGGCAGATATCGTTCCTAATTGGAAGATAGCAACCCCTGATCCTATGGTTACAGTGGGCAGAAAGTGCGAAGGTTTCCGTGTGGAAATGATTGTCCGCGGTTATTTAGCAGGCAGTGCTTACCGTGCGTATAAAGACGGGGCAAAAGAGTTGTGCGGAGTCGTTCTTCCCGAAGGAATGAAAGAAAACGACAAGTTCCCTGAACCTATAATCACGCCTACAACCAAAGCTGACGAAGGTCACGATGAAAACATATCAAAAGAAGAAATCATCAAGCAGGGTTTGGTCTCCAAAGAGGATTACGAGCAGATTGAGAAATATGCTTTGGCTTTGTTTAAGCGCGGAAGCGAGATTGCGTTGAAGCACGGACTTATCCTTGTGGACACCAAATATGAGTTCGGCAAGGCTGACGGAAAGATTTACCTGATTGACGAAATCCATACGCCTGATTCTTCACGTTATTTCTATGCCGAAGGTTATGAACAAAGGCAACAAAAAGGCGAAAAGCAAAGACAGTTAAGTAAAGAGTTCGTTCGTGAATGGTTAATGGACAATGGTTTTCAGGGCAAACAGGGTCAAAAGGTTCCTGAAATGACTGATGAAATTATTGAGGGAATATCCAACCGTTACATCGAGCTTTACGAAAACATCACGGGTAAGAAATTCGTCAAAGCAGACAAACATTCCGATATTCTGCAAAGAATAGAAGACAATGTTACCGAATGTATCAATAAGTTGTAATTCTTATACATTATTATAATAATGAAGAAGATTCTTTTAACACTTATCTTTGCTGCAACCGCTTTGTGTTTCATCGGTTGCGGCAAAGGTGATGTTTATATGCAGCGGCAGAGTTTTGATAACTATACTTGGCAAAGACTTGAGGGTAACAATTCCGTTGTCTTTGACAATATAAACATTGAAGACACTTCGGGTGTGTATGATATCTA
Source organism: Bacteroidales bacterium (assembly GCA_017633985.1). Classification (GTDB taxonomy): domain Bacteria; phylum Bacteroidota; class Bacteroidia; order Bacteroidales; family P3; genus Scybalousia_A. Next base: position 23,548 of record JAGBOF010000002.1, read on the forward strand.
TGTATCTTTACGCCATACGCCTTATATAAACGAAAAGGCAATAAAATTCCTTATGCAAATCACAACCCCTGACGGTATAACTCGTGAATCGGTCCATACTATCAATCTTATGGACAGGTTTAAGGAGAAATGGGCTGGTGATGCTATGGGTGATTTGATTGATATAGAAGAAGTGTGCCGCAATTTCGTATCTTTTCCCGTTAAAGGGAATTACAAAATCACGCTTACCAATTTAGGAACATACGTTCAGACTGTAGGCATAATGGATATAGGATTGAGAATAAAGAAATCCGATATTGAGGGTTATAAGAATGCTGAATAATCCGTACGATATACTTGAGAATAACCCATATAAAGAACATATCCTGCCGATATTGGCGACCTTGCCTACAACACCGGGAGTGTATCAATATTTTAACAAAAAAGGTGAAGTAATCTACGTAGGCAAAGCAAAAAATCTTAAATCCCGTGTACTTTCTTACTTCCGCAATGATTCACCAAGAAGCCTGAAAACACAGTTGTTGGTGCGCAAGATTGCAGATATACGTTTTGTTCACGTGAGCAGCGAAACAGAAGCGCTGTTAATGGAAAACAACCTAATCAAACGCTACAAACCAAGATACAATATACTTCTTAAGGATGACAAAACCTATCCTTGGATACGTATAACCAACGAAGAATTCCCGAGAATATTCACTACCCGCCGTATTGTGCATGACGGTTCCTTGTATTTCGGGCCTTATCCTTCAGGCAAAGCACTTAAGGAATTTATGTCACTTATCCGCAACACCTTTACTTACCGAACATGCTCCTATCCGCTTACCGAAGAAACGATTGCCAAAGGCAAATACCGTCCGTGCCTTAATGCCCAGATAGGTTTGTGCGAAAGTCCTTGTACGGGAGATCAAACGAGAATAGAATACAATCAAGACATATCAGGCATCAAACAAATCATCAAAGGTTCATTCTCCGCTTATACCAAAGAACTTAAAGAAAGGATGATGTCGTACGCAGAACAACAGAAATTCGAAAAAGCACAAATCATAAAAGACCGTATCACACTTTTGGAGAATTACAGCGCCAAAAGTGCGGTAATAAGTGCTTACTCTCACGATATGGAGGTATACAGTTGCATTGAAGACGCCGATACTGTGTATATCAATATGACTAAAGTCGTAGAAGGTAAGATAAACATGTCCTTCTGTACGGAGGTTGACAAAAAGCTTGATCAGAATACGCAGGAGATTTTAGCAAGCGTTGTAACCCAAAACCGCATGCGCATGAACTGGTTGTCCAAAGAAATAATTGTCGAAAGTAAATTGGATTTGCCTGAAGATTATGTCCGTCAAACAGTGCCTATATCGGGAGATAAGAAAAAACTACTTGAATTCTCGCTCCACAACGTACAACTATACAAGAAACAAAAACAAAACAAACAAAAGATACTTGACCCCGGAAGATGGGCTAATAAGGTTGTTCTTGAAATGCAGAAAGACCTTCGTTTAGACCGCCCGCCGCATCACATAGAATGCTTTGATAACTCCAATATTCAAGGCAATCAGCCTGTAGCATCGTGTGTTGTCTTCCGTGAGGGCAAACCAAGCAATAAGGAATACAGACACTTTAATGTCAAAACGGTTGTCGGTCCTGATGATTTTGCTTCTATGAGAGAGATAGTATACCGCCGTTACTCCAGACTGCTGGAAGAAGGAAAAGATTTACCTGATTTGATTGTTATTGACGGTGGTAAAGGGCAACTCTCCAGTGCAGTCGAAGCATTAAAGAAAGCCGATGTCTATGACAAAGTCACAGTTATAGGTTTGGCGAAAAAACTCGAAGAAATTTATTTCCCTGACGATCCTAATCCTATTTGTCTGGATTTGCGATGCCATACCTTGCAGATTATCCAACATATAAGGGATGAAGCCCACCGATTCGGCATTACCTTCCACCGCAACCAACGCTCACGTGCCACTTTCCGCAGTGAATTAACAGACATCGAAGGTATAGGTGACAAGACTGCACAGGATTTGCTTTTAAAGTTCACCTCTGTTGCTAAAATCAAGAACGCATCATTGGAATCCCTTACATTGTGCATCGGTAAAAGCAAAGCAACCAAAGTATACAATCACTTCCATTTACGTAGTATGTAATATGTAATATGTAGTACGTATTACGTATTACATATTACATATTACATACTACATATAACATACTATATAAAACGTGTGAGGAAAGAAAATTTGCTTTGAGCTATAATATCTTTCAAGGCATTACGTTGATAGGAAGAAAAACCCAGACGCAGCATATACAACACACACATAGCATCAACTACTGCGGACAATAAAATCTTTAATAAAAATGAATCTACCATAAGCACGTCCACTATTTGCCATGCACCGACAATAATGACACTGACGATAATACAAGGCAGTATAACATTGACAAAATAACGTTTAACATCAAGCGATGCCACTTTGCGTGCAATAAACGAAATAACAGCTACATCAACTGCTTCGGTTATCAAAACCAAGACAAATACCCAACTGTAAGCCATACCTGCTTTTAAAAAGAAATAGGACATAACGACGGGCAAAAGCAATAAAATACCTTCACATATTTGATAGACCTTCATCCGTCCTGTTGCCATAAAGACAACATCTATTTGCTGGTGCAATGCGCTTATCAAGGTATTGAGTAACAAGATTCTGATAAACACAACAGAATATTGCGGAACGCTGTCCAACCAAATCTGCATGATATTTTCCGTTGCAAACAACAACGGCACAACGATAACGGCATCCAAAATAAACACAATCTTTGAGGCAGAGAAAAAGACTTCAAACATTTTGTCCCTATCTCCGCTTGCATGCAGCCGTGTTATATAAGGATTGACAACAACGGTTACATTGTTTAAAAACATACTCACTGCACCTTTGACTTGATAGGAAATACCGCGTGCGGCATTGACAACAGTACCGCCGAATACATTCAACAGCATATTCAATCCGTTCTGGGTTATGGTAAAGGATGCATTGCCTACAAACCTCCATCCCGCAAAAGCTATCATTTGTTTTAAAAGCGAGGAGTCATAGACTTTTTTCAGTTTGGATTCAGGAAAATGCTTATTACAATATATAATCGTTGTTATTCTCAATGACAGGGTCACAGCAACTACTGCAATGCCATAGAAAATCAAACGGTCAAAAGGTATAATGGGTAATATCAATACGGCTAAAAGCTTTAATATTCCGTCAATAACAGATATCAATGCATAGAAATTCATTTTCTCATGGGCAATAACCGATGCATCGTAAGGAGTTGTCAGTATGGACAATACAGTGGAAAGAAGTGACAGTTGGAAGACACATTCTGCTGCAAACATACGGTCTTGGGATATATTGGCTTTGTATTCCAAGAACCAAATACCTGCAATCTCTGCAAGAATAATAAATATCAGTGCAATAAACAGATTGATGTACAGACTGGTATTAAACACGGCTGACAGTCTTTGAGGATTGCCTCTTCCCATTTCATAACTTAAAAACCTTTGCGTTGATGCAGTAAAAAGAACTTTTATGCTTTCAAACATAGCAACCACACTGCCCACAAGGGAATATATGCCGAAATCATCAACACCCAATTCCCGTAAAAGAACACGTGATGTATAGAAATAGACAACCGTCAATACTGCCATACGTATATACATTACAGCAGTATTTTCCGCTAATGTTTTACCGTGCCGCCTATTTTCCGTCATCACACCTTGATGCCTGCTTTTTTGTTTATATGTCTGTAATATACCTTACGGCAGGTCTCGTACAAATCAAAGTTTATACGGTACAAAATATTACACAGTATACGCATAAACACGTTTGCATTACGTTTATACATAAAATAAGTATTCTTCCAAAGTAATCTGCGTCGGAAAGCTCCTTTTTGTTGGGTTATTTTGCTTGTCACACGTATTAAAGGCAGGTTCTGCGATATTACTTTCAACAATTTGCGGTGTTGTGAAGAAGAAATACCGAAATCAATATCGGCAAAAGTTCTTACACCTAACATAACGTTGGTATAACGCTTTGCACTCCAGTTATCATCTGCCCTTTCGCTGTATTCAATGCAGGAATGTGAACTGACGAACAACCGTTTACCATCTATCAAACCTTTAATCAAAGGAATGACAAACGAAATATATGTATAGGAATATTCTGTCAACAAACCAAGATAGGGTTTGATATTATCCATATTAAAAAGCAAAGAAAGGTAATACAACTCTCCTCTTCTGGATTTGGGAGAATAATATTCCAAGAAATCATTCAAAGAATTTATATAGCGGTTTTCATGTTTCACTTTGTTTAAAAGGGAGTATTTAATTGCCGTAATATTTTCTTTATCAAAGGTTTTTATATCCTGCAATATCCTTTCAATACTACCGTCTAACACTTTGTCGTCATCAGATATGCACCAACACCATTTAGTTGTAACAAACAGATAGGCAATAGATATATTGGTGCACATTCCTACATTGAAATTCCAACTATTGATGAAAATATTCTGTCTAAACTCCTGATCAAACTCTCCGTCTATCATTTTACGGACATCATAATCGGAATGATTGTCACAAATTACTATTTGATATTCACCTATATGCCCTTGGGAATAAAGATTGTGCAACAACTTTTTCAATCCTTCTTCCCTGTTAAACGTAGGTATAAGAACGGTTAAATCCTTGCCGTATTCCATATACATTTATAATATATTATATGTTGAATATTACAACCCCAATTACAGAGTTTGTTTAACCCAATCAAGCATTCTTTCAATTCCTTCTTCTTTGTTTACCGCAGGTTGCCACTTTATAATGTTTTGTGCCTTTGTTATATCGGCAACAAAAACCTTTTGGTCACTTTCCCGCCATTGCAACTGTTTATATTGCATTTTTATGTCAAGTTTTTGCTCCAACATGGCAAACAATTCCAACAAAGACAAAGAATTATCTATTCCTCCGCCTATATTGAAAACCTGTCCGTAAGCTTCTTTGCAGTCTTTGGCAGAAAAATACAAATTAACAACATCCGTGGCATGTAAAACATCCCTTACCTGTTTGCCTGTTCCCTGAATGGTGAAAGGTTCTTGGGCAATATTGTTTTTTATTTCCAAAGCCTTTTGGCAAAACCAACCGATCCAGCCTTGATCAAATGTTGCATGTTGATTGGTTCCGTACATGGAAGAGTGTCTGAACACTACAGTCTTTATGCCGTATATTCTGTAAAAGTCCAACAAGTACTGGTCTGCAGTACCCTTTGAGCAACCGTAAGGAGAATGAAAATCCAGATTTATAGTTTCGGGAAAACCTTTAGGATATTCCGTACAAATATAACGTGTCGGTGTTTCATCAAAATGAAACTGTTCAAAATCTCCGTAAACCTTATTGGTGGAAGAATAAAGTATAACCGTTTGGGGTGAATACTTCCTGACAGAATCCAAAACATTGAAAGTACCCAGTGCATTGGTCTCAAAATCCTGACGCGGATTGGAAATACTTGTCGTCATTGCCACCTGACCTGCAAGATGGAAGATATAATCAGGTTTAACTTCCTTTACAATTGTCTCGACATCGTTTGCATTGCGGGTATCCGCCGAAAAGAATTTAAATTTACCCAAACTGCGCAACCATTGCAGATTTGCATCGCTTCCGAACCTGTAAAGGTTATCCAAAACATACAAATCTTCTTTTCTTTTTAATACCTCTGCGGCTAAATTACTGCCAATAAATCCGCAACCTCCTGTAATAAGATATTTCATAATATTATTGTTTTGCTAATTCCTGTAATCTTTTAAATATATCAAAATCTATTTTCTTTAAAGTCAGTTCTTCAAACTTTTTTACCGAACAGCATAAATCCATTGCCTCATTTTCTCTGTACGGCAATGCACCGTAGTTAATCAAAGAACGCGAACCGATTACTGATTTCAAGTATTCAATAATTTCTTTCAACTCTGTGCTTTGTCCCGAAGCGACATTGATAATCTGTCCTTTGATTTTATCATAATTTTGCAACAATTGAGAAATACACCATGCAAAATCTTCGGCATAAATAAAGTCTCTTTTCTGTCTGCAAGGCGTTACATTCAATTCTTTGTTTGCTTTTAACTGCTGAATTATATAAGGAATGAATTTCTGCGGATTTTGGTATTTACCGAATAAATTCCCCGGACGTACAACCGCTACAGGAAAAGAGTAGTTCCTGTAAAGCATCAATGCAGTATTGACTGTCAATTGTTTAACCAACGCATAAGGAGAATCAGGCTCTTCACGCATTGTTTCCCAATAAGGCGAAGACGTATTGCCGTATTCTTCCGATGAACCGAACTGTATAAACAACTTAAGCGTTTTGCAATCCTTATATCTGTTGTACAAATTCATCAAAACCTTAAGATTAGACGAAATCATGGAGTCAAACAAAGATAAATCCCTTTGTGCAGTCACGATAGAAGCCAGGTTGATTATGTAATCAGGATCGGGTAAATTTGCAGGTATTTCTTGATTGATTAGATCAACACTGCATCTTTCCAAAATAAAAGGTTGTCCCGCAAAATTAATCTGCGTGATTAATTTATTAAAACGCTGTTTCAGTAAATTTTTATCGCTGATTATTTTATTATCTTGCCTTAAAAAGAAATCTTCGTCTATATTCCTGTCAATTATGTATATATTAAAATCATTAAGAAAATATTCCGTAAGGTTCTTTCCTATAAATCCGCTGCCTCCTATGATAAAAAGATTTTCTTTCATGAAGTCTTCTCTAAACTGTTATACTTGTCAATTTGTTCAAGACACAAGTCATAAACATCTTCCGTCTTATAACGTTTGTACCATTCAACGGTAAGGGCTATACACTGATTGATATTCATTTTCGGTTGCCAACCCAAAGAAAAACGTGCCTTACTTATGTCCAGCATCAATAAGTTAGCTTCATGAAGTGCATTCTTATCGGACAAATCCTTCAATTCACCGCTTCCGTAACACTTAACAACCTGCCGTGCAACCTCCCAAACAGGAATAATACCCTCTTGAGTCGGTCCGAAATTCCAACCCTCACAGTATTCAGTAGGTTTATCCCACATCTTCATTGCAAGCAAAAGATAACCCTGCAAAGGCTCCAGTACATGTTGCCAAGGACGGATTGCTTGCGGAGAGCGTATGCCTATAGGCTGTCCCTGCTCCAAACAACGTATGCAATCAGGAATAATTCTGTCCGTTTGCCAATCACCGCCTCCTATAACATTGCCTGCACGTGCGGAAGCAATGGATTTATGATGCGTTTCGTATTTGTCAGGATTGAAAAAACTCCGACGCCATGAAGAAATAGCTATCTCTGCCGCTCCTTTGGATGAAGAATATGGGTCATAGCCTCCCATAGGTTCGTTTTCACGGTATCCCCATATCTGCTCACGGTTTTCATAGCATTTATCAGTGGTTATCATTACACAAACACGGACACTCGGTGTAACTTTGACAGCTTCCATTACGTTTATACTGCCCATAACATTGGTTTGATAGGTTTCTACGGGCTTTTCGTAAGACAGACGCACCAAAGGTTGGGCTGCAAGATGAAAAACAATCTCCGGTTGAAATGTTTTAAAAATTTCTTTTATCCTTTGTCCGTTACAAATATCCTCACGTATGTCATTATCTATCTTCTTACCTATTTGTGTTAAAACAAAATTATCTTTATCTGTGTAAGGCTCCAGACCTATTCCCGTAACGTGTGCTCCCAATGAATGAAGCCAAACGGCAAGCCACGAACCTTTAAAGCCCGTATGCCCTGTAATAAGAACTCTTTTGTTTTTATAGAACTGTTCAAACATAATGAAAAATTTATATATTATTTCTTCTTTACCATATTATATACAAGCACCGCCAAACAACGCCATCAATATCCAATGTACTACGTACTACATATAACGTACTACATAATACAGACTATTCCCACACTTTCCACGGTGCAGTTCCTTCGTCCCACATACGGTTCAACTCTTTATTGTCCCGTAATATATCCATAGGTTTCCAAAATCCCGTATGTTTATATGCATGCATCTTTCCTTCAGAAGCTAGTTGCTCCAACGGTTTACGTTCAAATATACAATCGTCGTCACCCTGCGGAAGATAATCAAAAACTTCAGGTTCACAAACGAAATAACCTGCATTAACCCAAGCACCGTCTCCTGCAGGTTTTTCTTTAAATGAAGCAATCATATCAGTTGCATCATCAAGCACGACGCTTCCGAATTTACCCGCAGGTTGATACACCGTCATGGATATAAGTGCTTTGCTGTTTTCGTGTTGTCTGATTGTATCCTCTATATTTATATCGGCAACACCGTCTCCGTAGGTAAGACAAAAACGTTCATTGCCTATAAACTTTTGAATTCTTTTAATACGTCCGCCTGTTTGTGTATTAAGACCCGTATCTATCATAGTAATCTTCCAATCCTCCGAATTGGAATTGTGAATCTGCATACTGTTGTCTTTTAAATCAACGGTAAGATCGCAATTATGCACAAAATAATTGGCAAAATATTCTTTAATTATATAATGCTTGTATCCGCAACAAATAACAAACTCTTTAATTCCGTAATGTGAATAAAGCTTCATTATATGCCACAAAATAGGTTTACCGCCTATCTCAACCATTGGTTTGGGTATGATTCCCGTAACTTCGCTTAACCTTGTACCGAATCCGCCTGCCAAAATAACCGCTTTCATATCAACTTAATTTTTATTAACAAATTCTTTAATCGTATCAATCATATATTGTAATTTTTCCTGTGTCATTCCCGGATAAACGCCTACCCAAAACGTTCGGTTCATTATCCTGTTGGTCACATTCAAATCACCTATAACCCTGTAGTCTTCGTCCTTTACGTAATTTTCAAACGAAGGGTGGCAAGTCAAATTACCTGCGAACAGATTGCGTGTCTGTATTTTCCGCTCCTCCAGATAACTTGTCAAATCATTGCGTGAAAAGTCTGCCGTATCATCCACAGTTATCAAAAAGCCGAACCAACTCGGATCAGAATTTTCTTGTTTTGCAGGAAGTATAAGCCCTTTGGTTCCTTTCAATCCGTTATACAAATAATTGAAGTTCTCCCTGCGGCGTTTAACTATATAATCCAATTTCTCCAACTGCGCACAACCTATTGAGGCTTGCAAATCCGTTGCCTTAAGATTATATCCCATGTGGGAATATACGTATTTGTGATCATAGCCTTGAGGTAACAATCCGTACTGTTTGGTAAAGCGTTGTTTGCATGTATTGTCCGTTCCGCCTATGCACCAACAGTCGCGTCCCCAATCACGGAACGAATTAACTATCTTATGCAACAAAGGATTGTTCGTATATACCGCTCCGCCTTCTCCCATTGTTATGTGATGCGGAGGATAAAATGACGAAGTGCCTATATCTCCTATCGTGCCCGTCTTACGTTTTACGCCGTCAATAATGTATTCCGTTCCCAAAGCATCGCAATTATCTTCCACCAACCATAAATTGTGTTTATCACAAAACGATTTCACTTCGGCAATATTAAACGGATTTCCCAGCGAATGCGCAATCATTACGGCTTTGGTCCTACTTGACAAAGCTTTTTCCAATTCCCTTACATCTATATTATATTCGGGTATGGTAACATCCACAAACACGGGAACGGCACCGTACTGCATTATCGGAGAAACCGTTGTCGGAAAACCCGCAGCGACTGTTATCACCTCATCCTTACGTTTTATCTGTCTTTCTTTCAACAAAGGCGAAGTCAATGCCATAAACGCCAAAAGATTTGCCGATGAGCCCGAATTGCAAAGCGAACAAAACTTAACGTCCAACCATTTTGCAAAATCTTTTTCGAATTTTGTCGCCCACTGTCCCGCTGTCAGCCAAAAATCCAGCGATGAGGACACAAGGTTACACATTTCTTTTTCATCAAAATAACGTCCGCCGTAATTGACGTATGACTCGCCTGCCACAAATCCGCTGTCCTGATGTGTTTGTTTATAATATTCTGCGGTCAGCTCCAATATCTGCTGCCTTATCTCGTCTGCTTTTGTCATGATAATCCTCTTTAATAATGCAAAGATATAAAAAAAAACGGTTCCCTTAATAAGGAAACCGCTAAAATTATAAAAAAACTTAATTTTTTTTGTGATCCCAGAAGGATTCAAACCTTCAACCGCTTGATCCGTAGTCAAGTACTCTATTCAGTTGAGCTATGGGACCGTTTTTAATATGAACTCGATTAAATCATATCCGATTTTCAGGGTGCAAAATTACAACATTTTTTCTTATCTGCAATAAAAAATTTGATTTTTTTTGAAAACAGATTTTTAACGCATTGAAATATTGGTAATAGCACATTGATTTTTATCCGCAATACTGGGAAAAACGCCACACTTAAGAAGTAAAAATTCAGCCTTGTATTGATTACTCATTGCCCTAAAGCATATCTCCGCCGCCCCGTGGCGTATTATTTCTGAAAAAAGGGTTTTTTCGGGATAAAAAAACTGTTTTTTTGACTCAAAAAATCCCTTTTTTTCAAATTAAAACGCCACGGGGCGGCGGCAAAGAGTGATAAGGCGTAAAAATCCCGCTTGAAAGCACCGCCAAAATAACCGAATTTTATTTGGAGCATACGGAAAATTATACTAATTTTGCACCCTCAAATTTCGGTTCTTAATTGTATAAGATTAATAGGGAAACAGGTGTCAATCCTGTGCTGTACCCGCAGCCGTAATCTCCTTATAAATCCGTTAAACCCGAATAAAACGCCACTGTCTTAACGACGGGAAGGCATTAACGGACGGAGTAAGCCGGAAGACCTGCCGTTTTTTGAATTAAAATCGTAACTTTCGGGTATTAGAGTGGCGGTACAAATTATTATATTCATACACCAACCGTTTCTTTTACGAGAAATTTACGCTTATTTATTATTTATTAACTAAATTGTATTAAGTTAAATTTATGAGAAAAAAGTTTGTAAACCTATTGTTGGTTTTAGCGGCGGTATTTTATGTATCCGACCTTGCGGCACAATGCCCCGCTCCGGAAAGATTCAGAATTGACAGCGGTTGGACAGAAGAAACATCCGCTACGGCGCTTTGGGACGGTCCTGAATCAAACCCTCATTACCGTATTTATTGGAAAAAATCTTCCGTAAACACATTTGATTCGGCTGATGTAAACGGTGCTTTGTTTTACGACCTTGAAAACCTGTCCAAAGGAACGCAATACCAATGTTTTTTACGTACGGTATGCTCGGGAAATACGCTTTCGCAGCCTTCGGACACAGTAACATTCACCACATTGGGCACTGCCGATTGCGAAGACATTGTTTCTTTGCCTTACGAAGAGAATTTCGACGCCTACGGTACGCATCCGCAAAAAACAAATGCCTTCCCGACATGTTGGTCCAAGATTTCTTCAAACGGAACAGCCTATATAAGTCCTTACAGTTACGAAGGAGCGGGCAGTTTGTACCTTTCTTCTTCCCAAGGCGAATATTCGGTTGCCGTAATGCCCAAAGCCGATAATGACATTGACTTTACGCAAGCGGAATTAAAGTTTTCCGCAATTGCAGACGATGAGGGAAACAGGATTGCAGTAGGATTGATAATGAGTCCTGACAATCTGCATTATTTTGACACCGTTGCAACTATCACACCCGGCACTTCGGATTGGGAAGATTACAAAGTAAGTTTGAAAAACTACAAAGGTACCAACCGTTATATCGCTTTTATGGTAAAGAAACGGTCGGACGTTGTAAGCAACAGCGTATATATAGACAATGTTGTGCTTGATCAAAGAGAAGAGGAGGAAGTTGATTTAAGCGGACAGATACATTTGCAAAGCGATTCGCTGATTGCATGGATCAGCGGTATAGAAGTAACCCGTTATTCTACGGTAACGGACGGCAATTATTACGATGCCTTGCATGAAGTCGACGCTTCAAAATTCGTTTCCTTATATAAAGGTTATGCAACCGCCACTTTCGACAGTCCTGTTAGGGATGCGGATGGTTATGACTTTGCCGTATTCGGCAATAAGTACACTTTGGGACAGGCTTATGTGGAAGTAAGTTCCGACGGTACGCATTTTTTCAGATTCAACGACAAAACGGAGTTAATATACAACGATTGGGGCAAGATGTATGACTTGAATGATTTGGATGATAACGCATATCTGGACAAGCAAAACATACGTTTTATCCGCATAACCGACGATTCTACTTCGGGATACTGTCTTGAAGGAATAGGAATAATAAATGCGGGGGAACAATACGTAATTGCCGATATGGAAGGATTGATTCAAAACGGCAGCGGCAACAATTACGAACTTCCTTCGGCAAGTAATTATGATTATGTAGCACAAGACGGTTCCTATTATAAGGACTACGAAAGCGGATCGCTGGTATTTCCGGGTGTTTCGATTATATTAGGCAATTTTGATATGGCAATAGGTTGGGGATTGTCCGATATAACCGATGCAAATGCCGCTACACCTACATCCCAAAGCGGAACGGGATACGACAACGAATATTACACATCCTCGGCTTTAGCTGCAGCAGACGGAAAAGGCAATACATATCTGCACGGTTATTATTCGCCTTGGAACAGTGAAGAACATTTGGCAGTATATTCGCAAAACAACGAAACGTTTTATCCTAACGGCGTATACGTTTCGCAATCCCTTTCATGCTACAACTTCGCCCGTTCTGACTTTCAATATGATTTGTATTACAAAGTGGTTGCCACCGGTTACGATAAGGCTGACAGAGTAACAACATCGCAGGAAATTGATCTGATAAACAGAAATAATCCTGCAGTAGGCAGCATTGCGGGATGGAGATTCATGGATTTAACATCTTTGGGCGAAGTTAAAAAAGTAAAATTCGAAGTTAAAACCAACGATACCACATACTATATTCCTTATTTCTTCTGTATTGACCACTTTACCTACAAAGAAGGCTCCCCTATCGTGTTTGACACCGTCGATCAAACCATCTGCGAAAACGAAACGTTTATGGGACAAAACCAAAGCGGCAAATACATAATAGGCGACACCGTATTAAACCTCAATGTCACCCCTTTAAACAGAGTAACGGTGGATACGGCCGTATGTGCAGGTACCGTATTCGAATTTAACGGCAAACAATACCTATCTTCCGTCAATTTCATTGACACTGTAGAGGCGGAAAACGGATGCGATACCGTTTACACCGTCAATCTTACGGTAAAAGATACCTCAAAAGAAGAAATAAGCGTTAATGTCTATGAAACGGATTTGCCTTATACATTCGGAGATTTGGTCTTAAACGCAACATGCGACACCTTTATCGTTTTGGAATCATCGTTAGGCTGCGACTCTACAATATATCTGCATTTAAACGTAATAGAAGAAGGTTTTGAACTTGTACAAACCGATACCGCCGTATGCTTCGGCAGTGTTTTCGAATTTAACGGTAAACAATACTTAACCACGCAGTCAATAACCGATACCGTTTACACGTCGGAACATACGGGAACGATATATATGATTGACCTAACCGTAAAAGAGAAAAACGAAACGTACGATACCGCCGAAGTTTACTCAAAAGAATTGCCTTATACGTTTGGTTCGCTTGTTTTATATGCATCATGCGACACTACAGAGGTGTTCGAAGCTGCCGACAAGTGTGATTCGGTGGTTTATCTGCACTTAAACGTAATCAAAGAACCCCTTATTGAAGTCAATATCGACACCGTACTTTGCGCAGAAGATGTATTTTTGTACAAAGACAAAGAATATTACGATGCACAAACCATAACGGACACGGTAATTACTGCAAAAGGCAGCGATACTGTCACTGTAATCAATCTTAAATTCAGAGAAAAATTATTTTCTTACGACACTGTGACGGTAAAACACAATCAAGTGCCGTATTCCTACAAAGAATTATTATTAGACAGCTCATGCGACACGGTTTACAACGCAATATCGGTTTTCGGATGCGATTCCAACGTATATATACATTTTGTCGTTGAAGCAAAACCCGTTATTGATTCGACATTTGATACAATTATATGCTTTGAATCCGTATTTGAATTTAACCAAAAGGAATATAATTCCTCCCAAACAATAATTGACACCGTCACCGAGTCGGATGATGCCGATACGATCTACACTATCAACCTGACGGTAAGGGAACAAATCGTTCAATACGACACTGTGAACATGTTTGCCGATGATTTGCCGTACATATTCGGCGGATTGTCCTTATATGAAGCCTGTGACACTTCTTATATATTCGAATCCCAAGACGGATGTGACTCTCTTGTGTATCTTCATCTGAATGTAGAAAGCGGACTTAACGGTGCGAAAGTAACAGGACATTGTAATATCTATCCGAACCCTGCAAAAGATAAGGTAACAATCACTTCCGAAGGTGATGTGACGGTAATTAACAGTAAGGGACAAATTGTTAAAGAGATTAAAGATACCAAAGGCGTTAAGGATATTGCTATCGAAGATTTGGAAAGTGGAGTTTATTACATCAAAGCGGGTAAATTTACGCATAAATTGATAATTGAAAAATAAGAAGTTATAAACCGTCAAAAAAAGACGGCGTAAAAAAAATATTAATCAGCGTGATTAAAAAATTTTTATCGCTGATTAATATTTTTTTACGCCGTCTTTTTTCAACCGCTTATAATAAGGTGCGGTTTTTACTTGTCAATAACCGCTTTTTTAGATTATTCAACAAGTTAAAAAACCTGAAAATTCAACGTAATCCGCAAAAGAATGTGCTCTGTCTTCTTCTGAATACGGCAACAAATCTTCTAACGTCTTCTTTTTATCATATTGCGGATACTTTTATCGGGATTAACCCATTTTATTAATCCCGCAACGATAAGAAGCAGCGATATAAAAGATATAATCTTGGTATTTACCGAACCCAAATCCGCTATCAATCTCTGAAACCAACTGTCGGTCTGGGTTAATTGGAAATAATACAAATCCGTTCCGTAAAATAATGCGCCCAAGATTATGGTTAAAAAGGAAAAGACATAGGATAATTTTCCTTTTGTGCAAAAAAGCAATACCAATATAACTACTGACACTGCGGTAATGATAAATAATTGCATGGTCTGATAATTTTGTTTAATCTGTTATTAATTCTTTTAAAATATTTCTCCGCAAAACCAAAATAAAAAAGAATATCGTGAACTCCTGTTTGCTGCTTGCGGTCCTGAACTTACCTAAACTAAACAAATTTACCAAAGTACACGATAACAGATAGCACTGTATACCGTCACTGCCGTTTAATCTTTTGTTCAGTTGTTGAAATTGTTCAGGTTTCAAGCAACAAAAGTTACGCAATCTACGTATTACACCTCTTACTTTTCTTTATAATAATGCGTTGTCTACATATAAATATCCTTTTTGCTTTATTAATGCTTATTTTATATTGCAAAGATACAAAAGATTTATAATTCCGTAATTTTATTTATGAAAAAATCACAAATTCGTCACACGCCGCTGCGTCTTTTTTGCTTTAAAATTTACCGTAACGCAGACATGCAAAAATAAGACGCCGTTAAAAAAAATTAATCAGCGTGATTAAAAATTTTTTATCGCTGATTAATATTTTTTTACGGCGTCTTTTTTCAGCCATTTATTGCTTCTTTTTTGTAACCCGCATAACCATCTTTATAACAAGATATTACGCAGATATGTTTTCTTACTTTTTCAATTCGTCTTTAAGGAACATTCCCACGGAATTATTTTTGTCTTTTACGGCTTGCTCGGGCGTTCCCGTGAATGCGATTTTTCCGCCCTCACTTCCCGATTTCTCACCCATATCTACCAACCAATCGGCAACCTTTATCACATCCAAGTTATGCTCTATCACAACCATCGTATTGCCTTTATCAACCAATTGCTGCAATACGGATAACAAGATACGGATATCCTCAAAGTGCAGCCCCGTTGTAGGTTCGTCCAAAATATAAAGCGTATTGCCTGTATCTTTGCGCGACAATTCGGTTGCAAGTTTGATTCTCTGCGCCTCACCTCCCGATAATGTCGTAGAAGGTTGCCCTAAGGTGATGTATCCCAAGCCGACTTGATTGACTATATGCAGTTTTTGAACTATCCGCGGGTAGTTTTCAAAAAATTCTTCGGCTTCCTGGAATGACATATTGAGAACATCGTTAATGGATTTGCCTTTATAACGCACTTCAAGGGTTTCTCTGTTATATCTTTTGCCGTGACAGTCGTCGCAGGTCACATAAACGTCAGGCAAAAAGTTCATTTGCAACGTCTGAACGCCTGCTCCCAAACACGTTTCGCAACGACCGCCTTTTACATTGAACGAAAAACGCCCCGGTTTGTAGCCGCGGATCTTTGCCGTTGGCAGTTGGGAATAAAGATTGCGTATTTCGTCAAACACACCTATGTAAGTAGCGGGATTACTGCGCGGAGTACGGCCGATAGGTGACTGATCAATTTCTATAACCTTGTCAATATTTTCCGTACCTTCGATTTTCTTATATGGAAGTATCTTTTTCTCACTGCGGTAAAACAGTTTTGACAAAATAGGATGCAATGTATCGTTAATAAGTGACGATTTCCCGCTGCCCGATACGCCTGTGACAACAGTAAGTACGCCAAGCGGAATTTTCAAATCCACATTCTTAAGATTATTCCCGCTTGCTCCGTAAAGAGTAAGGAATTTGCCGCTGGTTTTTCGCCGCTTTTTCGGAATTTCTATTGATTTCGCTCCGCTTAAATATTGACAGGTAACGCTCTTTTGCTTCAACATTTCTTCGGGACTGCCCATTGCCACAATTTTTCCTCCGTTCACTCCAGCACCCGGGCCCATGTCCACAATGAAATCGCTGTTAAGCATCATATCTTTATCATGTTCGACAACGATTACGCTGTTGCCTTTGTCGCGGAGTTTCTTTAAAGAATTTATCAGGCGGATGTTGTCCTTCTGATGCAATCCTATGGACGGTTCATCTAATATATAAAGGACGTTTACTAATTGCGAACCGATTTGAGTGGCAAGACGTATACGCTGCGCTTCACCTCCCGAGAGCGATGCCGTTCTTTGCTGAAGTGACAAGTAACCCAAACCTACGTCTACAAGAAAAGAAATCTTTGTTTTCAGTTCTCTGATTATTTCTTTGGCTATTGCATTTTGTTTTGCGTCCAATTTATTCGGCAATTCCTCACACCAAAGGGCTAAATCGCGTATATCCAACCGCGAAAGCTCCGCAATATCTTTTTCATCTATCTTAAAGCAAAGACTTTCCGCCTTAAGACGTTTGCCTTTACACTCGGGACATTCTTTTTGTGAGAAAAAACCGCTCGCCCACTTCTGAATACTTGCCGGAGCATCCTCACCGATTTGTTCTTTTATTATATTGACCAATCCTCTGAACCTATCGGGATAATAAGCAGAGAGTTCAAAATCATTCATCAGCGGATTAACTTCCTCATCACCCGAAGCAACATCGCCGACTGCCGCCGACTGTCCGTAAAGTATCTCATTGATGGCTTCCTGCGGCACATTCTTTAAAGGAGTCGTCACACTGACTTTATATTTCTTCAAAATCTCGGCAACGGTCTTGTATGTCCACGAAGTTTTGTCGGTACTCATTGCAACGATACCGCCCTGCGAAATACTTTTGTTATCATCGGGGATAAGTTTCTTGATATCCACTTCGGTAATCTCCCCCAAACCGTTACATTTCGGGCAAGCCCCGTAAGGGGAATTAAAAGAAAAAGTATTCGGTTCGGGATCGGGGTAAGAAATACCAGTTGTCGGGCACATCAAATTCTTGCTGAAATATTTGACATTGCCTTTTGCATCGGCAATCATGATGTTGTTCTTACCGTTTTGGAAAGCCGTGGTAACGGAGCGCTTCAAACGGCCCGCATTTTCTTCTTTTATTACAATGGTATCAATAACCGTTTCAATATCATGTATCTTGTAGCGGTCAAGTTTCATTCCGAAGATAATCGTTTCTATCTTTCCGTCCACCCTTACCTTGGAAAAACCTTTTTTGGCTATTTGCGAAAACAGTTCTCTGTAATGTCCTTTCCTTCCTTTGACAATCGGAGCAAGTATTGTAATGGTTTGTCCTGCGTATTGGGCGTTTATCATTTCCAAAATCTGACTTTCGGAATATTTTACCATTTTCTCGCCCGTGTTTATCGAATAAGCGTCAGCGATTCTGGCAAACAATAAACGCAAAAGGTCGTATATTTCGGTTACCGTACCCACTGTGGAGCGCGGATTCTTGTTCGTAGATTTTTGTTCTATGGCAATAACAGGTGAAAGTCCCGTAATCTTATCCACTTGCGGACGTTCCATACCGCCGATATAGTTGCGGATGTACGCAGAAAAGGTTTCCAGATAACGTCTTTGCCCTTCGGCGTAGATAGTATCGAAAGCAAGGGAAGATTTTCCGCATCCGCTCAAACCCGTTATAGTTACAAGCGAATTTCTCGGGATTTTCAAACTTATATTTTGCAGATTATGAGCCTTGGCTCCGAATATTTCTATATTGTTATTGTCCATTACTCCGTCAAATTTGCTGCAAAATTACGAAATTTATTACTTCTGCGGTACCTTTTATCTTTCGGAAGGCAAAAGAATTTAGTTAAATTGTTGTAACAAGCGTAAATACAGTTGTTTTACATCAATTTCGGGAAATAAAAAGACGTCTTAAAAATACATAGTGACATCAAAGTAAACAAAGACGGCGTTAAAGAAAATTAATCTGCGTGATTAAAAAATTTTTATCGCTGATTAATAAAATTTCATCGCTGATTAATTTTCCGTAACGGCGTCTGCTTTCTTTGCTATCTCATCAAAGGAATTCCCGGTGCGTTAGGCATAAAATATGACGCAGGTTTAAGGACATTATCCAACGTATAAAACTGCATCAATAACGTATCAGGATATTTGCTTGTCAATGCGTAGCAACGGTTTACGTCAAACACATTGTAAAAATCGTTTTCATCTTTTGCAATCGATGTGGTATCCTGCAGTTTTACGAACGTACTCAATGTTTGTTCCGTGCCCTTTTTGTCTTTTATTGTTATAATGAATGCAGGTGCTTTGGTAAATATCGTATCCTGCTCTATTTTCGGTATATTGTGCATAATTCTTTCGTAATTCATATCAACAAACGACGAAAGAAGCGCAACGACTTTGCCTGTATCGAATTCGTTGATTTGCGTTCCCTGTGCATTGAAAAAAGAAAACCCTTTGCCGTTATTAACCAATGTAAAGTTTTCATTGGAATCATTAGGCAGTTCTATTTTCAGGCTTTCTATCTCACTTTGTTTATATTTAAATATGGCATGTGAGCGCCAGGAATCTTCTATTGCCGTAAAACGCGTTGCCAAATAGCCCTTAAATCTTGGTATATAGATTATATAAGGGTTTTTCTCTCCTTTTTTCAACATGTAGGTGCCCATTCCGTCGGATGTTTCGTGCCCTACATAATATGTTTCCTTCAAATACTGATGCTTAAACAACTTGACAAACCAAAATTTTATGCGGTAATCCTCAACATATATCTCGGCAATCTTACCTTCCGATGCCAAACTCTTGATAATTCTGTTTCTTGCTGCCTTGGGAATAAGTTCCCTGATACGCATTTCACGCAATGTTTCTATCATTGTATTAACAAATCCCAAACTTGCTTCGTATTTTTTATTTACCGTCCACAAACTGTCTGATTTCTTTTCCAAAATAACTGCATTATTGTCCCTGTCCTTGATTACAAATTTCGTTATCTTGTCGGCATTCTCTATATGGAAGTCCTGTTTAATCGTCGCACTTTTGTCAAACACCAGCCAAAGAACAACGGATACAAGGACTACAAAAACAATAATACCTAAACCAAAAAGATTTTTCTGTTTGCGGTTTAATTTTTTGTATTTGAATTTTTTCATTTCTGTTGAAAGTGTTGCGTTTTTATTTTCTTATGTAAGATTTTCTGCGTATTAAAATAATACAACCGCCCAATATTGCAATAATCAATACAGGCACTATAAGATTGAATAGCTGCCATTGTGCTTTTGTGCGGTCTATTTTTGCCATATCAAGTTTACGGACGATAACTTCCCTTGAACGCAAAGGTATTAAGTCCTTATCTCCGCACAAATAATTGATACAATTTACCAAAAACTCTTTATTGCCGAACATTTGGTTGGTATACATATCAAATCCAAGCGGTACGACCTGTCCGTTCTTGATTGAATTAATTATAATATCGCCGTCAGCCACTACGATCATTGCCGTGGAGTCAGAAGTTTCGCGGTGTGCAATTATAGGGTTGTTTAACATTTCTTCAGGCAACCTGTTTTTGTATGCACTTGAGAACTGACCTTCCATCAACAATGCCAATATTTTCGTTCCTTGGTTAAACAGTTTAGGGTCTTGCTTTTGTTTTAGCATCTGTAACGATACTTGAACGGGCGCATTGAGCAAACGTGTGTTAGAAGAAGACAACAAAAGCGGTGTTCTTACAATATTATTGTTACCTTCGACAGTATCAATGGTAGAAACAAACTCAAACTTAACAGGATTAATCTTATCTGATATAATACTCTTATTGTTCGGGCTTACGCTTGGGGAGAAATTCCAAGGATAATAACTCATTTGCGGCTGTCCGTTGCCGTATTGACCCGTTACAATAGGCACTTTAACGCATTGCAAGTCCATAACCAAATCGTTATTCAACCTCGCACCGTACATAAACAACGATTCTTCGGCTCCCGTAAAGTTGCTTACCGCCATGGTAGCCGCCCTGCTTTGCAGTGAATCCATACTTGCCGACAAAGGATCCATAAGCCACAGAACCTTTCCGCCGTGCATTATGTATTGATCAATTATATATAAGTCTTTAGGTGCAAAAGGAAGTATAGGTTTAGCCACTATCAAACATTCGTACTTCTTACGGAATTTTATATTTGTGTTATCAACCGAATCATACACTCTTTCAACCAATGCATTTATCTGTCCTCCTATATTAATTGAGTCCACAAGATATTCATCACTCAAAGATTGTATTATATCAACGATATATGCGGCATCAGGTTCTCCCTGTCCGAAAAGAAACGCCACCGAAGGTTTGATACCCTGTATTATGTTTCTTATAGATGAATACAAAGTATATTCTATATTCTGCATTGAAGACTTTATAACTTCGTCTTCGGTGAATCCTGTCTTTGTCGATATAAGTGATTTGACCTGTGAGCGACCTCCGTAGAATATTTCAATATAAGGGAATATATATTGTTGTTGCAATTTGCCGTCCGTTTCGTTTTTAATCAACAATGGCGAAAAGCCTTTGGAAAATAATTTCTCATAAAATTCGGCTTTATCCTTCTCGGTCTTTAAATCATTTGGATTAACAAACTCATACTCTATATTGGAATTATAAGAACGGTATTCATTCAAAACATCACGCAATGCATTACGCAGTTCCTTATATCCTGCAGGAATATCTCCGTCAAGATAGCAGCGTATCAAAACGGCATCGTCCAATTTTCTTAAATTTTTCTTCTCTCCTTTTAGTAATTGTTCGGACGAAGATGACAGCGAATAACGTTTTTCTTTTGTCAGATCGGCTTTAACAAAAAAATAATTGCCTGCCACATTCAACAAAATCAATACAGCCAATCCTATAACCAACTGAATTATATGACTGCGCTTTACATCCGTCTTTGCACTGACAGGATTTATTATTCTGTATAAATAAACTTTTAATTTATTCTGTTTTTTTACAGGTTTGATATTATCTTCCATTATCTTATTACTTTATTTTTTCCAATTACGGCTTTCCAAACTTATTTTTGTCAAAAGGATAAACAGTATTATTGCACTTAAGAAATAAATCACATCCCTTGAATCAACCACTCCGCGGCTTATGGAGTTATAATGATAAGCTATACCGAAGCTTTGTATTGTCAAATCATATTTACGCAAAACCGGTATCATTGAAATAAATTCAAATCCGTTATAAACAATCAGACAAAGTAAGATTGAAAGTATAAAGGCTACGATTTGGTTATTGGTAAGTGACGAAGAGAATATGCCTATTGAGCAAAAAACTCCGCCCAAGAATATAAGCCCTATATAAGATCCCAGAATACCACCCGTATCCAGATTACCAACAGGAGAACCCAATTGATATACGCATATCATGTATATCATCGTAGGAAGCACGCTTAAGATAACAATTGTCAAGGCAGCGAAAAATTTACCCAAAATAATGCCCGTATCACTTATAGGCTTTGTTAATAACAATTCAATCGTTCCGTTTTTTCTTTCTTCGGCAAACATTTTCATCGTAATTGCCGATATAAGGAACAGGAACAACCACGGAGATATGAAAAACAGCCCGTCCAAAGAAGCAATGGATGAATCAAACACATTGATACCCGTATTTCTTATAACCCAAAGGAATAAACCGTTAAGAATAAGAAAAACAAATATGGTAATATAACCGATTAATGAAGTTAAAAAACTGCTTATCTCCTTTTTATATAATGTCCACATGATTAATTCTGTATTTTCAAGTTGCAAATATAATACTTATTTTTCAATAACGGAGCATCAATCGCCCAAAAGCCCTTTACATCAGACCGCGCAGTAAATATAAACTACTTATCCGTCTTGTTTAAAGAATCAATTTTCCATTGAATAAAATCAGGCAGATAATCCAACGGCAAATATCCCTCATCCTCAAAATTATCCGGCAAATTACCTACATCAAAGTATCCTGTCAAAGTTGTTGCGTTATATTCCCCTATCATTTTTTCACACAATAAATAGGCGCAAGACAGAACCTCATCGTTTTTTTGAAGATTCTTTCCTGCTATCATCAGACCTATTTTATCTTTCTGCTCATCGCTTTCCATCGGAATGAAATACAAATCCTTTGAATTAAGACTTGTGTCTTCATATTCCGCACTTTGATTCTTTCCCTGCGGTTGTAAAAACGCCGTAACAGTCCAAAAATCCATTACAGGTGCACTTTGTACCAATTCTATAACATCCTGAAAAAATTCTTCATCACCGTTTGCCGTCAAAAGAATATCACGCCCGTTTGCCGTCAAATCGGAAAGAATAAAATCCACTCCTTGTGAAAAATCCTTCAGATAACCGTCCAACAATAACAATAATTCTTCCGCTTTATCTTCACTTAAGGAATCTATATCCATTAACCGATCCTTTATTGTGATGAATTTATCCCAAAATAACGACGCTTTGTTGTCTGCCATAACTATTCTATAATTTTAGGTTCCGCTTCCAATTCTATATTAAAGGTATCAAATACTGCCTTTTTAACATCTTCCGCATAAGAAAGGACTTCCTGATATGTTGCCCCGCCGTAATTGACCAATACGAGGGCTTGTTTTTCATACATACCTACATTTCCTTTGCGTTTACCCTTAAATCCGCATTTTTCGATCAACCATCCTGCACTTATCTTTACGCCTTTATCATCGTCAAATGCTGAAATATCAGGATACTTCTTCTTCAATTCCTCATAACGTTCCTTGCTGACAAGGGGATTCTTGAAAAACGAGCCCGCATTACCCAATACATTAACGTCAGGCAATTTGGAATTTCTTATTTCCGTTACCGCCTTGGCTACGTTCAGCGGTGTAATCTGATAATCGGGCACATCTCTGAATTTAGCCGCCAATGCCGCATAAGAATCGTTTAAAATAAAATGTTTATTCAATCTGAAAGTAACAGAAGTTATCATCTCAAAAGGATGCTTGGTTTTAAAAACCGAACTTCTGTACGCAAACCTGCATTTTTCCGCAGTGTAAACCTTGTATTTTCCCGTTTTGACGTTATATGTCTTCAGTTTGTATATCCAATCTCCTACCTGCTCGCCGTAAGCACCTATATTCTGAACGGGAGCCGCCCCTACAGTTCCGTAAATACCTGCTAAATTTTCCAGACCCGACCAACCGTTCTGACAACATTTGATTACAAAATCGCGCCACTTCTCCCCTGCCGAACAATTCACGAATACTTCGTCTTTATTCTGCCGTTCAATGTAAAAACCTTTCAATGCAGGGCACACAACCAAAGCATTAATGTCTTGGTTTGCCAAAACAATATTACTTCCTTCACCTATAACCAACAATTTTATCTGCTTGTCTTCCTTATACAGTTGTCTGTAAAACTTATGCACCATCTTAAGTTCACCGAACTTGTGTATTTTATAAAAATTCTTTGCAACGGCATTCAAATGCAAAGTATTTTTATCTTCCAAAGGCACATCATGTCTTAAAACCGTCGAAATCTTACCCATAAACACTGAAAAATTTTTTGCAAAGATACACAATATTTGTCTTTCATGCAAAATACACGGAATATTCCGCCTTTACACTCAAAGTTTTATATCTTTTATGTCCACCAAATTGTTTACTATCGCATATATTGTCAGTCCCGACGGGGAATGGATGTCCAATTTCTTGGCTATATTGCGTCTGTGAGTTGTTACCGTATTAACGGAAATAAACAATTTGTCTGCCGTTTCTTTATTTGTCAAGCCTTTGACAACGCATTTGATAATCTCCTTTTCCCTTTCAGTCAATTCTTCCGGATTACTCTCTACAGAATCTTCTTCCTCATCGGTCTGCATACTGGAATTGAGATTTTCCAAACGTTTTACTTCTGGTAAAAACAAATAATTCTCAATCTGATCGTGTATATATAAGTCATATTCGCATATAAACAGATGCTGAAGTATGTTATATATCATATCATTGCCCGAAGAGGACTGATAATACTTTATTATTATGTTTTTAAGCTCGGAAAGTTTCTGTTCTATAGGGCTGCGGTGCATTCCCGACATTTCTATTGACACTTTACGTTTCTTGCCACCTGCAATAAGTCCGTCAACGTATGAAAAAACGTCTTTTTCCTCCGTCTCCATATGTTTTTTCAACTCGCTGCAATACTCATCAAAGAATTTAATAATCAAAAACGTCACGTCATTGCTTTCCGACGACCCCAATGCGTCAATCAAATGCCGCCTTATATGAGGCAAAAAGAAATTCAGCATATAAGTATGGGTTCTCAACAGATAGGAACACAGGGTTTTTAAATCTATACCGCCTTCTTTTACCGAAGATATGCCGCCTGTTTTGGTAAAATTGACTATTGCCAAAAAGGTTTGGGTATCTATTGAATTTTCATTACATATTTGTTCTATCGTCTTCTCTCCCACTCCGAGCGGAACGTCAAACCGTGAAACTACTTGCAGCAATCTTTCGCTGTCGGCAAGCAATTCGTACATTTTATCGTCTTTAGAATATTTTTCTTTCATCAAAACAATCCCTTTTAGTAATCATTTAACGTAAAAACATGCCGTTTATTCTGTAATTAATGAAAAAATACTCACAAAAGAGTATTGCCTGCACCGCTGAAATGAAGTAATTTTGCAAACGCTTTAATAAAAAAGGATAACAATGTTGCTTTCGGAATTAAAAACAGGTGAAAAAGCCGTCATAGTCAAAGTTTCGGGACACGGAGCTTTCAGAAAACGCATCTTGGAAATGGGATTCGTTTCGGGCAATACCGTAGAAGTGATTTTGAATGCACCGTTGAACGATCCTATCAAATATAAAATCCTTAATTTTGAGGTGTCTTTGCGCCGTAAAGACGCTTCTAACGTAGAAGTTGTATCTTTTGAAGAAGCTAAAGCGGCAACCGAAAGCGGACAACCGCCACTCAAAGGCATCAAAGACGAGACTTCTTTACGCGTACAGACAATTGCACAAAAAAAAGCAAAGACCGTAAACGTTGCCTTGGTAGGTAATCCCAATTGCGGGAAGACTTCCATTTTTAACGTGGCTGCCCATGCCCATGAACATGTGGGTAATTACAGCGGAGTTACGGTTGACGAAAAAATAGGCACATTTGAGTATAAGGGCTACACGTTTAACCTTGTTGATTTGCCCGGAACGTATTCTTTGAGTGCATATTCTCCCGAAGAACTGTATGTCCGCAAACATATTTCGCAGAAAAAACCCGATATTATATTAAATGTCGTGGATGCGTCCAATCTTGAGCGTAACCTTTATCTGACTACGCAGATTATTGACATGGATTTGCGGGTCGTAATGGCACTTAATATGTTTGACGAGTTCAAAAAAAGCGGCGATAAGTTGGATTATGACCAAATGGGGCGGCTTTTGGGTATTCCTGTCATACCTACTACGGGCAGAACTGGTGAAGGCATCAATGAATTGTTTGATAAAATCATAGATGTGTATGAAGACAGGGACAAACTGTCGCATCACATTCATGTCAATCACGGCGAGCAAATCGAAAAGTGTATTAAACAAGTCCGTACCGCACTTTATCAACATGGTTTCTCTGATGAAATGTCTACAAGGTTTCTTGCCATCAAGCTTTTGGAGAATGACGCCGATATGGAGGCATTCGTAAGAAGCAATGACCCTGATAAAGACGTTTTGGCGTTAAGGGATTCGGTTGAAAAGGAATTTGAAAAAAACTATAAGACTGATACCGAAACAGCTATCACTGATGCCAAATACGGATTCATACGCGGAGCGCTCAAAGAAGTGTACCGCAAAAACGAAAAGCAGAATATAAACAAGATTACCGAACAAATAGATGCTTTTGTAACTAATAAATATTTAGGTTTTCCCGTTTTCATACTTTTCATGTTCATAACATTCTTCTGTACATTCTTTATAGGACAGTTCCCTATGGACTGGATAGATGAATTGTTCGGATGGTTGGGAGATACCGTATCTTCACTGATGCCTGACGGTGCTTTGAAGGACCTGATTACCGACGGAGTTATTTCAGGCGTAGGAAGCGTGATTGTCTTTCTGCCTAATATTTTAATATTGTATCTGTTTATTTCCTTTATGGAGGATTCGGGCTACATGTCACGCGCAGCCTTTATAATGGACAGGCTTATGCACCGAATGGGACTGCACGGCAAAAGCTTCATTCCTATGATTATGGGATTCGGATGCAATGTTCCTGCGATAATGGCAACCCGCAGCATAGAGGACCGCAAATCCAGACTGATAACCGTGCTTGTTCTGCCGCTTATGTCATGCTCGGCGCGGATACCCGTATATCTTATTCTGATAGGAGCGTTCTTTCCTTCACACGCTGCACTTGTGCTTTTGTTCTTATACCTTTTGGGACTGACGCTTGCGGTTATTATGGCAAAAATATTCAGCAAATTTGTTGTCAAAGGCGAGAGTACGCCGTTTGTTATGGAACTTCCGCCTTACAGGATGCCGACAGCCAAAGCCGTTATACGGCATACATGGGAAAAAGGCAAAGAATATTTAAAGAAGATGGGAACTATCATCCTGTTTGCATCGATTTTGGTTTGGGCATTGGGTTATTATCCGAACCACAACACATATAACAATCCTAAAGAGCAGATGGAAAACTCTTATTTGGGTAAAATAGGCAAAACAATAGAGCCTGTAATGACTCCTTGCGGTTTTGACTGGAAACAAAGCGTCTCATTATTAAGCGGAGCGTTCGCAAAAGAGATTGTAGCCTCCACAATGGGAGTTTTATATTCCTCTGCCGATGATACGAACTACCAAACGCCGCTGACGGACACTGATGACAACGACACCGAACTGCGTATCTCGCGTATAATTCATAACAATATGACACCGCTTTCCGCATTCGCCATGTTGGTATTCATACTTTTGTATATGCCTTGCTTATCTGCGGTTACTGCCATCAAGAGTGAGACGGGCAAATGGCGGTGGGCATTGTTTGTTGTCGTTTATACTATTGCTTTGGCATGGATTTGTTCCGCCGTTATATATCAAACTGGCAGTTTGTTGTTGTGAGATTTAAATATAAAGACATGATACAGACATTGATTGTAATATTAATTGTAACGGCAGTTGCTTTGATTTCGGCAAGAAAGATTTTGCGGATAATAAAAGGCAAAGAACGCTCATGCAACTGCACAAACAAAGATTGCAAATGTTGTAAAAAAGAAAATAACGCCATATAAGCTATTATAATTGTTCCTTAAATACGTGAAAGCAGGCTTGTTGCGACAACAATCACCTGCTTTTTTATTTTCTTTTCACTTTATACCACCTCACTATCATATTCAGCTATTATAACACTCTATTTTATTATTGTAACCCTATATCTCACCATCAAATCTCCACACTTCACTAATACAACCCTACACCCCACTATTGAATCTCCACATTTCGTTGTTACACCTCTATATCTCGCCGTCGTAGAACTATATTTCGCTGTTACAACACTATATTTGGGCACCTCATCTCTATATCTCGTTGTCGAATCTCTATATTTCGCTATCGTAACACCATATTTTACTATTGCTACCCTACATTTCGCTATTGCAATACTGCACCCCACGGTTTCGACCCTGCATCTATGGGTAATGTGCTTATATTTTGTGGCACTTATTTAGGTTCTTTTTACTGCCTTGATGCTGTTTCTTGGCGCTTTAAGGCAAGTTGCTGCCGCCCCGTGCGGTATTATTTTCAAAAAAACTGTTTTTTTGACTCTAAAAAAGGGGTTTTTTAGGGTAAAAAAAGTGTTTTTTTAAAATTTTTATGCAACGGGGCGGCAACCGCATGCCTTGAGGCAGGAGTTTCTTACGATTAGGCAGGATTTTTATGTGGTAATGGCGGATTGAAATGCGGGTTCTGTGGCGGGAGTTGTTGTCAAAAGAGATTTTAGTGTTAAAAAAGAAAATTCGGAGCGGGCATGTATTAAAAAATTCCGCTCCGAATAAAGCAATATTGCTTTCTTGCTTCGGTTATTTACTTGTCGTTTTCTTCCTTATTGTTTTTATACAATTTATAACCTAATGTTGCTCCGCCGAGACTCAACATCAACAACGTAGCTGTGCCTATCGGGTCGCTTGCGTACGTATTGTCCGTCTCATAATACGGTGAATGTTTCGGACCTTGCGGCGTCGCATTAGCCTTTTGCACTGCCGCCATAGTCAATAATGCTATCAATCCTGTTTTTATTATGTTTGTTTTCTTCATTTCTGTGTCCTCCGATTATTTTACAATTATCTTTCCTGATTTTGTGCCTTTTGCAGTCTGTATCTTTACGATATACGCTCCGCTTGTGCCGTTAAACTTAACCGTAGCATCGTTTCCGCTCAAATTTTGGCTGTAAACGGTCTGTCCCAATGCGTTAATAATTTCCGCATTCCGCAAGTCACTGCCGTGAATCGTTATCTCGTTGTTGCGGTTTGTGATTTCAACGTTGTTATTTGCTGTTGCTATATCTTCAATGCCTGCGTTTTTCTTAGCAAACATTACTTTGTAGCGGCCTTTATTCGTGCCCTCATCGGCATAAAACACAAAGCTGTTTTCTTCCGTCAATACAGTCTGCTGATTATCGTTTTGGCAGTCGATAATTGACACTTCTATATTTTCAGGTATATTCTTAACGGAAAGTTCAGCCGTTGCGCCGTGGTAAGAATTGAAGTTAATATCGCAAGTATACGGAAGATTTTTAAAATGATTGTCTATAATTGAGCGGTTATCCACAACGAAGTAAGGAGTTATTGCATCGTTGTTTTCCGACACCATAACGTATGAATCTTCCCCGTCAAATCCGTCCTGCGAAGTCTCGCTGATTCTTGCAAACATCTGCTTCTCTACGCCGTTAGCCGTTAGGGTGAAAGTAATAGGCTGTTGCTTGTCGTATTCAAAGTAGAATTTAGTTTTATCTGACTCTGTAAGAATCTGTGATGTAGAGAATGTAATGTTTAAATCCTGTTTATCGCTTGCACTTGCGACCATAAAACCTGCGGCAGGTCTGAATACCCAGTCATTTCCCGGCATTCCTGTGAAGTTTATATACTCCCAATCTTCTTTTTCATTGTCGTATGCATATATAGAGCTACCTTGAATCTGTGACGCGTTATCTGTATGGAATTTTTCCGCATTCAAAAGTCCTAAATACGGATTGGAAAGAGCAAACCAGCGACCTTCAAACTCCGTTACAGTGCTTGCATCGCCCGTATTGCTTGCCGTAAAGGTTACATCGCCTAAATTAATATCTGATGAATTTATTTTTTGTGGTAAAACAACATAATCTTCGTACAACTCGTCACCGCTTACCAATGCGTTCACAAAAGGATAAGCGAAGAATGCTCCGTAATTTTCAGGCGTTGCATCATTATGCCGCTGATAGTTGTCATACCAAGCGTTTTTCGTGTAATCGTATGCGTTTGCAGTAAAAGCGTGGTGATTATCCTTGTATACCGTCTCTGCATCTACGTATCCGTAGTTTTTATCCAGGAACTCATACGTCGTTTCCGAAGAAATATTTCCTATCAACGACCACTTACCGACAGTAAGTATCCTTTCCAATACGACGTTCTTGCCGCTTAATGCAGTCGCTGCTGCTGTATAATCCGCAAATGCCAAACTTCCGTTATTCGTTATAGTAATCTCATCAGCAAACGTATAACAATCACAATTTTCCACATAGGTGTCTTTGGTTATTGTGCTCAAAGCAACAGGCGAAGCCTTGGTAAGTTTATCAAAATACTTCCATCTGTAGTATGTATAATTAGGATAAGAGGTAATTTCCGCTATATTCTTATAATTATCATAAGCAACACAAGGAACAATTACCGTGGTTTGTTTGTATACAACCTCGGAATTATCTTCAGGTTCGTATGAACCTTCTTCATAGGTCATATACGCCGATGTCTGCGGCGGATTGATTGCATTACATATTATTGTTTCAAGCTTAATATTCGATTCAGTACTTTCATAAAACAATATGCCTACTTTCTTTAACGTACTTGGAAGCGTAATCTTTGTCATAGAAGATGAGAAAACATTTCTTCCGATATATGTTACGCCTTCGGGAATCTCAATCGAAGTCAAATTGGAACATTTGGCAAATGTATTATCATGTATTGAATCCAAATGTATGTCATCAGGGAATGTAACAGAAGTGAGTGCTGAATTCTGAAAAGCATTTGCGCCTATCTTTGAAACACTGTTAGGTATAGTAACAGTAGACAGTTTGGTGTTTAAGAACGCTCCTTGTGAAATTCTGGTAACAGTTGAAGGTATCGTATAACTTGTTCCTATCTTTGCAGGCGGATAACATATAAGGTTTGTCATACCATAATCATATAACACTCCGTTATCGCTTTTATAATATACATTACTTGGATTTACTTGTATGGAAGACAAATACGTACAGCCGGCAAATGCATTACCTAACGTTTGAAGGTATTGCGGAAGTGTTACAATTACAATTCTTGTGTTGGCAAAGGCATTATCTTCCAATGTATATAATGCAGAAGGTAATGTTACCTCACTTAACGAACCGCAACCCTCAAATGCACTTTCTTTTATCTCCTGTACCGTATTGGGTAATGTTAAATCAGTAAGCGCAGTAAAGCCATAGAAAGCATATCCGCTTATTGATGCTACGCCGTATGCAATATCAATGGTCGCTACACTGCTTTTAAGATATGAAGGATTCTTAACACAAGTACTGCCCTTACGGCTTAATTGAGGAATAGTCTGACAGGTAGAACCGAATGTAAGTTTTGTTACTTTCACATCCATGTAATTCTGATAACTTGAACATTCGTCTTCATAATATTGACTGACTCCTTCCAATGTTGCATTTGCTGCATTCCATACCAACTCATTCAAACTTATGGAAGTGTTCGTGGCAGTAGGATACTGCGTGCCGTCAATGTCATTATTCATTCCGAAAGGATTACCTACAACAGTCGTTATTGTAGAAGGGAATGTAACCTTTTTCAGTGTTGCTCCGCATGAGCGGAAAGCGCCGTGTCCTATATGCGTTACAGTGTAAGTTGTTCCGCTTATTGTAACCTGCGAGCGGATGTCTGCATCGGACACCGTGTTTGATACATCGGTAACAACGGCGCCTGCAACAGTTCCGTGATTGTAATAACCCGTGTAATGCGTATAGGTTATACCGTTGATTGTTGTTGATGTTGTTTGTGCTCTTGCCCCTAATCCTCCGCAGAAGAGGACTAGCACCATTAAGACTGCCAGTCTTAGAAATTTATTTTTGTTTTGCATCTCTTTTTTGTGCAGATTAAACGCTGCAGCTCCCGTTTTTAAATTTGTTAATAATGTTTTTGTTTGATTTATTTGTTGCTTTAAAGAGATGATAACAAAAAAAATATAGTGTGAATTTGAATCTTTCTGTCCCAGCCCTTGCATTCCACTCGGTTAATCACCACAATATACCATAATTGATACAAGGAAAATCCACACCATCGAAGGTGGAATAATCATTGCATTATTTGTCAATTATATTTTGGTGATTATTTAGTGGAACAAATAAAGCAACTGCTTACTTATTATACATTATAATAAAAAGCATGTGAACGGACACAACTGCCACTGATTCACGGCTGCAAAAATACGAAGTTTTTGCAATCTGACAAAAATATTAAAAGATTTTTTTGAAAGTTATGATTTACTCAATCAAATATTTTCTGTTTATTTCATTGCGTAATTCGTCTTCAGTAGGTAAGTATAATTTATATTTTGATGCAAATATATGTTGTTCTCCTTCAGACAAAGTGTAACGGATAACAGTATCGCTTTTATCAGAACAAAGCACTATACCTATCGGCGGATTATCGCCTTCGTTGGTCATTTCTCTTTCGTAATAATGCAGATACATTTGCATTTGCCCCAAATCTTGGTGTGTAAGGTCTCCGAGTTTCAAATCTATAAGCACAAAACATTTTAAGATATAATTATAGAAAACCAAGTCTATATAAAAGTTCCTTCCGTCAAATGTTATACGTTTTTGTCTTGCAACGAAAGAAAACCCTCTGCCAAGTTCCAATAAAAAGTTTTGCAGATGAGTTATCAAAGCGTTCTCCAAATCGCTTTCATAATAGTCTGTATTGGGTTTAAGTCCTGCAAATTCCAAAACATAAGGGTCTTTGACTATATCTTCGGGTGTAAATGATTTATCATCTTTTGCATATAATTCTGCGGAAACATTGTCTTTATTTTGACTTGAGAGCAATCTCTCATAAAAGAACGTATTTATTTGTCTTTCCAATTGACGTGTGGACCATTGGGACTGGATTGCCTCGTTGATATAAAATTCCCGTGCCTTACTGTCTGCTACTTTCATCAGCAACCTGTAATGTGTCCACGTTAATCGGTCACTCACTGCGTGACGATTCGGAAACATTAAATAAAACTGCCGCATATATTTCAAATTGGATGCAGTAAAACCTTTGCCGAAGTCTTTTGTCAATTGTTTGGAGAGACCTTCTATAAGATGTGAACCGTATTCGGATTTTTCTTCTCCGCCTTGTTTTTCTATAATCAATTTGCCGACATTCCAATAAGCATCAATCATTACGGTGTTGACGTTTGTATATATTTTCTTGCGGGCTGCGGATATAACAGTCTTAATCTCTTTATACAGTTGTGTATTTTCTATATTTGTTACATTTACATCTTCTTGCATAAGACAGCAGTTATCATTAATTCTTTGCAAAAGTAATAATTTTTCCGCTATTAAAGGCTTTGCTCTGGGGAATAAAACTAAAAAAGACGGTTATAAAACCGTCTTTCATTATTTATGTTATATGTCTTGATGCTGTATTTACATTTTGTGCACCATATACTATATATTATATAATGTACAGCCCGCCGCACATATTACATATCAGCTATCTCTCTGCCTGCGCGAAGGGCTTTGATGTTAGCCTCAACTATTTCTTCACCCTTTCTTGCAAAGTTAGCGCGCACTGCATCTTCCAATTTCTCAATGTCAATCTTTAGATATTTGCTTGCAGCACCCAAAACAACCATATTAACTCCTTTAGGATTCTTTACCTCTTTTGCAACCGAAGTAAAATCGTGGAAGATATGATTAGGAATTTTGTTAATCTCCTTTTCGATGTCCGCCATATCCGGATAATTAGGGATATTTACGAAAGGATTGGAGTCAGTTATAATCCAACCTGTTTTTTTGTTCAAGAAATTAACGTAACGAAGCGCTTCCATAGGTTCAACCGACAAAATAAGGTCGCATTGTCCTTCTGGAATCAAATCAGATGATATAGGCTCGTCGCTTAAACGCAAATGTGACTGAACGTCTCCGCCTCTTTGGCTCATACCGTGAGTTTCCGCTTGCTTCATGTACATTCCCATTTCAAGGGCTGCTTTGGATATGATGGCAGCACTTGATAATGCTCCCATACCGCCTACTCCGCACAATATTATATCTATTTTCATTTCTTTATCCTCCTTATTTCTTTAACATTTTACGTTTTTTGTTAGCCCAAACGATACAATCCCTTCTCGGAATGATAACGCTGACACCCTTATATGCTATCTCCTCTTTCATAATCTTCACGTTCTCTTCGTGATTCTTTGCCAAAGGAGAAAGAACTCTGATATGGGCAGGATCAACGCCTATTCCCGTACAGATACTCTCTATTCTGCCAGTTGCAGATGATTTCTGGGAGCCCGTCATTGCCGTGATATCGTTGTCAAGTATGATAACCGTTACAGGAATGTTGTCTACGCAGCAGTCAAGCAGTCCCGTCATACCGCTGTGTGTGAAAGTACTATCTCCTATTACGGCAACGGTAGGTTTCAAATCGGCTTCAGCTGCACCTTTTGCCATAGTGATGGAAGCACCCATGTCAACAGTAGAATAAATTGCGTTGAACGGAGGCAAAGCACCCAATGTATAACAACCTATATCGGAAAATACTCTTGAATCTCCGAATTCTTTCATTGCTTCATTCAATGCAAGGTAAGAATCTCTGTGAGGACAACCGTCGCATAGCTTCGGAGGACGCGGAGCAACGATTTGCGGAATTTCAAATCCGCCTTCTACCTCAATACCTACGGCTTTGGCTACGCTGTTAGGCGATAATTCGCCGTCTCTTTGGATTGTTCCGTCCAAACGGCCGTGAATAGGTTTATTATTCTTCAATAATCCTTTGATTAATCTCTCATAAATAGGCTGTCCTTCCTCAACTACCAACAATTCGTCGCTTTCATCGTAAAGTTTTTGAAGAAGATTTTCAGGCATAGGGTATTGCGAAACTTTCAATACGCTGTAAGGACATTTGCCGCCTTTGAAATTTTCCATCAAATAGTTGTATCCCAAACCGCATGCTACAATACCTAATTTTTTGTTCTCACCTTCTACAAGTGTATTGAAGCCTTTAGTCTCGCTTTCACGCATCAAATCCTCTTGTTTTGCTATAAGATTTTTGTAATGACGCTTTGCATTGACAGGAAGCAATATATACTGACGTTTATCTGCAGGAAGTGTCAAATTGTTCTGCGGTTTTACAGCTTCTCTGCGCACAACGCCTGCACGGGAATGTGCCAAACGGGTAGTAACGCGTATCATTACAGGCGTATGGTACTTCTCTGATATTTCAAATGCGTAATGTACCATATCGTAAGCCTCTTGCTGATTGGAAGGTTCCAAACAAGGAATCATTGCAAAGTCTGCATACTGACGTGAATCCTGTTCGTCCTGTGAGGAGTGCATGCTTGGGTCGTCCGCAGCGATGTATACCAAACCACCGTTAGCACCTGTGATAGCCGAGTTCATAAAAGGATCGGCTGCAACGTTCATTCCTACGTGTTTGCAGCAGAACATGGCGCGTTTTCCTGCGTATGACATACCTATTGCGGCTTCCATAGCCGTCTTTTCGTTACAAGCCCAATTAGAACGGATGCCTAATTCCTTTGCTTGCTTTGAATCCTGTATATATTCCGTTATTTCTGTGGACGGAGTGCCCGGATAAGCAAACACACCCGATAATCCCGCATCAATAGCGGCTTGAGCGATAGCCTCATCGCCCAATAAAAGTAATTTATCCATAATATTTCTTATTTATTTTAAACAATTGTTCCTCTTTAATATCTAAAAAATACGTTGCAAAGGTACAAACATTTTTTGAAACCTACAAATAAATTTTGATTTTAGCGGTTTTATTCCCTCGTCAATATTGTTAAAAATCAAAATTTGCCTTAAAATCCGTGCCTTTTCGCATTTTAACAATGCCCTACGGCGTTTAGTCTCCGCCCCGTGGCGTTTTATTTTCAAAAAAAGGGTTTTTTCGGGGTAAAAAAACAGTTTTTTTGACTCAAAAAAACCCTTTTTTTCGGATTATTATGCGACGGGGCGGCGGTAAAAGTCCTTAAGGCGGCAATCAAAAGGTAAAGGGCAACGGAAAAACGCCTGTTTAAACTTTTAAAGCGTTTATTTGTCTAATAATTATCACATTTTAATATCTCATGAAGAAATTTTGTTTATTTTTATTAACACTTACGCTTACCGTTTTGACATTCGGTCAGCGTGTAAACATCAAAGGTTCGGTTACAGACGCCCAAAGCGGCGATAAACTCGCATTCGCCAACTGCATTTTGCAATACAAAACGGATACGGTGGGTATCTTCAAAGGCGAAGCGACGGATATGCAGGGCAATTTCATATTCAAAAAAATTAAGAAAAGGGATTTGATTTTTAAAATATCATACGTAGGCTACAAACCATACAGACGCGAAATTCCCGCATCGCTTTTCGACGGCGACAAGGACATTGATTTGGGCGAAATAAAGCTTGAAGTGCTTGACAACCTTGAAGAAGTCAAGATTGTGGCACAAAAAAAGCGTATAGAGATTGACGACGACAAGATGATGGTCAATATAGACGATCAGATGGCGGGAAGTGTGGACAATGCGTTTGATTTGTTGCGTTTGGTGCCCGGTGTGATGATTGATGCCGAGGAAGAAATAACCCTTAATGGGCAAAGCGGCGTCCAGTTCCAGTATAACGGCAGGGAAATGAAGATGGATTGGGACGGAATAAAGGACATGTTAAAGAGTATGACGCCCGATATGATTGATCAGTATGAGGTATTGAAAAATCCGGGAGTGCGTTACGATGCCGAAGGCACTGCGGGCATTATTAACATAAAAATGAAAAAGGAACAACATTACGGTATCAACGGTTCGGTATCTTTGGGCGGCGGATACAGGGACAGCTACACTTATTCGTTTGATCCTTCGGCCCGATTGAACTTTGTAAATGACAAATGGATAATCTCGGGCGGTTATGGGTATCGTGCAAATTGGAGAGGGCAGAAATACGGCGTGGATACTTCGCAACGTTACTCGTGGATGGGTTCCGATACCATTCTTTTCCGAACTATAAGCGGTGAGAACAAGAATTCTTCGGGCAGACACCACTTGGATTTTTCCGCTTCGTATTCTTTGGACACTACCTCAACTTTAAGTTTCCAGACCAACTATTCATGGAACAAAAATCCGATGAACGAAGTTACCAATCCTACATTTATATCCCATAATCCTTATTTCTTCGCACCCGATTCGATGTACGAAAGCATCACGGGGACTGAAAGGGACGGTAACAGATTGATGTTCGGCATCGGTTACGTAAAAAAACTTGACAATATGGACAGCAAAATCTCTACGGACTTGGATTTTTCGCTTAATAACAACAATTCATCATCTTTAAACGAAGTTAATTATTACAGTCCCGCCGTTAAAGCGGAAGAAAACAAATACCGTTATCAGGGATATACGAGGGAAACTAAAAATTCAGGCAAGAACTTATCGTGGCGTGCCGATTATTTCAAACCTTTTAACAGACAGGTGCGTTTTGAAGCAGGTATAAAAACCAATTTCTCCTATTCCGACAGGGATTACGACGCTCTGCAGCTTTCAGACGGGCAATACGTCAACAATCCTGACGAAACAAACGAATTTAAATACTTTGAAAACATCAATTCCCTGTATGCGTCCCTTACGGGTAAGTTCTACCAAAGGAAACTTTCGTTACGTGCAGGTTTAAGAGCGGAACAAACCAATACAAAAGGTGAACAAACCGTAGGCGACACAACCAATACGCGCCATTACTTCAATATCTTCCCTAATTTGCGTGCAGGTTACAAATTTTCTGATGATAATGAAATCAGTTTAAACTATTCTTACCGTACAAGGCGGCCTTGGTCGGAGAGTTTAAATCCTTTTATCCGCAAGGAAAGTGATTATTCTTACTCTACGGGCAATCCTTATCTTGAGCCTCAGTTCTCGCATAACGTTTCTTTGTCACATTCTTGGAAATATATGCTGTTTACAACCGTTTCCTACACTTATAACAAGGATGAAATCAACTGGCTGCGCGAACCGATAGACAACAGTTATAATTTTGTGCATAACACGTGGGCTTTGATAAACAGACCTGTTAATTTCGGAAGTTCTCAAAACGTTAATGCACACGTATCATTTAACAAATCAATAACACGCAATTGGACCGCCAATGCGGAATTGGGCGCAACATACAAAACAATTAATTCTTCAACCACGCAAGAAGAAATTGACAGAGACATCTGGGGATGGAACTTCCGTTTGAATACTTTTGTCAATCTTCCTGACAAATGGAGACTGTCGGCATTTTATTCATATAATTCATCTACTTATTGGGGTGTTGATAAACATAACGCAATGCAGTGGTTCAATGCTTCGGCAGGCAAAACCTTTATGGAAGATAAGTTATCGGTTAATCTGTCAGTCAATTGGTCTATGGGGCAAAAGGGTTACAGCGAAAGCATATACATGAATACAATCTCCAAATCATGGCGTCATGCCGACAGACCTAATTTCCGTATAAATATACGCTATAAATTCGGAAAATTCTACCGTAACAAACAAGTACAAAAACAACAATTGGAAAACTTTGACGAACGTGCGGGAGAACAGACAGACTATTCATCCCAATCGGAATAACATTCAAATAACAAATAAATAATAAGACACCGTTGCTATACAAATAACAACGGTGTCTTTGCTTTCAAATCTTTGTCAGGTGTCTTGATTATGATTTCTTTTGCTTTAACGGCTTACGCGATTGGGTATCTGGATTGAAATAATCCACAAATATTTCTCTGCCGCGTATTCTTCTGCCGTTTAATGCATCGATAACATCATCCGCTCCGTCTGCTGACACCTCTATATATGTATATTCATTATTTATATCAATCTTACCTATTTCTATACGCCTGAAAGGTGTGTATTCGTTAATCATTCCTATCAATCTTTGCGGAACAATCTTATCTTTATAACCTACCGATACGCTCAAGGTCGCAAAATGTTCTTTGCCGTTATATTTCCTGCGTGTTTGTTTGCTTTTAAGTTTTGTTCTTTGCTTGTTTTCCCGTCGTTGTTTCTCTTTTTCCACCGCTTCGTCAATATTTAAATCAGGCGCATCCTTATAATATTTCAACAGTTCTTCAAATTCCAAAGATACAAAGTGTTTGATAAGATCTTCCCTGCTTAACCAAGAAAGTTTTTTCGTGATTTCAGGAATAAAAGCATCTATTTCATCGTTGGAAGTATCCACGTTTTCCACGCGGTTAATCAAATTAAACAACTGTTTCTTGCAAACATCCTTCGATGTAGGTATTTTAGCTTGTTGAAAAGATTTCTTAAGAATATTTTCCAATGCCTTAATTCTTTTTTTCTGCTTTAGATTTATAATAGCAATGGAAATACCTTGTTTATCAGCCCTGCCTGTTCTTCCGCTGCGGTGAACGTATTGTTCCAATTCGTCGGGAAGTTCATAATTGATTACATGGGTAAGATTATTTACATCCAAACCTCTTGCAGCCACGTCAGTAGCCACCAAAAGCTGTATATTACGCAAACGGAAACGGCTCATAACATGATCTCTTTGGGCTTGCGACAAATCACCGTGCAGACTGTCGGCATTGTATCCGTCTTTGATAAGCATATCCGCCACTTCCTGCGTCTGAACTTTGGTACGGCAAAAAACAATGGCATAAATATCGGGATAATAATCGGCAATACGTTTCAATGCCAAGTATCTGTCTTTTTGATGCACCAAATAATAGAAATGTTTTACGTTTTCAGAGCCTTGATTCCTCTGCCCTATCTGTATTTTGACAGGATTATCGATATAATTCTCGGCAATCTGTTCCACTTCCTTGGGCATGGTGGCCGAAAACATGTAAATATTTTTCTCTTTCGGCGTACGGACGAAAATATTATCCAAATCCTCTTTAAAACCCATGTTAAGCATCTCGTCAGCCTCGTCAAGGACAAGATATTTAACGTCGTTAAGTTTTATCTTCTTCCTGTCAAGCAAATCTATCAATCTGCCGGGAGTTGCGGCAATTATATCCGCACCTTGTTTCAAATCCTTTATCTGCTGTTCTATGGAAGCACCTCCGTAAACAGAAACTATTTTAAGCTGTGGTAAATATTTAGCGAATTTTTTGCAATCGTTGGCAATCTGAATACACAATTCACGGGTCGGACAAATAATCAAAGCCGATGTCTTATGCAACAGTGGCGATGCATTATGCCGAATGTCTTTTCTTTCTTTGCTTTTATCCGATGAATCTTCCGCATCACATATTATATTATTAATGATAGGCAGACCGAATGCGGCAGTTTTACCCGTTCCTGTCTGCGCCAAAGCCACCAAATTCGTATCACTGTCAAGTATATGCGGTATTGCCTGCTGTTGTACAGGCATACAATTTACAAAACCCAAATCCTGCACGGCTTGTAATATATTTGCATGCAGTCCTAACTCCTCAAATGTCATCAATATCTCTTATTTATAAATTTGCACAAGGATTGTGCATCAATGTTTCGCCGTTAAATCAGCAAAAATACTTATTTCCTTTGCTTATTATCTATAATTCTTTTAATAAAATATTAGCTTGCGCAGCCGCATCCTTACCGCAATTCTTTATTATATTTTCATAATAAAGTTTAGCCTTCTCTTTATTACCTTGTTTGGTGTATATATTTGCTATATTTAACAGAATAACGGCGTCTTTAGGGGATAATTTCTCCGCTTGTAAGAATATTTCCAAAGCTTTATCATATTCATTAACCATAAAATAAGTTGCCGCCATATTATTCATCGCCTCTATATTATCAGGATAATATTTCAGAACCGTTTCAGATATTTTCCGTATCCTTATAACATTCAAAGAATCTTCCATTGCGAAAATTTCTTCGTCTATTTCGTTAAATAAATCCGCTTGATATTGTTGTACAATATTTAAAAAGAAATCTTTGTCTGCCGTTTGGTCAGGATATATCCACTTATTGTCAATCACATAAGCATAATCTATACTGCGTATAATCCTGTCCGCAAAATCATTCCACAAACCGAATCTGTACAATGCCGAAATCTCTCCGCAACGCATGTCCAAACGTGAAGGATATTCCTTTATACCTTTTTCTATCACATCCAAAGCCAATCCCAACGTGTTTACATCCAAATGCCGCATGTCTCCGTCCATACATTTGACTAAATTGTAATTAAACGATGCTATGTAATAATCAGCACTTTTTTCTTGGGCAGATTCCCACAAAGCGAGGATTTCCTTTTGTCTTACCGTATCACCGTCTCTTAATGCCTTGGTAAATTCCCAAGCCGGATTCTGCGAATAACAAGTTATAATACCTATACAACCTAATATTAATGCAAATGTCTTTTTCATTACTGCTATTTATTTTTATTTATCTGTAACAACGTCATGCAAAATTATGAAAAATCCTTCTAATTAATTACTTTAGTATATTAAATTTTCATTTTTCTGCAATTTCTTAATATCCTCCGTTATCTTTGCCGCATCCGGATTGAATGCATCTGCTACAATATCCGCTTTAAGATAAAACTGCTCCCTTTGTGCCAATGTTTCTGTGATATATTGTTTTATTTCGTCTTCCTGTTTACCTTCCAAAAGCGGACGTTTTACTTTACTTTTCGCATGCCTTGACATTATCTGCCCTACATTCATCTGCAGATAAACCGACAGCGACATATTGTTTATATATTCCATATTGCCGTAAAAACAAGGCGTCCCGCCTCCGGTTGCTATAACCACATTATCTTTAAGCAATAATTCTTTAAGCATTTCATGTTCTGCTTTGCGGAACACATCTTCCCTGAAATTTTTGAAAAACGACAAAACCGTATAACGGAACTTATTCTCTATTTCCTTATCAGTATCAAAAAATTCATATCCGAGCTTTGCGGCAATATGTCTGCCCAATGTACTCTTGCCTGAATACATATAACCTACAAGAACTATACGTTTAAACCTATCTTGCATAAGCGGGCAAATCCAGCGGAGCAAAATCTCCGTTTAAAAACTTAAACATTCCGCATGCGGCAACCATTGCGGCATTATCCGTCGTATAAGAAAACTTCGGAATAAAGGTTTTACATCCGTATTTATCGCCAAGTTGCGTAAATCTTTGCCTTAAAAGACTGTTGGCACTCACTCCGCCTGCCAAAGCTATGGTTTTGATCTTGGTGTCCTTCAAAACCTTTTCGAACTTCAACAAAAGAGAGTCCACAACCGCCTG
Source organism: Bacteroidales bacterium (assembly GCA_017633985.1). Taxonomy (GTDB): domain Bacteria; phylum Bacteroidota; class Bacteroidia; order Bacteroidales; family P3; genus Scybalousia_A. Next base: position 66,102 of record JAGBOF010000002.1, read on the forward strand.
TTGCACCGACGCTGCTATATCATTAATGTTTTCTTTTATATAATCAGGATTTTCTTTCAGCTTATCACGCAATGTATACAATATACTTGTCTTCAATCCCGAGAAACTGTAATCATAATCAGGTATATGGCTTTTGGCAAACTGCAATACAGGCTTACCCGACTGCGACAATCTGTCTATATGCGGGCCTCCAGGATAAGGCAAATCCAATATCTTGGCTGCTTTGTCTATCGTCTCCCCTGCCGCATCGTCAATCGTTTTACCCAACACCTCCATATCCGAAGCGGAATTGACTCTTATAATCTGCGTATTCCCTCCCGAAACCAACAAACAAACATAAGGGAATGACGGAACGTCCTGCTGCGGATTATCCTTTACAAAATGTGCCAGCACATGGGCATCCAAATGATTTACGTCTATTATCGGAATATTCAAACTCATTGCAAAAGTTTTCGCAAAGCTTACTCCGACAAGCAAACTGCCCAAAAGCCCGGGTCCTCTTGTAAAAGCAACGGCTGACAAGTTGTTTTTATCTACTTTTGCCTGCTTCAAAGCAACGTCAACTACGGGAATAATATTTGTCTGATGAGCTCTGGATGCCAATTCGGGCACAACGCCACCGTATTGCTGATGTATCTGCTGCGAAGCGGTTACATTACTCAAACATATAAACTCATCATCCATTACGGCTGCCGAAGTATCGTCACAAGAAGATTCTATTGCAAGTATATAGTGCTTCATTACGTTTTTAAGTATATTTAACGTTGCAAAGATAAGTATTTTTTTTCACTTAAGGGCGTATATCCGCAAAGTTAATTAATATCCCGCCACATGCTGTTTGCAAATCACGGCAATGCGATTAATAAAAATTTTTATATATCTTTGCAAAACTAAAATCTTTAATCTTATGAAAGAAATTTATTTGGCAGGCGGATGCTTTTGGGGCACGGAACATTTTTTCAAACAGATAGACGGCGTTATTAAAACGCAAACGGGATTTGCCAACGGCACAACTCCCAACCCTACATACGAAGAAGTTTACACCGACACCACAGGTTACGCCGAGACGGTGAAAATACAGTATGACGAGACGAAGGTTGATTTGGCTTTTTTGCTTGATATGTTTTTCCGTGCAATTGATCCCACTTCCTTAAACAAACAAGGGCATGACGAAGGCACACGTTACCGAACGGGAGTATATTATACCGACGATGAGCAGTTGCCTGTAATCCGCAAGATATTTGAACAAAAACAAAAGGAGTATTCCGAACCGATTGTAACGGAAATAGAAAAACTCCGTAACTTCTTTCCTGCAAGTGAATACCATCAGGATTATTTGGAAAAGCATCCTGACGGATATTGCCATCTACCGTACGAACTTTTCGCATGGGCAAAACAACAGAAAATGAAGAAAGAATAAACTATTACCGCATTCCGCATTAATATCCGGGCGTAAAACATTTATCAATACGCAGATTAGAAGATTCTAATACGACATTAGAGTTTTCTAATCTCTTTTTATCGTACAGAACAACCGCTTCGTTGTAATTTTGCAACCAAAGATTAATTTACAATGAGAAAATATATTTTTGCTATTGCTTTTTTACTCACCCAAGCGTCTGTAGGTCAAAACAGCTTAACGTTTAAAGACCTTCAAACACTGCTTTTTGAAAACAACACCGAATTAAAAAAACTTCAAACCGAAAAACAAATTCTTCAATCGGAACAACAACAAACCATATGGGAAAATCCTGTCATTTCGGTATCACACAATATTTACAACCCTATTAACGGCAATTATTTCGACGTCTCAAAACAAGGAGAAACGGACATTGAAGCGGAAATTCCCGTAAAAAATTTCCAGAAAGCCAAAATGACAAAACAAAAATACAATTTCCTTTTGCAAAGCAAAGAAAACGGATTGCAAAGCCTCAAATCGGAATTATCCGACATGCTTGTGCAGTCTTTAGCCGACTGTTTTTATTATTACAATGCCGAAAAATTGTATAATGATGAGCTTTCGGCACTGCAGGATATCGTTTCGGCATTTGAAACCCAATACAAGAACAAAAACATATCGGCTGCGGAATTTGCAAATATACAATCCGTGCTTTTCAATCTGCAATCCGAGGCTGCGCAAGTGCAAATAAACAAACAAAATGCGTATTTTGAAACTGCGAAATTATTGAATACCAACATAAATTCTGATTTTCATAACGTCATTAATGCTGAAAATGTTTTTAAGCAGGCAAACGGTTTTTTGCTTACGGCAGATTATGACAGTTTGCTTGCTTTACGTTTTGATATTATGGCTCTTGAGGATGAACTGCAGGCAAATTATTACGCCGTAAAGGAGTTTCAAAAAGAAAACATTCCATCTTGGAGTATCAAAACCGAATGGGACAAAAACGGCAACATTGCACGCAATATTTTTCTTGCGGGATTTTCTTTGCAACTGCCTGTTTTCAACCGCAATCAGGGGAATATTTCCGCCAAAAAATCAGAAAACGAAGCCCTTTTGCAACAGAAAGAATTTTTAATCAACAGTTACAAAAAAGAATTGGCGGTTTATCTTGACAATCTGCAAAGATATTGCAATCTGTATGCCTCTGACAACAAAAATACCGTAATTGACCGCAGCAATCTGGCAAAACAGATGCACAAAATGCTGATAAATAAAAATATTTCATTGATTGACTGGCAAAATTTCTGCAACAATTACCGTCAAATGCATTTTACGACTTCAAAACGCCGTAAATTTGATTCAAACAACCTCAAAAATCAATGCCGTTACCCACAAAGAAATCTTCAAATTTTGATTGATCGGAAAATCACGCCGTCCCACGAAATTAATCACGCAGATTAAAAAATTATTCTGCGTGATTAATAAAATAATCTGCGAAGATAATTTTTTCTTCTCGCAGATTATTTTGACGGTTTATTACAATGGTTTATGAACTCATCTAAACACTATGATGATTTTATATAAAAACTTTTGGTAAAAACAAATAAATTATATAATTTTGCATGACAAATAAAAAACATAACTATGAAAAAAATAAATATATTAATATTATCTATAATTTCTGCATGCGGATTATTTTTTTGTTCATGCAATGATGACAATACGTCGGAAAAATCAACAATTTGCATAGGATGCAGCGTGCTGGATGATGATTTCGGTTACATAAAAGATACAGTATTCAATTTACCTCTGACCAAATACTGCGGATATTACGTATTAGGCGAAGATTGTGCCTTACGCGAAGGCTGGTATTATGACAGCCCGGGATATGACTTTTGGAGAACATCCCTTTTATTTATCTGTAATCAGACTGATCCTTCTGTAAAAAAACAGTTGGATAACATATATAATGGAGAACCTGTTGATGTCACAGTAACGGGCATTGCACGGGATTTTCATTATGCCATCGGAGGAGATAAAACATTACCGTACAAAAATGACAGCATTGAAGTATCAGGTTTCGAAATTTACACAGTAAAAAAAGTTGATACAGTCAATCAAAAAAGTATTGACATGCAGTACTAATGTTTTACTGATATATAAAGTAGGAAGAAATTTAATAATATAACAGATATGAGAAAAATTTTTACAAAGTTAGGTCTTTTTATCCTAATTGCATTATCAGGCACCTGTACAGAAAATGTATTTGCCCAATTAAAAGTAAAAGGTGATTCCGGTAAAGTTATTATCGGACCAGACAGAATAGGTCATTATGACGATATTGAAAACGTCTTATCAGCATCAATATTCGGTCAAAATATGTCTGATTCCTGCCGTGCCGGAGCAAAATTATCTTTCGGCGATTTCGGTCAGAAAAAATATAATGGGTGGAATGTCTTTGTAGGAGAGCATGATACTAATGATACAGATCGGTTGTGGTTACACGGTAAAAACGGATTTAATCTAACTTCCGTAAACGGGGATGATTGGTATTCTATCATGAAATATAACCTTAAAGAAAATGATGTATTACACATTAATCCGGATTTAGCACTGGACAGTAAAATAAAATTCCGTGCTGATGTATGGAAAATACACGATCCTGTTATAATACCGGCAGTCTATCCGAGAATATTAAATGTTTGCGGTATGCAATATGTATATACTCCATATAATGATATGCCGCTGACAAATAATCAGACATCAGGCGCAACGGTGAAAGAAGCTAATGATATGAATTTCTTAAACACTTTTTTAAGTAATAAAAAGAGCCGTGCTGATTTCAAATTTGGTTTTGATCCTTACAAATTACAAACAGTATTTCCCGAATTGGTCGAAATAAACGACTCTACGGATGAGGCTTATATAGATTATATCGGCTTCATTCCTTTGTTAGTTGAAGCCATAAAAGAGCAATCCTTTATAATTTCGGCACAAAGTCTGAAAATAAAAGCCCTTGAGGAAAACACTGATATATTATTGAACGATGTTCAACCTGCAAAAAATATAAATATAAACGGTGCTGAAGTACAAAAGGCAGAGACAGCGACCAATTACGGTATAGGAAAAGACAACGCTTTTCTATACCAAAACACACCGAATCCGTTTAACCAAGCAACGGAAATAAAATATTTCTTACCTGAAGGAACGGAGAATGCATACCTTTATGTTTTTGACATGCAGGGGGCTATGCAATTAGAATTCTTTTTGAACGAAACTGGTTTGGAAAGTGTTGTAATAGATGCATCTTCATTAAAAGCGGGAATGTATATGTATACACTGGTAATAGACGGTATTCAGATTGAAACAAAACGAATGATTCTTACTAAATAATATGAAATATTTCTTTATTATATTACTGCAAGTTATTCCTTATATAGCATTTGCCCAATATACACCAGGGCAAGATAGAAATCTACATTTGGATTCGTTATTAAGTGACGAATTTAATAATATAGATACTACTAAATGGTATGTAATAAACGAAGACCTGGGTTGGGGATATGCAACTTATTATAAAGATTTGGCAACAATTGTTAATGACAATTATGGAAACAGAATATTAAGATTGCAGGCTACTTCACCTGATTCTACGGCGGGCATACAAAGTAAAAAGGAATGTTATCAATATGGTTATTATGAAATGAGGGCAAAGCTACCTGGATTTTATGACAGTGTTAAAAATAGCCCAAGTAATCATGGTTTTTGGACAGCCTTCTGGTGCTATCATCAAAAAAGGGATCCTAACATCAATTCTCCGAAAAATAATAATATTATAGAACATTTTGAAATAGATATAGTGGAACCGTATGGAGACAGTTCTAACGGAATCATTGAAGATGATGCAAGGACAAATGAAATGGGACATCATTTATTAATAGACACTCCGACACATGCGGCAAAAAAAGTTGACACAAAAATAATACATAATCTTCCTGTATTATATGAAGATTATCATGTATACGCTGCAGAATTTCTTCCTGATAAGATTGTATATTATTTTGATGATTCTATTATACATATTGTATATGATACCTGCTTACTACCGCATCACTTAATGAGAGTTGTAATGAACAATCAAATATTGCCACAATCTGTTCTTTATACTTATACTCCGTTTCCTCAGAACTACGATATAGATTATTTTAGATTCTATACTATTGACACCCAAAACTGTACTAACAGTATTAATATCATAAGTGACAGTGGTCTGACCAGTTTTCCGTACGGAGTATGGGGAATAATAAACATAGGTAACAGCAATAACACTGTACACATTCCGCTTGGATATACTGTTTTGCGTGTAAGTAATTATTTAGAAATTCAAAATATAGACATTCCTTTAGGAAGTGATTTTAGTGTAGAACCGACAAAATGTTTTTAAAGCCATGACACAAATAAGAAATATCTTATTGCTTCTAATATTGCCGTTCGTCTTTGCTGCTTGTTATGACGGCGATGATACTGATACATGTTGTAATAATGATTTTGATTATTATGATCCTTATGTATGTGTGTATTGCACAGATCGTAGTAACGAGGACACCATAACAGAGATTACATACTTGTGCAGATACCGTAATATCTATGTATTAGGCTTAATGACTGGTATTCATGCGGATGTGGTCCGAGGTTGGCCTATCTGTAATCAACAAGACCCTGAACTCAATCACAAATTAAAACTAATTTACAATATGTCTCAATATCAAGCAGTAAATGTAACATACACAAAGTTGTTTCATGTTGATTCTATTACGGGCGGTGATGATGACTACCGCCGTACTAAATGGGTCGATTGCCAAATAGGAATAAAAATATTGGAAATTGAACCTTATATTAGGAATTAGTAACAGCGCTAATATTACTATAGCAACAACGATATTAAAAACTATATAGTCGGTGGTGAATAGCACAGTCTATATCACCAAAAGTAGTACGAAGATTTTTCGAATCAGCAAGATAATCAAAATAAAAAACAAATATTTATTAATTCCTTGCGGCAGCGATTTAGACACTTCTTATCATATAAATATAGTATTGTTTCTCAAGTTTTTGTACTCACAATATTAAAATTTATTATGATTTTTTTTGGCAGTAATAAAAAAAGTTGTAATTTTGCAAACTCAAAAAGGCGGGGTAGCTCAGTTGGTTAGAGCGTCGGATTCATAACCCGGAGGTCACGAGTTCAATTCTCGTCCCCGCTACAAAACTTTCTACGGCTAAAATTAATCATAATATTTCTTTAACTTTCATCAAGAAGACTTCAAGTCTTCAGGAAAGTTGTTTTATATATTCTTTAAAACATTTCCTTCAGCATTTTCTTCAGTTCTTATTACACATTATTATATAATACAGCCAAAATAACGCATCCTTTTACCTTACGGAAATAACAAATTAATCTTTTAAAAATTTGTTGTTTTAAAATATTTTCATATTTTTGCACATTAAAATTATAATTTTAAGAAAAGAAATAAAAAACATTTATACAATGAGACCTAATTTTGATAATGTTGATTTTAAAACTCCTTACAAATACGAGAGTTTTCACGATTGGGAGCAGAAAGTAAAGAATGAAAAGAACTGGATGACATCTGAGCAGATTCCTATCAAACCCGCATACGGTAAAAACGACCTTGAAGGTATGGAACATTTGAATTATGCTGCAGGTGTCGCACCTTTTTTAAGGGGACCGTATTCTACGATGTATGTTATGCGTCCTTGGACTATCAGACAGTATGCAGGATTCTCCACAGCAGAAGAAAGTAACGCTTTTTACAGAAGAAATATCGCCGCAGGACAGAAAGGTCTTTCCGTTGCGTTTGATTTGCCTACCCACAGGGGATATGATTCCGACCATCCGAGAGTTGTAGGTGATGTAGGTAAGGCCGGTGTAGCCGTTGACAGTATTTTGGACATGAAAATATTGTTTGACCAGATTGATTTGGGAAAAATGTCCGTTTCCATGACAATGAACGGCGCCGTATTGCCTGTTTTGGCATTCTATATCATAGCTGCGGAAGAACAAGGCGTAAAACAGGAGCAGTTAGCGGGCACAATACAGAATGATATCCTTAAGGAATTCATGGTACGTAACACCTACATCTATCCTCCGAAGCCTTCAATGAAAATTATTGCCGACATATTTGCTTATACCAGCAAAAACATGCCTAAATTCAACTCTATATCCATATCGGGTTACCACATGCAGGAAGCAGGTGCCACCGCCGATATAGAAATGGCTTATACATTGGCAGACGGTCTGGAATACATACGCGCAGGTATCAATGCAGGAATGACGGTTGATGAATTCGCACCGCGTTTGTCGTTCTTCTGGGGAATAGGTATGAATCATTTTATGGAGATTGCCAAGATGCGTGCAGCACGTATGCTTTGGGCTAAAATAATCAAGCAATTCAATCCGCAGAATCCTAAATCCCTGGCACTGCGTACCCACTCCCAGACATCGGGATGGAGTTTAACCGAACAAGATCCGTTTAATAATGTAGGAAGAACATGTATTGAGGCAATGGGTGCAGCATTGGGACATACGCAATCCCTTCACACCAACGCATTGGACGAAGCTATTGCATTGCCTACCGATTTCTCCGCACGTATTGCACGTAACACTCAAATCTATCTGCAGGAAGAAACCAACATCTGCCGTTCTTTGGATCCATGGGCAGGAAGTTATTACGTAGAATCCCTTACCAACGAATTGGCACACCGTGCTTGGGGTCACATACAGGAAGTCGAGAAACTGGGAGGTATGGCTGCCGCAATAGAATCGGGAGTTCCTAAAATGCGTATCGAAGAATCTTCGGCAAGAAAGCAGGCTAAAATCGACAGCGGCATAGATACCATATTGGGAGTTAATAAATACCGTTTGGCACATGAAGATGCCATCGACACATTGGAAGTTGACAACACAGCCGTACGTGAGGCGCAAATAAAACGTTTGGCTAAACTGCGTGCAGAGCGCAACGAAGCAGATTGTCAGCAAGCCCTTGAGGTATTAAGCAATTGTGCTGCATCGGGTGAAGGAAATCTTTTGGAATTAAGTATTGATGCCGCAAGAAAACGTGCATCCCTTGGTGAGATTTCATACGCCCTTGAAAAACATTTCGGCCGTTATAAAGCAAAAATAAATTTAATTTCAGGAGTGTACAGTCAGGATACAAAGAATAATGACAATTTCAAGAAAGCACAGCAAATGTGCGATGAATTTGCGGAAATTGAAGGACGCCGTCCGCGTATTATGATAGCTAAAATGGGACAGGACGGACATGACAGGGGTGCTAAAGTCGTTGCAACGGGATATGCCGATATAGGATTCGACGTTGATATGGGTCCTTTGTTCCAAACACCGGAAGAAAGTGCTAAACAAGCCGTAGAAAACGACGTCCACATCCTCGGAGTAAGCTCTTTGGCTGCAGGACACAAGACTTTGGTGCCGCAAGTTATAGCAGAATTAAAGAAATTGGGACGTGAAGACATCATCGTTGTGGCAGGCGGCGTTATCCCTCCGCAGGATTATGATTTCTTATTCAATGCAGGAGTTGCCGCAGTGTTCGGTCCGGGAACCAAGATTGCGGATTCAGCCGTTAAGATGCTTGAACTTTTAATAGAATCACGGAAATAATCCGCCAAGTAAATATTTCAAGGCTTTAAAGCTAAATTCCCTTTGATTGTTACTGCAATATTCAAAGGGAATTTTACTTATCCGCCGCTTATGATGCCATATTAAACAGCGGTATAAACTTATCCGCCGCAGATGACAGTCATCTGCAGCGGATAATAACAGTATTACGGTATTACTTTGCTTTTATGAAGCGTTTTAATGATTTAACCGCCAAATCATCATCGTCTTCGTCAGCGTCATACGTTATATAAAATCCCGTCATATACGAAAATTGAGGCATATTCACCGAAATATCATCGTCAAAAGCCTGCGCACCCGGTTTACTCATCAATACGGTTGCTATCATTATCGGAGAATCCTCCTCGTCATCGTTAAACATGGAATGTGTAGTATAGGCCTCGGAAATATAGAAGATATCGCTGTCGGCAAGCTTGTTAAAATCTTCCTTAAAATCCGAATACTCCTCATATCCCGTAACGCCACTATAACTCATGGACTTTGCAATGAAGGAAGAATACTCAAAATTGTAGCCTGCGAACGTAAAGTCATGCGCAACCATCCAATTATTGGCTTGGGACGACACATTAAGGAAATGATCTCTGTATCCGCCGTTACCATTATCGAATATCAACAGCACTACGCCGTTTACTTTGCCCTCCGATCCGTCAAATTGCACATACACCGTGTCACCTGTTGAGCATACGGCTGCATAAACTGTATCCGTTTCGCCGTCTTCATCCTCTATTTCCTGCAAAACATAGCCTTTTTGCGTTATAAAGTTTTGCGCATCGGCGATTGTCATGCCGTAAAGCGATGCACCGTCGGCAAATGTAAGCACATCGGTATACTGAATCTGTTTTCCGTCTTTCTTGTCATCATCTTTGTCATTGCAAGAAAGCAAAAGGGCACTTGTTGCCATCAACATAAATGCAACAAGTATTTTCTTAAATTCTTTTTTCATAAAGCTTTTATTTTGTTTAGTTAGTTTACATTTGCAATAACGCACGGCAATATAAAATATTGTTTCATTGCAGCAATAAAAAGGCTTTTAACCTCTGCCCTTTCGCATAATCCTGCCGCCCCGTGGCGTTTCAATCTGAAAAAAACTATTTTTTTGACCTAAAAAAAGTGTTTTTTCGGGGCAAAAAAACCCTTTTTTTAAAAATAATACGCCACGGGGCGGCGGCAAAGCACATAAAGGCAAAATTTTTTTGCATTAAGGCGCAGATTTTACACCTTTTTACGGATATTTTTTATTATCCAAAAACCGCTTTTTATGGAAAAAACGGCGTATATTGGCAAAAAACTATTTCCTTGTGACGTATTAATAATCTGTCACTTACTACCAAAATCGCCGAAATGCGTACATATTTTATTATAAAAATAATTACGTTTAACGGGGCGCTGTTTTCAGAATCTTTTGTACATTTGTCAAATGAAAACAAGTCTTACGGGCTATCGGTTTTCGCCTGTAAGCATACAATAAACAGAAAACCGAACTTAAGAATTATACAATGATGAAAAAACTTAAAGTTTTAGTTGCCGTTGCCGCAATGACAGTTTGGGGCTTAAGCGGTGTATCAGCTCAAAACGGCTGGTGGTTACAAGGAGGTCTTGGTTTTAACTCCGACAAAGTAAAGAACGGTCCAGAATTAACTAACTTTGACGTTAATGTAGGAGCCAATTACATGTTAAACAAGAATTGGTCGGTAGGATTGAATGTCGGCTACAATCTTGAAAACTCAAAAGACATTTACAAACAAGGTTTGTTTGAGATTACTCCGCAAGCAGTTTATTCAGTTCCTTTGGTAGGTAACCTTTCTTGGACTCCGTCTGTATACTTTACATTCGGTATGGGTACTTACACGAACAAAGTTCCTGTTGATAAGGATTATGATTTGACGGAAATCAAAGTGGGTGTTAATTTACTTTCAGTTGAATACCGTTGCAGCAGACACATTGCAATAGGTGCTACATTTGATGCAGGTAATTTCTATTTCTCATCATTTGACAATGATATAAACAAAAGAACCCGCATCAATGCTCCATTGGGAAGCTGGAACAATTCTGCAGTAAGTTTGTCTTTCCATTACTATCTGTAATGTGATTGGCGGATTTTCGAAGTCTGAATATTTTTTACAGGCAGCGCAGTTTTTAAACACTGCGCTGCCTGTTTATGTACGCAATTCAGCAAACTATAACACTGAAATTTTGGCGTGATACGAAGTAATCTCTCAAGTTTATCGAACTTTCAAGACATAAAAACACGATGTAGTAAAATAATTCCTTATATAAGGCAAATGAGAAATGATCTTGCTTTGCCGCCTCGGCGTAAGGTTAAATTTTTGTTTATAATGCGGATTGATAAACCACATGGTACGGTCCACGCATCGCAATCCGACAGATTTATACAACTTCTCAAATCTTTCTATCGGCATTTTCGCTTCCCTGATAGACAATAATTCTTTTATACAATCGCTGTTCTCTCCGCTGACTCGCAATATTGCAGTATAAAGTCGCTGCGGTAGCAGATGAATAAACGGTATCTTTGAAATTATACTCCTGCATATTTGCTGATGACCGCCAAAAGGCATTTGCCAAGGCGGAAATGCGAAAAATATTACGCCGTCAGAGTTTAATAAAGCGATCGTTAAACGCATAAACTTTCGCTTCTTATCGGACGGGATATGCTCAATGACGTCGTGAATTATGATAATATCAAATTTATATGCGGATTTGTAACCAAAAAAGTCGCAACAAACCAAATCACAACCGAATTTCAATGCCGCAAAATATTCATTGCCTGTATTTATTTTAGTTTTGTTCAAATCCATACCCGCAACAAAACAACCTTGCTCGGCAAACGGCAAAAGATTTCCGCCTTCGCCGCAGCCGATTTCCAGAACTTTTAGATTTTTGCCGATCTTTTTGAATTTATTTAGGTAACTTAAGTAAAATTCGCTGCTTGTCAATGCGAGTTCTTCGAAATACAGTTTTCTGTCATTGTGTCTTGCTTGCATAATCTTTATAGTTTAATGTCTTGTTTTGCGTTTTTAATCTGTTCAATTATGGTATATGTGTTTTTAAGCGAAGAAAAACCGGATTGTGAAGTGTTTTTGCCGTTTTCAACCGCCAGAATAAAATTTTTAAGTTCCGAAAAATAGCCGTGATAATAGATTTGATTATTCTGAATTATAGGATTAAAGTCATTAGTTGCAAAAACAGTCCTGGTCGGTGGAATCTTATTAAAAATTTTCTCCGTCGGAATGCCGCAAAATAAGTTTTGTTTGGGTTGAAATGTAAGATTACTGAAGTTTTTTGCCTCAAAAACGCCCTCTTTTGTATTAATAATCAAGTTTTCCGTCGCATCAGTCCACGAATATGCCGTAGAAAGTTCCATTTGTCCGACAATATCCTTGTGCCTTAAGGTAATAAACAGCGTTTGTGCAAAAGGATGTCCGCCGTTTATGATTTCAAGACTGCATATTTCCGCCTTACCGAACAGAAACGTAACATAATCAATAGGATGTATGAATAAATCCGTCAAACTGTCCCCTTCAATATATGCACCCGTAACATAACGGTAAGAATATGAAATAAGGCTTTTGTGGTTTAAGTGTTTGATAAGTTTATGTGTCATCGGAGCATAGCGTTTTTGCATTCCCACACAGGTAATTAAGTTCTTGTTTCTCTTTTCTGCCTCAATAAGAATTTGCAATTGCTCCATACTGCGGCAAGGAGGCTTCTCAACAAAAACATTCTTATTTTTAGCCAAACATCTTGCAACAATATCAAAATGTTTGTCGCCGTTAACGCAAATAAACACACCTTCTACCTCGCTGTCTCCCAATACGGTGTCAATATTGTCAGTACCTACGGCCGGAAAGTAGAGTTTTGAGATTGTTTTTGCCTTACTTTGCGACGAGCAGACTATATATTTCAACGGTAAATTCAAATAAGAAAGCACGGGGTACAGATTTTGCGTTGCGTGATTGCCTATTCCTACAAATGCAAATTGATTGTGATACGTTTGATTTACATATCGCAGATTTCTTATTCGCTTATACCTTGCTATAATTTCATTTAACGCTGTCATTTTATAATATCTTTGTATTTTAATTGCCTGTCGCTGTTCCAATAATACGTTCCGTAAATTTTTTCTATGATTTTCTTCGGAAAAAACCGCTCAATATTCCTCAAAAGTATAATATCAAATTTGCGGTGATAGTTTATCCAACAACCGTTACAAGACTTACAATATTTATCTTGCAAGCGGGTGGTTTCTGATGAGTTTAAGATTTCATCAAGTGAGTTTTTACGGATATTACCTAACATAACGCCAAGATTTTGACACAAAGGAACATCGCCGTTTGAGTGAATAACCGCTTGAGAATAAATACTGTGGCAGTTAAGTCGTAAATTACCTTGCTTCCAGTCGCAATACAGGCGTAAGAAATCATAATTCTCTGCTGTAAGATGGATATTCTTCGGTATGGATTGCAAAAACGCTGTCTTGTTATATGACAACAGCTCGCTTTTGGTGTCAAAGAAAGACATCGTTGCATATATTCCTATCCGTAAATCCACATTATACTTCAGTGCAATGTCAATTACATGTTGCATATCCTCAAAAGAATTGAAAGGAGACAGACAAAACATCAGCGAAACGGGAACCTTTTCCCGTAAAGTCTCAATTGTTCGGATTACTCTGTCGTATCCGTCAATTCCTCTCATATATTTGTAGGTTTCTTTTTCTTCGTCAAGTGACAGATATAACCTTTTAGGATGGTATTGTGTGACGGCACGGGTAAGTTTTTCCGTTTGCAGGCCGTTTGATAACAAAGTATAGTTAGGATGTGTGGTATGAAAAAAGTCAAGTATCTGTTCGTATTGCGGATGTAACAAAAACTCGCCGCCTTCCAAGCCTACAACGGTTCGTTTTGTGATACAGTCAGATTGCATTATGTTTTTGATTTCTTCAAATGTGAGGTCTTCGCTTGGTTTTTGCCATATATTGCAATGCTTACACTTACTGTTGCACCGTGATGTAGAATAAATCATAAGGTTTGTGAGTTTCTTATGTTGTTTTCTTAAGATGTTGTTTACAAACGTGATACCGTTATACGCATAATCCATTATACTGTACATAATAGTCTTTTTGTTGTTTTGTTTCTTGTTATTAAGATGTTCAAGACACAAAAAGACTGCGTAAGGTGCGGTATTTTACAGCACAATCCTGATTCCGAAACAAGAAGTCGGCACAAACGGATTATCAGTCGTGAAAGTGCTGATTTGTTTGTCGTCTTTAATAAAGTATTGTGCTGATTGGGAGAAATAAAAACTCATCTTATCGCTTAAATTATATGAAACCGAAAAGCCAAGTTGCAATGACAATTTTTCTTTAGACGACAATGCCCTGTTTTTTGCGAAAACTATGTCACCGTTAAGTGAATAAACGGTATGTAATTCGCTGTTTATCGGCACGTAATACGTTATTCCCGCTGCAGAATGCAACTCAAATCTCTTGTTTTTGTATATCCTTAAATCGGGTTGCAGACTAAAGCCGATAAACTGCAATTTTTGTTCGCTGTTTATTGATGCCATCTGCCAGCCTGCCGAATACAGACTTTTAAATTCCGTATATTTTACACCTAAATCCAGCGAAAATCCTTGGGTTACGCCTTTTGAAAACATAAGTCCGAATTCTACGGGGTTAAAATGTTTTGTTGCCGTTTGGATTTCGGAAGAATTGTTGGCGGCGTTGGAGTTTGCGATGTCTATAAGGAATTTAACTTCATCAGGCAAGGAACTTACCGCAGGCTGCAGCGACAAAAATTCCGCCAAATCCTGCCACGTTTTAATGTTTTGCCAAGACGGTCCATCGCTTTGCGGAATGCCGTCAATGTTTTGCAGAGAAATAACATTGTCAAGCGAACCCGCCGCAAGCATATTATTGTTAAATACAGCACTTTGCGAATAATAAAAGGCAAAATCCCACTTTGATGTTTTTTGACTGAATTGCAGTTTGCCGAGATCTGAAATTATGTTATCAGAATGATATTCCAAAGGATTAAATTGTGTTAAATATTTTTTGGAATCAATATTCAGCGGATTAATATCCTGTAACTGCGAATTAATATCACGCAATAACGGGCTAATACCAATGGTGTCAGAATTAAGGTTGCGTGCCGTAAAATTAATCTGCGACGTTATTTTTTTAATCTGCGACAATAATTTTTTCTTCTGCGTGATTATTTCAGTCTTTTGAGCGACCTGTTTTTCAGCATCATTTTTCGGTAGATTTTTCAGCAAAGGAATTGAAAGGAAAACGCAAATCAACGTTATCAATTGCAATGCCCAATAATTCCTTACGGCACTTTGCAACAATTTTCTTGCACGATAATAATTGGAAGACGATGTATGCGGGGCTATGTTGAGGATTTGCGAAATTTCCTTGTGGGACTTGTTCTCCAATGCGTAATAAGTAAAAATTGTTTTGTAACCTTCGGGGAGTTGCTTTATCATTCCGTCAAGTTCTTGCGCGGAGATAGTTTCCTCTTGTTCGCTTTCGCTGTCAGACAGTTGCTCCTTTAAACGCTCATCAATGGAAACGAATTTATTTTCCAAGAGTTTGTTTTTGCGAAGGTATAACAATGCCAGATTTTTCACAATTCTGTTTGCCCAAGATGCAAATTTAGAGTTGTCTTTCAATGACTTAATGTTCGTAAAAACAATGATTGAGGCATCTTGAACGATATCTTTTGCCGTATCTTCATCTTTCACAAAAATTATTGCAGTGTTGAGTAATTTAGCATAATACCTTGAAATCAAGATATCAAAAGCTTTTTTGTCGCCTTGTTGAGCCGAAGTAACCAAATCTTGCGCCATAACCATAATAACATAATTTACCAAGATTATGTTGCACAAAAACTAAAAAGACTGCGCCAAAGATGTAAGTTTTTTGAGAATTGGGGGAAGAATGTATGAATTTGTCTATACCACCAAGTAGAAAGGAAGGTTTAAAACAACTCCATGCAGCAATAACAAGCGGAATAAATACTATTTTAATTTATTGGAATGCGAGATTTAAGGTAACAAGTGAATGTGTAAGTAAAATTTATTTGTCTGTTCAAGAAATGGAAACGGTGTTTTTGAAGTATATAAAAATAACAAATAAAGAAAACGTCGATTGGTTGGTAAAAACATGATTAAGAAAAACGCAATAAAATAGAACAAAATGTATAATTATTATGTTTTATTGAGAAAAAATGTATAATTTTGCAAAGCAGAAGCAATGGACTATGGAGATAATTTTTAAAGACAAGGATTTACAGGAACTAATAACGACAGGTCAGAATAAACACTATAAACGTATTGCAAAGGACGGTGTATTAATGAACGGACTAACAAGGGTATATACCACGTTGTTATTTGCCGAGAATATAGCAGAGGTACAAAATACAAGTTATTTGCACTATGAGAAACTGAAACACGGATATAGCGGTATTAGTAGCGTTAGGATTGTACAAAACCGAGTAGAACGATTGCTATTTACCGAGAATGAGAATAAAATTGAAATAACATTGTTAAAAATAGATACAACACACTATGGAAACAAAAAATAACATAATGCCATACAAGGCAGTTCATCCGGGCGAGATATTAAAAGAAGAATTGGAAGCAAGGGGTATCAAACAAAAGGACTTTGCACAATCCATAGGAATGATACCAAGTAATTTAAACGCTATAATCAACGGCAAACGTAATATAACCGAGCGTATAGCGGAAAGGATAGCAGAGCAATTACAAGGGATTTCATCTGACTTTTGGGTAAGAGTGCAAAAAGGTTATAATGAAACCGTCAAACAGGCGGTAAAGAGCGAGGGAAAACGGACGACAAGAGTAAAACCTCAACATCAAAAAGAAAGTACCGATATTGCAATATTAAGGCACTTTTCAATAATAGAGAATGAAATATTGCAATTAAGACGGCTACTAATTACAAAATAAAGTTGACACTGGCAGAAAACAGATTTTTTTACATGATAATGACAGATTATTTCAAGCCAAATATCTGACATATCTGCCAACAGAGGAACAATTGAAAACGGAAATAGAACAGCAAAAAGAAATTTTCCGATTACAGCAAGAGAATAACGAAAAAGAAGAAATTTAGTTAATAATAATTGAATATCAATATATCATGAAAAAGATTTGTTTATTGGTTTGTGTAGTTATATTGCTATGTGCATGTAGTAAAAATTCATCAGATACTGATACAACTATTGCAGAATCATCTGTTACAACAAATACAGAAATGTTGGATACAGAAGAAGATAAACAAGAAGATGAAAAACAAGAAGATGAAAATTTGTTTTACGATAGTGTAAAGTTTAAATCGTTTGCAGGTAGATTTTTAAGTGCAGATAAATATGATACTTTATCTGTAGAGGTATTTATTGCAGAAACAGGTAAGAGGGTGGATTCTGTGCATATAGATGACGATAATTTCCCTGATCCGCAGATAGAATCCCGAATATATTTCAAAGATTTTCCCGCATTAAAAGCAAAACAGTGTTTAGGATTACAAGATATAATTAGACTAGACAATTTATTACCTGACGGCAGAGATGCATTGGCAATTGTTTGGAATTTTAAAGGTCAGACCAGTTTCAGAACATGTTATATCTATAAAGCAGAGAAGAATAAATGGAAATTATTAGGTATGTTTACTTTTCATCTATGGCTTTCTAATGAGGATTCTTTAGAGTTTAGGACAGATTGCATACCTAAATTTTTAGAAAAACATAATGGTGAATGGATGTATAGAGATTATGATGAATATTTGGAGGCAGGGAATGATGATATAAATGACTTTCCAATGAAGAAGCTCTCATCGCTAATAAAAAAGAGAAAATAACAGCACTTAAACTGTTGACACATTATTTGTACCACTGCGGTGATGCTCTATAAGAAATACCTGAAATTCTATCAACAATATAAATTATAAAATATTTAATAGGTATTGTTGCATATCATAAAATTTGCGTAATTTTGTGCGGTGATAAGATGGACGGATACTATGGACAATAATATAAATGTAGAAAAATATTCAACAGACACGACAAACAATATTTACAATGACGTTAAACAGATAGTAGAATCATCACGGCAATATGCATACAATGCCGTAAATGTTGCTATGGTACAACGTAATTGGCTTTTAGGCAAACGAATTGCTGACGAAGAACTGAAAGGCGAAGACAGAGCTGCATACGGAAAAGAAATAGTTAAAAAATTATCTGAATATCTAACGGAACTTTACGGCAAAGGCTTTACAAAGAGTAATTTATATCAGTTTGTTTTATTCTATAAGTATTTTCCGCAGATTTTCCACGCAGTGAGTGGAAAATCTATGTTACTGACGTGGACACATTACAGAACATTGTTGAGAGTTACTGATGAAAAAGCCCGTAATTGGTATTTGAATGAGGCAATAAATCAAACATGGAGCGTCAGGACGTTAGACAGAAATATTTCATCACAATATTATTACCGTTTGTTACAGTCCCCAAATCAACAAACAGTGGAAAATGAGATGAAATCACTTACAGCCGACTATCAAAAAGATAAACTTGAGTTTATAAAGAACCCGATAGTTGCAGAATTTCTCGGACTTGTCCCTAATACCGATTTAACAGAAACAAAACTTGAGACATCCATATTGACCCATATCCAAAAGTTTGTTATGGAACTCGGCAAAGGCTATGCTTTTGTAGCAAGGCAGCAACACATCAAGACAGATATTGGCGATTATTTCATAGATCTTGTGTTTTATAATTATATCTTGAAATGTTTTTTGTTGGTAGATTTGAAAACCTCAAAGATTTCCCATCAAGATGTTGGACAAATGGATATGTATGTCCGTATGTATGACCAACTGAAGCGGACAGAGGGTGATAATCCGACAATAGGCCTTATTCTTTGCTCGGAAACAAGCGAAGATATGGCACGTTATTCAGTTTTACATGATAATGACAGATTATTTCAAGCCAAATACCTGACATATCTGCCAACAGTGGAACAATTGAAAACGGAAATAGAACAGCAGAAAGAAATTTTCCGACTACAGCAAGAGAATAACGAAAGAGAAGAAATCTAACTTATAAGTAAATATCAAAATTAGCATGCAAAAAAGGTGACACATTATTTGTACCACTCTGGTGATGTTTTATAACAATTTATGATTAAAACAAGATAATTTTGTATTGTTACAAATTGCCTTTATAATATATGTAAATTGATTGATTATTAGAGATATAAAACAAAAATAAGATGCTAAAAATAGCATCTTATTTCATCTTTTAGCGGTCTGGACGAGACTCGAACTCGCGACCCCATGCGTGACAGGCATGTATTCTAACCAAACTGAACTACCAGACCGTTTATCTTATATTTTTAAGAACCTGCACAACTCTTATCTGAATTGCGTTTGCAAAATTACAACACTTTTTAATTCTGACCAAATTTTTAACGGAAAATATTACAATTTATTTAAAAATATTTTATAATTCATTGATTTATAACAGCTGATTAATATCCCAATCACAGCATTTATTTTCATATTATCCTACAAAACACCAACCGATTGTCATGATTTTATCGCCAAAATTCCTTTTGCGGCGGTAAAAGCCGTAGTCCATGCCGCCTGAAAATTGTATCCGCCCGTTATACCGTCAATATCCAAAACCTCACCCGCAAAACACAAACGTCTGTCCGCCTTTAACTGCATCGTATTAACATCAACGGCATCCAATGCCACGCCGCCGCAAGTCACAAACTCATCTTTATTGGTATCCCGTCCGCAAATCATCAACTCATCATTGCAAAGAATATTCACAAGGCGGTTGATTTCTTTGTCTGTCACGTCTTTATATCTTATATCGGTGCGGTTAGGCATAATTTTCAACAACATATACTCCCAAAATCTCTGCGGAAGATTGAACGGATTTCTATTTTTTATCTCCTTACCACTGTTTGTAACAACCATATCTCTTAATTCCGCAACAACTTCGTTATCTTTTCCACTGACCCAATTGACATGTAATTTTGATTTATAGCCGCTTTCATTCAACAATACCGCCGCATAAGAAGATAACTTAAGCACCGCAGGGCCTGAAATGCCGTTATGGGTTATCAGCACAGGTCCGCAGGTCTTATATTTGGTTTTAGGTACCGTCAATATAACGTTTTCAATCGTTAATCCCGCCAAAGATTTCAGTCTGTTGTCATCAATCCTAAATGCAAACAAAGATGGAACAGGTTTTATTATAGGTAACGGTTCTGAATCTGATAATTCATCCTGACGATTGTTCAAAAAACTGCCTGACGAATTCATTCCGCCCGTAGTAACAGCTATAAAATCATAACCGTCAAGTTGCGCAAAAGCGTCAATCCTGCTGTTAAGCCGTATATCTATACCGTATTTTACAGCATAATGCAGGAACATATTTATAATTGTATGCGAATCGTCGGTAACAGGGAATACTCTACCCCCATCCTCCGTTTTCAACTTTACGCCGTGCCGTTCGAACCAGTTATAAACGTCTTTGGGAGAAAAAACATTGAACAATTTTTTGACAGTCCTATGCCCCCGCGGATAGACTTGCGACAAATCCTTAACGTATTCGAATGTATTGGTGCAGTTACAGCGACCGCCGCCAGACATTTTAAGTTTTGTCAGCACTTTATCCGATTTCTCAAACACACTAACCTGAACGCTTTTATCCATTTCCTTCAAACACAAAGCAAGAAAGAATCCCGCCGCACCGCCTCCTATAATTGCTACTTTCATATCATTGTTTTTGTATGCGGATGCAAAGTTACGGAAAATAAATTTCCCTGTCGCATAACTGCAGAATTATTACGCAAAAATAAGACGCCGTCTTAAAAAATTAATCACGCAGATTATTTTATTAATCTCGCAGAATAATTTTTTTATATCGCTGATTAATTTTAGCAGACGATGCTTTGATATCTGAAAATATCTTTTCCGTGAAATTTTGTTGTTGATTCGAAAAATCTTTGTACTTTTGCAATCGTGATTAACATAGTTGTTAATCATTTGACATATTAAAGGCGTTACGCTTTAGGTTTTTGATACTTGGAACTTAGGAAATTTCAAGAGAAATTACTCAAAAACAGTAAGCATGTAAACGCTCGCGATATAATTTCGTGAGCTTTACTTATTTGAGTAATTATAGGTATCCTAAGGCCTCCAAGTACAAATAAGAAAACAAAAGGCTCACATCTTTTTATGTCATTTATAAGTAAATTTATTAACAATTAAAAATTTAAAAAGAAATGGCAATCACAAATTTTGCACAGGATGTTTTGAAGGAGTTTGACAATCAGATTACTGATGCTGTCTTCTGCTTTATTCAACAGAACAGAGAATTAATGAATAAGTACCTTGACCTTATCGCAGAAGTCAGTGCCGATAAGCAGCAAAGAGGGTTAGACACAGCACGAACGCTTAAAGATGTAAACAGTCACATTGCTCAGGAGATTGCAAGACATTACAATCTTAGAAGTGTAGACCAAGACGAAAGACCTGTACCTAACAGTACACTTATTCTTAGTTACAGTCAATTAGAGTAGAAAAATTAAAAATGGAAGTCAATATGAAAAAGATTCTTTCTTTGCTATGCTTAACATTGTTAAGTATACAGTTATTCGCTTACGATTTTGAAAAAGACGGAATTTACTATAATATAAATCCCGACGGCAAAAGCGTGAGTGTAACCAAAGGTGATTATGATTACGCTGGATCTATTACTATTCCGTCAACAGTAACGTATGATGGTAAAACTTACAATGTCACTGCTATAGAACAAATGGCATTCTGGTATTGTGGAAGTCTAAGAAGTATCGAAATGCCAAGTAGTGTAACTTCTATCGGCTCTAAGGCATTCTATGCTTGTATGAGTCTAACAAGTATAGAAATACCCAGCAATGTAACTTCTATCGGCTCTGAAGCATTTTATGCTTGTGAAAAACTAACAAGTATAGAAATACCGAACGGCGTTACTTCTATCGGGCAAAGCACATTCAGTTATTGTGAAGGACTAATAAATATAGAAATACCTAATAGTATAACTTCTATCGGTTCTGAGGCATTCAAATATTGTAAAGGACTAACAAGTATAGAAATACCGAACAGTGTAGATTCTATCGGTGACAATGCATTCGATGATTGTACAAGTCTAACAAGTATAGAAATACCGAACAGTGTAACTTCTATCGGTAAATATGCATTCCATGGTTGTACAAGCTTAATAAATATAACTATACCAAACAGTATAACTGAAATCGAGAATGAAGTATTCTCAGGTTGTACAAGTTTAACAAGTATAACTATACCTAGCAGTGTTACTGGAATCGAAGCGTATGCATTCGAAGGTTGTGTAAATCTAACAGGTATAGAGATACCAAATAGTGTACTTTTTATTGCTGCAGGTGTATTCATAGACTGTTCAGGATTAACAAGTATAGAAATACCAAACAGTGTAATATTTATCGGAGAAAAAGCATTTGCAGGTTGTACTGGACTAAAAAGTATAAAAATATTGAACAGCGCGACTTCAATCGAAAATTATGCTTTCAGAAATTGTACAGGATTAGAGAGTATCACATCTTATGCAAAGACGCCTCCTGCAATAAAAGGTGGAAGTTTTTCTAATGTTAATAAAAACATACCGGTTTATGTACCGTGCGGCAGTAAAGAGGTGTATAGTTCTGTTACTGGGTGGAAAGCTTTTACAAATATTCAAGAAGAAAACTGCATCTATGTTTACGACACTATCATAATCCATGATACAACGGTAGTAACCCAGATTGACACGGTGACATTGGTTGATACCGTTACAAAGGAGATAACTATTTACGATACAGTTATCAATACTATTCACGACACACTTATAAATACTGTAACTGTAACCGTACACGATACAACAAACTTGACAGTTTTCGACACCGTAACTATACATGATACCATAACAAATACTGTAATCCAAACGGATACTGTTACTTTGACAGAGACAATAAACGATACTGTTACTTTGTTTGATACAATAACTCTGACAAATACAATTCACGATACGGTAAATACTATTGATACGTTGCTGCTGACACAATACGATACGGTAACATTATACGATACTATTGTAAATAATATAATAGATACTGTAATTGTATATGACTCCACGACTACCTTTGTCTATGACACCGTTACCGTACACGACACTATAACAAATACAGTAATTCAAAAAGATACCATAACACTTACCGAAACGGTATTTGATACTGTTACTTTGTTTGATACTATAACTCTGACAAATACTGTTCACGATACGGTAAATACCATCGATACTTTGCTGTTAACACAATATGATACGGTAACGTTACACGATACCATCACCAACGAAATTACACTTTACGACACGGTAACACTGCATGATACTATCGAAACGACATTGTACGACACGGTTACGCTATTTGACACAATAACCGTAACACAAACCGTTCACGACACAGTAAATACAGTCGATACCTTAATTGTTACCGAATACGACACTATCACATTAACCGATACTATCACTTTAACACAGACAGACACCGTAACATTAACTGACACGATAACCTTAACGTTGTACGATACTATCAATACAACCGACACAATAACCTTAACGTTGTATGATACTGTTACATTAACAGATACAATAACATTAACACAGATAGATACTGTCACCTTAATTGACACAATTACTTTAACACTATATGATACCGTCACTTTAGTTGATACTGTTTATCTTCATGACACGATAACGCCGTGCGGGATAACGAGGACATATATTTATGCGGAAATAAATGCAGGTGAGACTTATATGGGTTACGGCTTTACGGAATCAGATGCGGGAGAATATACGCTAAATCTGCAAACCGATGACGGATGTGATAGCATTGTTACTTTATACCTACAAGTCACTGCAGGTATTGAGGAAATTACACAAGAAAAGATAATAAGTATTTATCCGAATCCTGCAAAAGACAGAGTAACTATTCATGCTGACGGCGACATTAAGATAATTGACAACAAAGGACAAGTTGTTCGGAAAATCAAGGACGTTAAAGGCGTTAAAGATATCAATGTTAGTGACTTTGAAGCGGGAGTTTACTACATTAATGTGGGTAAATTCACGCAGCCATTGATAATTGAATAATGCAAATTAACAAAGCACAAAAATAAGACGTCGTCTTGAAAAAATAATCTGCGATAAGAAAAAATTATCTTCGCAGATTATTTTATTAATCACGCAGATTAATTTTTTCTTATCGCTGATTAATTATTGATGACTATAGTATTGATCCTAAAAATATCATCCTTTCGGGCTTAATGGAGTAAATATAACAAAAGTCCGCTACAATTAAGTAACGGACTTCTTTCTTATATACTACGTATTACATATTACGTACTACATAGCGTTTATTCGCCCCAATTCATGGACGCCATACGTTTGTAAGAGTTGTAACGCCATTTTGCATTTTCCTCCGACGCTTTGAACAATTCAGCTGCTTCCTCTGGGAACGCTTTCTTTAATGAATTGTAACGTACTTCGCCGTCAATAAATGCCTGGAATTTGCTCCAATCAGGTTCACCTGAATCCAAAGTAAACGGATTTTGTCCTTGCTCTGCCAATTCCGGGTTGTATCTCCACAAGTGCCAATAACCGCATTCAACAGCTTTCTTTTGTTCTGCCTGTGTTTTACCCATACCAGCCTTGATACCGTGGTTGATACAAGGAGCGTAAGCAATAATCAATGACGGACCGTCGTATGCCTCTGCCTCACGCAATGCTTTGATATATTGTGCAGGATTTGCTCCGATGGAAACCTGTGCAACATAAACATAGCCGTAAGTAGTTGCTATCATACCAAGGTCTTTCTTCTTAACGCGTTTGCCCGATGCAGCGAATTTTGCTATTGCTCCCACAGGAGTAGCCTTTGATGCCTGTCCGCCCGTATTGGAATAAACCTCCGTATCAACAACCAAGATATTAACGTTTTCACCGCTTGCAATAACGTGGTCTAATCCGCCGTAACCTATATCGTATGCAGCACCGTCGCCTGCTATTATCCATTGTGATTTCTTTACAAAGTATTGTTTCAAATCCAACAACTCTTTTGCAGTTGTACATGCAGGACATTCGCAATATTTAGCACCTGCATTCTTTTTGGCTTTTACTTGTTCAAGTTTTTCTTTCCAAGTAATGCCTTGTCCGTTGAATTCTTCGTTAGCGTGTGCAGCCTGTTCGCCTTCCAACCATGCGATAACGTCATCAACAGTATTGATACTCCAAGCCAATGCATCTTCGTATTCTTTTGCTATTGCGAAGGCTTCGTTAGTTGTCAAATCTTTATTGTCCAACCATTTCTGTGCAGCTGCTTTCACTCTGTCTGTTGCGAATGGAATAGCAAGCAATTGTCTTGTCTTTGTTTCAACTCTTTCTCTCATCTTACGGGTAGCCGTAGCCATACCAAGACCGAATTCTGCAAAGTCTTCAAACAAAGAGTTAGCCCAAGCAGGTCCTCTTCCGTTCTTGTCGGTTGTGTAAGGCATAGACGGACAAGAAGCAGAATAGATAGAAGAACATCCTGTTGCGTTTGCTACCATCATTCTTGGTCCGAACAATTGGGAAATAAGTTTAACGTAAGGAGTTTCACCGCAACCTGCACATGCTCCCGAGAACTCAAACAAAGGTTGTGAGAATTGAGAGTTTTTGATATTCTTTGTAATGTCGGTTAATTCTGCTTTGTTGCTTACTTTCTCTACGATAACGTTCCAACGTTCTTTATCTGCATTGTCTTCTGTCAAAGGTTTCATCTCCAATGCCTTTGTCTTGGCAGGACAAACGTCTGCACAGTTGCCGCATCCCGTACAATCCAAAGGAGAAACTTGCATACGGAATTTCAAGTCTGCAAACTCTTTACCTGTTGCTTTCAAAGTCTCTGTTCCTGCAGGAAGCAATTGTTCTTCTTCTGCGTTGATAAGGAACGGACGTATTGCAGCGTGAGGACAAACCAACGCACACTGATTACATTGGATACAGTTAGCAGGAATCCATTCAGGCACGTGTGATGCAATACCGCGCTTTTCGTATTTGGAAGTTCCGTTAGGGAATGTACCGTCTTCTCTTCCTACAAATGCAGAAACAGGTAATGAATCGCCTTCCTGTGCATTGATAACATCAACGACATTCTTTATAAAGTCAGGATGATTGTTTGCTACAGCATCTTTGCTTTCATCTTCATTCAACCATTCTTTCTTAACCTCAACTTTAACAACATCACCGCCACGGTCTACTGCGGCATAGTTCATATTAACTATGTTCTCACCTTTCTTGCCGTAAGATTTAACTATGGCTTCTTTCATCTTCGTTACTGCAAGGTCGTAAGGAATAACGTTTGCAATCTTGAAGAACGCACTCTGAAGTATCGTATTTGTACGGTTGCCCAATCCTATTTCTTCTGCAATCTTCGTTGCGTTGATGATATAGAAATTAATATCGTTTGCAGCAAGTATTTTCTTAACCTTTACAGGCAAATGTTTTACAGTTTCCTGTGCGTCGTACATAGAATTCAAAAGGAATGTTCCGTTTTTCTTTATTCCTTTCAATACCTCGTACTGACGTAAGTAAGAGAATACATGGCAAGCCACGAAGTCAGGAGTAGTTACCAAGTAAGGAGAACGGATAGGATTGTCACCGAAACGTAAGTGTGAACAAGTAAATCCGCCAGATTTCTTACTGTCATAAGAGAAATAAGCCTGACAATATTTATTTGTGTTGTTACCTATAATCTTAATGGAGTTCTTGTTTGCTCCGACAGTACCGTCAGCACCCAAACCGTAGAATTTAGCCTCAAATGTACCTGCGGTAGCCATTGAAACTTCTTCGCCTACATTCAAAGACAAGTTAGTAACGTCATCAACGATACCTACCGTGAATTGATTTCTCGGATTCTCGGATTTCAAGTTCTCATAAACTGCCAATATTTGTGCAGGAGTTGTGTCTTTTGAACTTAAACCGTAACGTCCGCCGATAATCAACGGTTTTTCTGTGCAAGGACATTGATTCTTTACTACTTCTGTTACGTCCAAATACAAAGGTTCGCCTGTTGCACCGCATTCTTTTGTACGGTCAAGAACACATATTCTCTTTACTGTCTTCGGTAAAACGCTTAAGAAATATTTAGCGGAGAAAGGACGGTAAAGATGAACGGTTACAAGTCCCAATTTCTCGCCTTTGGTTGCCAAATAATCTATTGTTTCTTTGATAGTATCGCAAACGGAACCCATAGCAATGATTACGTTCTCTGCATCTTCCGCTCCGTAATACTCAAACGGTTTGTGTGTTCTGCCCGTAATCTTTCCTATTTCCTGCATATAGTAATTTACTATGTCAGGGATAGCCTCGTAATAAGGATTGATAGCTTCTCTTGCCTGGAAGAATACGTCAGGGTTCTGTGCCGTTCCTCTTGTTACAGGATGTTCAGGATTTAATGCGTTGTCTTTATATCTCTTTATTGCTTCCCAATCTACCAAAGGCATCATATCTTCATTTGAAAGAGCCTCTATCTTCTGTATTTCGTGGGAAGTTCTAAATCCGTCAAAGAAATGTAGGAATGGAATGCGGCCTTTGATTGCTGCCAAGTGTGCAACGCCTGCCAAATCCATAGCTTCCTGAACCGAAGCGGACGAAAGCATTGCAAATCCTGTCTGACGGCAAGCGTAAACATCGCTGTGATCGCCGAAGATAGACAAAGCATGCGAAGCAATCGTTCTTGCAGTTACATGGAATACGCCCGGCAACATCTCGCCTGCGATTTTATACATATTAGGTATCATCAAAAGCAATCCCTGTGATGCAGTAAACGTACTTGTCAAAGCACCTGCCTGCAAAGAACCGTGAACTGCACCTGCTGCTCCGGCTTCCGATTGCATTTCTACCAATTTAACTGTCTCGTCAAATAAGTTTTTTCTTCCGTTGGCTGCCCATTCGTCTACATATTCGGCCATCGGAGATGACGGAGTGATAGGATAAATAGCTGCACACTCTGAAAACATATACGCTACATGAGCTGCGGCTTGGTTTCCGTCACAAGTTAAGAATTTCTTTTCTCTTGCCATTTTTATTATAATTGTTAATTAATATTAGATTAATAACCACAAAAATTTCAAGTTGCAAATTTAAGAATAAAATCCTTATCGGCGAAATTTTTTATTGATAACTTTGCCTGCGGCTATACTTTAATCCTTTGGCAGCATTTTTCCCAAAGCAAAAAGACCTTAATAAATTTCCGAACATATACTATATATTTATATGGTATAACTGCAGCAATTCACCCATGGATTCCACCCCGTTAAAACGCCTGAAAAAGGTAAAAAAACAGCATCTGAAAACCAACATATTACAAACCGTCAAATTAATCTGCGATATCAGTAAATTATTCTGCGATGTCAGTAAATTATTATCGCAGATTATTTCCGCAAGAAGACGTATTATTTTTTGCAAATAAGTTTTTAAAAGAAATAATCGCTTTATTAACGGCAAAAAATATGATAAAATCAGGATTTTTCGCTATCTTTGCACTTTGAAGTAACAATACACTGGAGAAATAAAACCTTTAGATTATGTATATCGTTGATGAAAGAGCCGAAAAAATAGAAATCCTTTCACGGTACAGAAAGTTGATGGGAATAGTTTACAATACTGCCTCAAAAGACGAACTTCTTATGATACGCAAAGCATTTACCGTTGCCGTCAATGCCCACGAAGGTGCCAGAAGAAAATCAGGCGAACCGTATATTTACCATCCTTTGGAAGTGGCAAGGATTGCAGGCGAAGATTTGTCATTGGGTCCAACTGCCATAGTGTGTGCATTGCTGCACGATGTGGTGGAAGATACCGACTATACGCTTGAAGACATCAAAAACATATTCAACGAAAAGGTTGCTTTCATTGTCGACGGTCTGACAAAGATAAAAGACATCTACGATTACACTTCCAATTCCCTTCAAAGCGAAACATTCCGTAAGCTTTTGATTGCTATGGGCGACGATGTGCGGGTTATTTTGATTAAACTGTGCGACCGTCTGCACAACATGCGTACTTTGGACGCCATGAAGCCCAACAAACAACTTAAGATAGCCAGCGAAACGCAGTTTTTGTACGTTCCTTTGGCTCACAGGCTGGGATTGTATAAATTTAAACAGGAATTGGAGGATCTTTCGACTAAATACCTCAACCCTGCGGCATATAACGAAATCAATGCGAAGTTGCAGGACACCAAAGAGGAAAGGGAGAAATTCATTAAAGATTTCTGTGAACCTATTAAGCAGGCGTTGAAAGAAAAGAACTATGATTTTACAATTTCTTCGCGTGTTAAAAGCATTACTTCGATTATCGGCAAAATCGAAACTAAAGGCGTTAAGTTCGAAGAAATATATGACATCTTTGCAATACGCATAATCCTTAACGTTCCGCAGGAATACGAAAAGGAAACGTGTTTTTCGGTTTACAGTCTTATATCTTCCATGTACCAACAGCGTAAAGACCGTTTCCGCGACTGGCTTACCACTCCTAAAAGCAACGGTTACGAAGCCCTTCACACAACCGTTATGAGCAAACAGGGCAAATGGGTGGAGATTCAGATAAGAAGCAAACGTATGGACGAGATTGCCGAAACGGGATTGGCGGCACATTATAAATATAAGGAGGTTAAGGAAGGTGAATTGGACGAAAATCTGGATAATTGGTTGAGTAAGATACGTACTTTGCTGGATAACCAAAACACTACTGCGGTTGATTTCGTCAATGACTTCAAGATGAACATCGTTACCGACGAAATAACGGTTTTCACACCTAAAGGCAAAAGTATTTCGCTGCCTTTTAACAGCAGTGTGCTGGATTTTGCGTTC
This sequence comes from Bacteroidales bacterium, assembly GCA_017633985.1. GTDB lineage: Bacteria > Bacteroidota > Bacteroidia > Bacteroidales > P3 > Scybalousia_A. Next base: position 96,243 of record JAGBOF010000002.1, read on the forward strand.
AATATACATACGGATTTAGGCCTAAACTGCATAGGAGCGAAAGTAAACTACAAGGTTGTGCCGATAGATTACAAACTCCACAGTGCCGATCAGGTTGAAATAATCACTTCTTCGATTGCCCATCCTGAAGAGAAGTGGTTGCAATACGTCCGTACGCCTAAAGCTATCAACGAAATAAAGCATTACATCAATACCTATAAGCAAGGCTTCCGCGAAGCGGGATTGGAGAAACTCAAAGCGAAATTTGACTCCCTTAAAATACCTTGGAATGACAAAAACATTCAGAAGTTGGTCAAGACAGTCAATGCGCAAAACACCGTTGATTTGTATTACAAAGCTTTTTATGATGAGATAACGGACAATACCGTCAAATCATGCTTTGAAACCAAGAACGAAAATTCTTCATGGATCTTTTTGCGCAATCCTTTTAAGAAACGCAACAAAGAAGAACTCACGTTGAGGGAACAAATAGCCGAACAGATAAAAGAAAACCCGGAAGAAATCCTGATGAAACAGGATGTGGACAAATTGCCTTACCGCACGGCGTCTTGTTGCAATCCTTTACCTGGTGACGATATAGTGGGATTGATAAGGGAAGGCGCTATTGAGGTGCACCGCACATCATGCAAGAAAGCCGTTGACGAAATGAGTAAATACGGTCATCATATCGTTAAAGCAAAATGGCGTGAAAACGAAAAGATTTCATTCTTGGCTGGTATCCGAATAAAGGGTATAGACCGTAAAGGTCTGTTGCAGGAAATGGCAAGAGTGATAAGCGAAGTGTGGAACATCAACATGCGCTCTTTGGCAATGGAATCAAGCGAAGGAACATTCGAAGGAACGATGATGGTCTATATATCCGACGCAGCAAACCTCGCACACCTGATGGAAAACATCTCAAAGATTGAAGGCATTGAATCAGTTACCAGAATATAGCGGCACAAGGCGACCATAAAGTGTGGCAATGCGTTATTTTCTTTTGTTTTTAAAGAAATTTTGCATCAAATCCCTGCATTCTTCCTCCAAAACGCCCTGCGTAACGGTCACTTTGCTGTTAAAAGGCGTGCAATAAGAAGAATATCCCCGCTTGGTATCTTTTGCACCGAACACTACCCTGCTTATTTGCGTCCACATAACAGCACCGGCACACATAAGACACGGCTCTATTGTCACATAAAGCGTACAATCGGTAAGATATTTTGATCCTAAATACTCTTCGGCGGCGGTAATAGCTATAATTTCCGCATGGGATGTGGAGTCATTCAGCCGTTGTGTCATATTATGCCCGCGGGCTATAATCTTATTGTTGCAAACAATCACGCAACCAATCGGAATCTCATCTTCTTCCAATGCCTGTACTGCTTCATTTAAAGCTTGACGCATGAAATACTCGTCATCATATACTATTACTGACATAATCCTGCTTTTTAATCGGTACAAAATTAAATAATTTTTGTTTACCTGCCGCTTACTTCTTTATTTTATTTTGTAATTTTGCAAAAATTAAAGAAAAACAGATCTATGAATTATAATTTTGACACCCAAACATTCAATCACAGCGTTCCTATCCAGATAAGATTTGCCGATTTGGACGCCTTAAACCATGTAAACAACGGATTCCAATGCCATTATTTCGATGTAGGAAGAGTCAATTACTTTCAGGACACACTGAACCGCAGGATCAATCTTGCGGAAATAGATTTGGTATTGGTTCACACCGAATTTGATTTTATTTCACCCGTACATGGGGATGACGACATCATTGTCCAGAGCAAAACCATATCCTTCGGAACCAAAAGCGTAAAGATGTTTCAGCGCATTATTGACAAAAAAGACGGCAAAGTGATGACTACGTGTTACAGCGTATTGTCCGCTATGGATACGGTGACAAAACAATCCAAAAACGTACCCGAAGAATATATCAAAGCATTCTCGGAATTTGACGGCATTACATTATAATAATGTATAATATAGACAGGCAAAAATAATCAGCCTTAAAAATTTTTTAATCAGCCTGATTATTTTACTGAAACGGCGTTTTAATTTCTTTAAACGCCGTCTTATTTTCAGCATAAAATATCTTAAAGAATTTTCCTGTCCGAAGCGATTGCCCCGATATAGATTTTAATACCCTCGCACTGCTTTAAAACTTTGCAGCACTCCACCGAAGTCGAACATGTAGTAATAACGTCGTCCACAAGCAATATACTTTTGTTTTTAAACAACGCAATGTCTTTGAGAGCAAACGCCCCCTTGACGTTATCATACCTTTGGCTGCCGCGGCTTAAATGTTGGTCGTACGTATTCTTGATTCTGCGCAGATTATCCGCCTGAACGGGAATATTTAGTGACTTTCCTATCATACGGGCGATAACCTGACTTTGGTTAAATCCCCTTTTGCGCAGCTTTTTCTTATGAAGCGGCACGGGAACTATGTAATCAATGTCATTTATCCACTGCTGACGTTTTAATTTTCCGCAAAACATATCAGTCAAAAGCCGTCCGCAAAATACGTTTGAATTGAATTTGAATTTCAAAACAGGCTGCTTTAAGATATGATAATGACCCAATATGCAAATATCAGCCATATACGGCGCTAAAGGGGCGAAAAATTCCTCTTTGTACTCGATTTTGTCGGGATAAGGATACAAATCATTGCATTTTTGACACATAAATTTTTCGTCAGTTTGCAGAATATTTCCGCAACAGATGCATTTTTTCGGAAAGAATGTGTAAAATATTGATTTTAATATGTATAACATTTATTTTTCAGTGTTTTAAATGCAACAATCAGCTAATTTTCAGCGGTGCAAAGTTACGTTAATTTGCACAAATAACGGAAAATATTTTGTCAGTAACCAAAAAATGCCTACTTTTGCAACTTCAAATTATAAAAACATTATTTTTAACAAATTAATTAACAAAACAAAATGGTAAGACAATACGAAACCGTTTTCATTATGACTCCCGTTTTATCTGACGAACAGATAAAGGAAACGGTAGGCAAGTATCAAAAGCTGTTACAGGACGGCGGTGCCGAAATAGTGGATGAAAACAACTGGGGAATGCGCAAATTGGCATATCCTATTCAGAAAAAAACTTCAGGATATTACTACCTGATAGAATTCAGAGCCGAAGGCAATTTGATTGCTAAATTGGAAACCGCATACAAACGTGATGAAAGATTATTGCGTTTCTTGACTGTTTCTTTGGATAAGTTTGCAATTGCATACAATGAGAAGAAACGTGCAGGCGGATTGAAGAGCCAACAGAAAGCATCTGAAAAAAGAGAAAGAAAAGAGGTTAAGGAAGTAAAAACCGAAGAAGTTAAAGAGAATTAATCATTCATACAGGAGAGAGAAATATGGCAAACGATACTGAAATAAAGTATTTAACCCCTATAAAGGTTGAATCGCAAAGAAAAAAATATTGCCGTTTCAAAAAAAGCGGAATAAAATACATTGATTACAAAGATGCGGATTTTCTTTTGAAGTTCGTAAACGAACAAGGTAAAATATTACCGAGAAGAATCACCGGAACATCAAACAAATATCAGAAAAAAGTTGCACAGGCTGTAAAAAGAGCGAGACATCTTGCTTTAATGCCATACGTAGCTGACCTTTTAAAATAAAATAAGGAGGATAGAATATGGAGATTATATTGAAACAAGACGTTGCTCACGTAGGTTATAAAGACGAGATAGTAAAGGTAAAAGACGGTTACGCAAATAACTATCTTATCCCGCAGGGATTGGCAATCATGGCTACCGCTTCGGCTAAAAAAGTATTGGCTGAAAACCTTAAACAGCGTGCTTTCAAAGAGCAAAAGATAAGACAGGAAGCAGAAGCATTGGCTGAAAAAATCAATGCTATCAAAGGTTTGAAACTTGCTACAAAAGCAGGTGAAAACGGTAAGATTTACGGTTCTGTCAACACAATCCAATTGTCAGATGCTATCAAATCACAATTTGACATGGATATAGACCGTAAGAAAATTGCCATCAAAGGCGAAGCAATTAAAGAAGTAGGAAATTATCAAGCAACTGTAAGCGTTTACAAAGACATTAAAGCTGAAATTTCCTTCGATGTAGTTGCTGAATAACATTGGAAAGAATCTAAAAAATACTTGTTTGATGCAGGTAACGCACTAATGTTACCTGCTTTTTTATTGTTTATTAAAATGACTAACGCCCAAATCAAATTAATCAAGTCCCTTAAAGACAAAAAATACCGCAATCAGCACGGACTTTTCGTTGTCGAAGGCAGAAAAACGGTTGAGGAATTATTGAAAAGCGATTTCCAAACCGTCAATGTCTATGCCGTTGAAGCGTGGCAGACTGATGAACTAAAACAACAATTAGGTGACAAACTTATTACCGTAACGCAAAGCGAACTTGAACGGATAAGCAATCAGACAACCCCCGAAGGAGTCATCGCAACTGTCAGACAAAACAAAAACACGGCAATTGCTTCCGATGATAACCTTATTTTGGCGCTTGACAACATCAATAATCCCGGCAATTTGGGCACAATAATCCGCCTTGCAGTCTGGTTCGGCATCAAAGACATCGTCTGCAACCAAAATACCGTTGATTGCTACAACCCCAAAGTGCTGCAATCGACAATGGGTGCGATTTTCCATGTAAATTTATTGTATACCGATTTGGCGGAATTCCTTAAAGAAAGACAAAACGGACCTGTTTACGGCACGGTGCTGCAAAACGGCAAAAACATATACAAAGAAAATCTCACCGATTCGGGCATTATTATTATAGGTAACGAATCCCACGGAATAAGCGGCGAAATCCTAAAATACATTAACCGCCCCGTAACCGTTCCGTCATTTGCATGCGCAGGCGGAGCCGAATCTCTTAACGCTTCGGTTGCATGCGGAATCATCCTGTCAGAATTCCGACGCAGACAATAAACATTTTGTTAAAACCTATCCGTATAACGATAACTTTTTGAGACAATTTTCAGAGTAAAAACGCTGCAAAAACATACGCCTGCCAGCGTCTGAATAACAGCATATTACAAAAGGCAAAAATAATCAGCCTTAAAAATTTTTTAATCAGCCTGATTATTTTACTGAAACGGCGTTTTAATTTTTTTTAACGGCGTGTTTTTTTTAGTGAATTGTGTTCACGGTTTTTTATTTTGAAAAACCGATATTAAAAATGCGGCTATTGAAAGAAATCCGAACCGTTTTTGCATAATTATTTTTATAACCAACTCTTGATAATATGGCATTTCTTTTCCGTCTGAAACAGCTTATTATCAATATTATTCTATACTGACCGTCCGATTTCTGGGATTTTATTTTGCCGTTATAAGATTATTTCGTAAATTTGCAGGGTTAATAGTACGGGTAGTACTTATCGGGCTTAAAAACCTTTGGTATTACCTGTATAGTGTTTAATTAAATATAATAATCTTTATGAAAAAACGCTTCGGTTTTTTACTTGTTGCAATGATGCTGATTGCAGCAAGTGGTTTTTCTCAAAACATCAAAATCGGGTGGTCTGAAAATTTCGACACGGGTTATTCTTATTACGACGTTCCTGATAACTGGACTGTCGTAAAGAAAGCAACCTACGGCGGTCACGACTATCCTAACATCGTTGCGTGGAGCAATGCGTCCAGAAGTAAGACCAACGCCTTGGAATTCAAGGGTGGCGAAGGCTGGATCGCTATGCCGGCAGTGGAAGACGGAACAGATCTTAATCAATTAAGATTAAGCTTCTACTACAGATGCAACAGCAGCAATTCATCCGAGTACGGACAGATGTTTATCGGCGTTATGAAAGACGTTGATGACGATTTGGACACTTGGGTGGAAGTAAAAGAAGTGCCTTACAAATACGGAGGCGAAGGTACATGGTCTGACAAATGGACTGTTGACCTTTCCGAAGTAGGCACGGAGTACAAGTACATCGTTTTGAAGTGTACGAGTTTGAATAATGCTTCTTGGTACATAGACGATATGGAGATAGAAGCAATTCCTGATTGTCCTAAAATCACGGGCAATTTGACTTATTCAGGTGTTACGGATCAAACCGCAACCATTTCTTTCACTGACGCAGAAGATCAGTCAGGATGGGTTCTTTATTGGAAGGCTTCTTCTGACGAAAACTACACGCCGGTGGAAATAACCTACACCGAGTACGAACTTACGGATTTAACTCCTTCTACAAAATACGACGTATACGTTACAAGAAATTGTGACGGCGACGAGGCAGAGAAATCCGAAGTAATTTCTTTCAAAACTACGGCTGTTTTGATTGACGCTCCTTTTGAAATGACGTTTGAAGACGACGATGATGCCACTCATATCGAAATGAGAACAAGCAACAACGAGGCTGAATGGTTTATCGGTTCTGCCGAAAACAACACACCTGATGTTGAAGACGGCAAGGCTATGTATATTTCTAAAGATAACGGCGAGAGTGCTTCTTTTGACAAAAGAACAAACAACCAAACAGGTTATTCTTTTGCAGTTATTCCTATCAAATTCGACGACGCTGCCGAACATGCCATTACTTTCGATTACAAATGCGAGGGTGTTTGGTACAATTACGGAACTTACGAACCTTATGAAGCAAAATTGAGAGTATACCTTGTTCCTGCAGGAGACGAAATACCTGAAAGCGGTTCTCCTACAACAGGAGTTAAATTGTTGGAAGCAATGAATCAGGCTGATTGGCAGAATTTCGTATATACTACAACTTCCGTAGCCAATACTACACAGCAGTTGGTATTCATATTCCGCAACGGAGGTTATTCCAATTACGGAACATCCAACAACAGCATTCCTCCTGTAATTGACAACATCAAGGTAACGGGTTCTGATTGTGCTTCTCCTACGGATTTGGCTTCAAACAATGTTTTGACGGAGTCTTTCGGTATTTCCTGGACACAGGCAGGAGATGTTGACGGTTGGAGAGTTTATTACAAACAGACTTCCGATGACGAATGGGAATCTTTTGATGTTACAGGTAACGAACCTACTGCAACCGTTGAAGGTTTGGAAGGCGACCACTATTATAATGCAAAGGTTGTTGCACTTTGCGGCAGTGAAGAAACCGTACCTACAAACACAATCACGGTACACACTGCTTGCGTTGCAATAGAAGATCTTCCTTGGGAAACAGGATTTGAAGACGGTTATACTTTGGATTGTTGGGAAATGGTAAGCCAAACTAACAGTTCATACAACAGCAATCCGTTCCCTAAGTTACAGGATGATAATACTTCCATAGCATACGAAGGAAAAGGATGTATAGAATTTAAAACATACCATGCAGGCACTCAAGTTATCGCATTGCCTTTGTTCGGTTATGATTTAACACAAAACAGACTTAACTTCATGTACCGTACAAATGAACAATATTCATACGGAAAAGGTACATTCGAAGCAGGTTATATAACAGACCTTAACAATGCTGAATCATTCACGGCTTTGGAGACTTTGGAAGCTACCGAAAACAACAAATGGAGAGATGCCGAAGTTTATTTGACATCAGTTCCAGAAGGTGCAAGACTTGCATTGAGATATACCCAGACAGGTAATAACTACGGTTATACTTCTTGGTATGTAGACAACTTCAAAGTAAGTGAACAACCTTCTTGTTCTCCTATTACCAAAAACTCTGTTGCTGGTTCACAGATAGAAGAAAATTCATTTACCATAACATTCGAAGACCTTATTGAAGAACACAATTCTTGGAAGGTTTACTACCGTCCGAAAGGATCAACTGAAGACCCTAAAGTAGTTACTACAACAGAACAATCAGTTGAATTAACCGATTTGAGTGCAGACACTTATTACGATGTTTACGTTACTGTTGATTGCGGTGATGTGGAGTCTGACCCTAGCTACACTGCTTCGATAAAGACTGCATGCGGCGCTGTAACGATAGACGCAAACAGTTGGACTGCTGATTTCGAAGACGGTGATGCTTCTTTGGATTGTTGGACTATTACGGAGAAAAACTCTGCAGGTTTCCCTAACATACTAAAGAACAACACTACTTATGCACACGGCGGTTCTAACTCTATGGAATTCCGTGATTATAACCTTATGATAGCAACTCCGCGTTTCACTAACGAAATAAACACTTTGAGAGTTTCTTTCTGGGTTAAAACTATGAATAACTACAACGGCGGAAATACAGGTCATATATTGGTAGGTGTGATGAGCGATCCTTCCGATTCCAGTACATTCGAAGCTGTTGATACCGTTGTTTATCCTGGCAATACCAACTATTTCGAAGTTGTAACTGATTTTGCAGGCGTTCAATTGACAGGCGACAACAACTGCGTTGCTTTGAAATACGAAACACCTAACTTCCAACAAAATTCTTGGTACATTGACGACGTAAAAGTATCATTAATTCCTTCTTGTGCAGCTCCCGGTAAGAACTCTCTTACTTTGGCAGCCAAATCAAGCAGTTCTTTGACTGTTGCTTTCACTGACGGTGACGAATCACACTCCAAATGGAAAGTATTCTACAGACAGGAAGGTGAAAACACTTGGCAAAACGTAGAAACTACGGATAAAGAAAGCACTGTTTTGTCTGGTTTGGAAGCAAACAGCAATTACGAAGTTTACGTAATAACTGTATGTGACGGTGCTGACGGAGACGAACCGACCAATACATTCACATTCCGCACTGAATGCGGTCCTATGTCGGCAAGTTCAATTCCTTGGGAAGAAGGATTTGAATCAGGAACGGATAAACAAGTTCCTCTTTGCTGGACAAGAGTTCAGGAAGCTGAAAACGGCGGATACACATTCCCTAACATTATCCACCACAACAATTCCGTAAGAACGGGAAGCAAAGCTTTGGAATTCAAAGGCGGTGACTGTATGATAGCATTCCCTGAATTCGATGTTGATTACCATGCATTACGCGTAAGATTCTACCACCGTTACAACAATTCTTCTTCAAACGCAGGTAAATTGTATATAGGTGTAGTATCTAACGTAGCCGATCCTTCTACATTCGAACAAATAGCAGAAGTACCTTATCACTACGGTAACAATACTTCTACTTATTCCGAAGAAGAAGAAATCTCTTTGGCAGGTTATACGACAACAGGTAATGTACGTTTGGCATTCAAATATGTTTCCGACCAAGTAAGTTCTTCTTGGTATGTAGACGATATTACTTTGGATGCATTACCTCCATGTTCTCCTATTGTTAAATCGTCTGTTCAGGCAACTGAAATAGGAAACGATTCTGCTAAAATAACATTTGAAGATCCTGATGCATCACATACATCTTGGAATGTATACTACAAAGAAAACGGATCTGATGATAATTATCAATCAGTGACTACTTCAGAAAAAGAAGCAACGCTTACTTTAAGTGCAAATACTAAATATGATGTTTATGTAACCGTTAATTGCGACGAAGACGGAGATTCCGACCCAAGTAAGACAATATCGTTTACTACAAAGGCCGATCCTGTTTCCGTTCCTTACTCTCAAGACTTCGAGTCTGACAACATCAAAGATTTCGTATTTACAACTTACACTTCATACTACACACCTAACCCTTGGGTTATAGGTTCAGCTACTGCAAAAGACGGCGAAAAGAGTATGTATGTAGGAGACGAATCATCTAACACAATAGGTTCCACCTACGGTTCTTATTCTTATGCTGCATTGAACATTCAGTTCGGTGACAAAGCTGCTTACACTATTGCTTTCGACGTTAAAGCTCCTAGCACATATACTAACAACTATTTGAACGTTTATTTAACTTCGGGTGAAGTTCCTGAAAGCGGATGGCCTCAAGATGCAAAACTTCTTAACGACGAGCCTATCACGAATTTGAGCGATTGGACAAACTTTTCATACGAAATTGCAGGTATAGAGAACACTCAACAAACATTAATCTTCGTTTGGTATAACTATAATTCTTGTACTCCTGCTGCAATAGACAATTTGACTATTGACGGTTCGGACTGTGCAAGACCTTACAATCTAAAGGCAGAACCTGAAGATGTACAGGCTACAATCAGATGGACAAATCCTACAAGTTCGACAAGCGTTGATTTGTATTACATAGAAGCTGATCAGGCTAATTCCGACAATCCTCAATGGACAAAAGTTTCGGGCATTACCGATTCTTCTTATGTAATCACAGGTTTGGATTATGTAACACGTTACAATGCTTATTTGGTTTCCAATTGCGGTGCTAACGGTACGGCTACATCTTCTACGGTATCTTTCAAGACTACTGCAAAGATGGCTAACGTTGGCGGCGGTTACACCAATAACTTCGAAACTGCTGATGAATTGTCTTCTGTTGATATGAGACAATCGGGCGTATATCGCTGGACAACAGGTAACGCTCCTTACGGCGGCGGTGACAACAAAGCCCTTTATGCAACCGCTGACACCAATGATGCATTCGTTGCAGCATCAGGCAGCCGACAATCGTATCAATACAATTCTGTTTACACTGTTATTCCTTTGAAATTCGGAGACAAAACAGAATACAAAATTTCGTTTGATTATTTCAACGGAAGTTCTCAATCATACATTAACGCATATCTTGTACCTTCAAGCACAGAAGTTGTTGACGGACAGAGTTTGGATTTGAACAATGCCGTAACTATAGGAACTTCTTTGTATTCCGACACTTGGACTACGGTTACTTCAGCTCCGTTAACTGGATTTGAAAACAGCGTATACCAATTGGTATTTGCTTGGAGATGTTATGATAATTCTACCAGCTTGGCACCTATTGCTGTTGATAATTTGAAGATAATCGGTTCTGACTGTGCACAGCCTGCAGATTTGGATATCGTAGACATTACCGAAAACTCTGCTGAAATCACTTGGCAGGAAAAAGGAAATGCAACACAATGGACTGTTTATTACAAACTGACTCCTGGCGGTACATACAGCGATACTACATTCGTATCAGGCGAAACTGCAGAGGTTGACGGTTCTAAAGTAACCGCTACTTTGTCAGGATTGTTATCAGGAGCTAAATACTCTGCATACGTAGTTGCAGACTGCTACGAATCATCCAACCCAAGTGATGCGATAGAATTCTCTACATTGGGTAAGATGGTTAACACATTCCCTTACGAAGTTACATTTGAAGATTTGTCTGCAAGAGGAGTATTTACCTTCTCAGGAAACTGCAACGACAAATGGTACATAGGTACTGCAACTGCCGTTATGGACGTTTCTGACGATAACAAAGACTACCATTCAATGTATATTTCAAGCAACGGCGGTGAAAACTACCAGTATTCAGCTGCTTACGGAGATTCTTATGCAGCAATGAAGATTCAGTTCGGTGAAGACGCAGAATACTCTATCGATTTCGATTATGAAGTCGGCGGACGTTTGACTGTTGCTAACTTGAACGTTTATCTTGTTCCTGCTGACAAGAGCGTTTCTTCTACGCAGGATACTATCCAGATAATGGATCAAATATTCGGTGCAAACTCTTTCGTTCACCATTCAGCTATCGTTAAGAACGTTGCAGGAAAAGCTTACAATTTGGTATTCAAATGGCATAACAACACCGGTAGTATATGGGCAAAACCTGCAGGTATTGACAATATAAGAATTGTAGGTTCCAACTGTTCTTCTGTTGCTAACTTAAGAACCGAAGGAAGAAAACAAACCAATTCCATGAGATTGCGTTGGACTGATAACAGCGGTGACACACAGGCATGGAAAGTTTACTACAGACCTATGTGGAGTATAACGGAAGAATTCAAAGACACCGTTGTTTACGACTCTGTTATGGTTCTTGAAGATTTGGCTTCCGCTACACAATATGCTATCTACGTAACTGCTCTTTGCGGTGACGAAGAAGAATCCGTACATGCTTATTTGGAGAATGCAACGGAATGCGTATTGCTTGTTGAAGACCAAGGATGGTTTGACGGATTTGACAACTACTCTACCCCTCGTAACAGAACGGCTCCTATGTGCTGGACTGTATTGAAATCATCTCCGAAGAGAGAAGAAACGGGTATATACGTTCAAATGCCGAGTGTCATCACCTTTGCTAACACAGGATATGACAATGACGCTACTTCATTGGAATTTAACTACGTAGGTACAATAGCAACCCCGGTATTTGCTAATGATATCGAGACATTGCAACTTTCGTTCTATGCTTACAAATCCGAAAACCAATATATAAAAGAAGCGTACATGAACATGTATGTTGCAGGTGATATCTACGATACCACTACATGGGAACCTATCTGGATTAACGTAAACGATGAAATTCCTAACGGAACAAATACATCCATTGATGCTTTGAAATACGAACAATTCACAATACCTTTCAATAACATTATATCCAAGGGTAAGAACAAGAGTATAATTATTGAAAGATTGAACTATGGTAACTACGAAGCATGCTGGTATTTCGATAACTTCCGTATGGACATCTTAAGACCTGAAGATTTTGAAGAAACTTGCAACGCTGACGTTGAAATCACAGTGGAAGATGCCGAAGTAAAAGACGGCGTAACCTACACTGCTGAAGAAAACGAAGCAACAATCAACTGGTCAAATCTTGGCAACGCTTCAAAATGGGATTATAAGATCAATCTTAACGGTAAATTCGTTGCAACTAACGATTCCACTGCTACATTCAAGAACTTGATACCCGGAACAGAGTACACGGCTTACGTACGTTCTTACTGCGTAGATGCTGTTTATGACACTGTTGAGAATGAAGACGGTACAACAAATATAAACGTTTCTTACGTAGCAAACGGAAAACTTTCCGCTTGGGATTCCATCAAGTTCACAACTGCAGGTGAAAACCCTAACAAGTGTGATGCTGTAGTTGATTTGGATAAAACCGAGGTAACAGAAAACTCAATTTCCGTTTCTTGGACAGGTGATGCTGAATCTTATCAGGTTGCAATAACCAAAGCATTGGATGCTTCTTACCAATTCTTGGTTAATGACGACATTCAAACTACTGCAAACAGCCAGTACACATTCTCCGACTTGCTTGACTCTACCGATTACAGAGTTTACGTACGTCAGGTATGTGAGTACAATAATTCTGAATGGGACTCTATCGATGTAACTACGTTGAAGAAATATTTAGCACCTGAAGTTACGACAACAGACGCTATCAATATCGATTCTACTTCCGCTACATTGACAGGTTCGGTTACTTGGAATTCAGAGACACCTAACAAGAAGGGATTCGAAATAAGAATGGCAAGCGAAGCAGAATCTGCTGCCGTAGCTTATGAATCATCTACCGAAGGTACGAACTTCAATTACAATGCAACCGGATTGAAATCCGACACTAAATATTCTTACCGTGCATACGCAGAAGCTACTGACGGAACCAAGTTCTACGGTTCTTGGACAGAATTCAAGACTTTGGAATGGATACCTAATCCTCCTGTTGTAACTACTTCTGCTATGGCTGAAAGCGATTATGACTCTACAAGTGCCGTATTCAACGCTACGGTTACTTTGGGTGACGAATCATTAACAGGTAAAGGTTTCGTTTATTGGACAGGCAATGACAATCCTGTAACAGTTAATTTGACTGCTGCAGAAGCATTCACCTACAAAGCCGATAAAGTTCTTAAGGATGCTAAAGAATACTCATATACAGCATTTGCAACAACTGCAAAATACACTGTATACGGTGACACTTTGACATTCACGACCAAACCTTCACCTAATACCATCGTTCCTCCTTCGGTAACGACATTGGACGCTACGGGTGTGGATTCAGTTAAGGCTACATTGAACGGTAAAGCCGTTAAACACGAACAAGGTGCAGAGATAACCGAAGTAGGATTCTTCTACGGTAAATTCGGTACTGCTTTGAACACCAAAGTTGTTTCTTCATTAAGCGGCGAAGAATTCAATTCCGAAATTTCAGGTTTGGATGCTGCAACGGCTTATGCATACTACGCTTACGCTATTGCTAACGGTGATACGGTTAAGGGTAACAACAAACAGTTCACCACTGTTGCCGAAACGTTGATACCTCCTACTGTTACAACTCTTGATGCAGTCAACGTAGATTCTACAACAGCTACATTAAGCGGTAACATCGTAAAAGGTAACCAAACGATAATCCAAAGCGGTTTCAGATACTTCGTTCAAGGTGCAGACACATCTTTCGTAACTTCACAGGTTGTTGAAGGTGACTTCACTGCAAACATCAAGAATCTTACTCCTGCAAGCGAGTACGTTTACTTTGCTTACGCAGTAACTGACAGCGGTGAATTCAGAGGCGAAGACAAGATGTTTACTACATTGGAAGGACCGAAGGTATATCCTACCGTTCAGACATATTCTGCATCCACTGTAACCGAATCAGGCGCAACATTGAACGGCCGCGTTAAGGCAGGTAATGTTGAAGTAATTGAACAGGGATTTGCTTACAAGGTAAAAGAAGCTGAAGGTGACTACACAATGGTAACCGTTACTTCTGCCGAAGAACAAATCAGCTATGACGTTACGGGATTGCTTGATTCTACGGTTTACACATATTACGCTTATGCAAAGGTTAACGCAACTACAGGCGATTCAATAATCAGATCTGAAAACGATGTTGAATTTACGACATTGAAGAAGACAATTGTTGAGACTGATCCTGTTGTACGTACTGCTGATGCATCGGGTATTGATTCAGTTAAAGCAACGTTGAACGCAACGGTAACTGTTACAGAGACTACGAAGGCTATCGTATCTTCGGGCTTCATGTACAGAAAAGCTACCGACAGCGAATACACAACCGTTGAAGCTGCAATCAATAACGGCACGATGACTTACGAACTTACAGGCTTGACTCCTGATACCGAATATCAGTTTGCAGGCTTTGTAAATACGGCTGACGGACATTTGATGGGAGACATCAAGACGTTCAAGACGTTGGCTACATCGGGCTTGGCAGAGATAGCAAACATGATGTTGATAAGCACATATCCTAACCCTACGACAAG
>JAGBOF010000003.1 GCA_017633985.1 Bacteroidales bacterium
GTAGCTTTTCTGTACATGAAGCCCGAAGATACGATTGCCTTCGTAGTCTCTGTAACTGTTACCGTTGCGTTCAACGTTGCTTTAACTGAATCAATACCCGATGCATCAGCCGTACGTACAACAGGATCTGTCTCAACAATTGTCTTCTTCAATGTCGTGAATTCAACATCGTTTTCAGATCTGATTATTGAATCGCCTGTAGTTGCGTTAACCTTTGCATAAGCGTAGTATGTGTAAACCGTAGAATCAAGCAATCCTGTAACGTCGTAGCTGATTTGTTCTTCGGCAGAAGTAACGGTTACCATTGTGTAGTCACCTTCAGCTTCTTTTACCTTGTAAGCAAATCCCTGTTCAATTACTTCAACATTACCTGCCTTAACGCGGCCGTTCAATGTTGCGCCAGATTCGGTTACAGTAGATGCAGAATATGTCTGAACAGTAGGATATACCTTCGGTCCTTCCAATGTAGTGAACATCTTGTCTTCGCCTCTGTACTCGCCGCTGTCAGTTACTGCGTAAGCAAAGTAAACATATTGTGTATTGGATTTCAAATTAGCAACATTAGCATAATAGTTACCGTCGATAACCTGCGAAGTCACTCTTGTAGTATCGGATGTTCCGCTTACAAAGTATTTGAATCCACTCTGGCTGATGTTTTGAGTTCCTTTAACAATATTACCGTTCAATGTAGCCTTAACTGAATCTACAGCGGTTGCATCCAATGTAGTAACCGTAGGATCGATAATCTTTCCTATCAAAGTAGTGAAGTTCTTAACGTCACCCTTGGTTGTATCACCGTCAGCAACAGCATAAGCACAGTAATAGTATTTAGTCAAAGGTTTCAAACCGCTCAAATCTGCAGATATGTCTGTCTGACCGCTGTAATTAACCAAAGTCTGTTCGCTCATTGCAGTTGTAGTTCCGTAGAAGAAACCTACTTCGGTTATATCTGCACCTTGTTCGTGTTTAGTAACCTTACCGTTAATAGTTGCAGTTGTAGAATCTATATTTTCAGCTTCCAATGTCTCTACCGTAGGAGGTACTGTCATTGTTGCCGAAGGAAGGGTTCTGAATGTAAGAGTATCACCGTATATTCTCTTTGTTCCTGTATAGTATGCAGTTGTTACGAATGCATAGTAGGTGTATTCGGTGTATTCTTTCAAATCATTTACAGTATAAGCAAATTCTGATGAAGAAGCGTCAACCGTAACGGTCTTTGCAGCCGAACCTGATGTCTGGTATACAAATCCGCGTGTTACTATTGCTTCGTCACCAAGGGTAACGGTTGCTCTGAATGTAGCCTTAATAGAATCGTAATCAGCTTCTGCCATTTCGGTCGTTTTAACTACAGGTTTGTTAGGTATCCATTCGGTTGTTTTGAATGTCTCCCATGAACCGTAGAATTTAGTTCCGTCAATTGCCTGTGCGTATGCTCTGAAAGAGTATTCAGTGCTTGAAGACAATTCTGTTGCAGTGTATTCAAAGTTAGTTCCCGTAGATTCTGACTGATAAGCTTGAGCTGCAGATTCAGGATCTGTTGCCAATCTTAATTCAAATCCCTTGATATTAGGTGTTTCGGAATTCCATTTAACCGAACCTGTCAATGTAGCAACATTGGAATCGATAGCAGTTGCTATACTTGTAGTTACTTCAGGAGCAACATATTTCTTCAATGTAGTTACATCTATAGAATCCCAATCAGAATTATTGTATTGACATACCTGACGTACGTAAACTCTGTAATCAGTGGAGTCAAGCAATTGGTCAAACGTATATTTGGTATCGGAAACAGTTACGATTTCCGAAGAAGTCAAATATGAAGCACTTGCATCCAATGCTTTGGTTATTGCAACATCATAAGCATCTGAATTACCGCTCCATGATACGCTTACAGATTGATCGGTAGTTTCAGTAACTTCCAAATCTACAATGTCATCACACTGCATTGGGTTGATACCAGAAGTTGTGAACTTGATGGAATCCCATGTAGAGAATACTGGAGTGATGAATGTCTGGCTGTTGTAACCGCCCTGAACTGTATCATAGATAAAGTAAGAGCTATCACAATAAGAACGTACATAAACAGTGTATTCCGTTCCAGGAATCAAATCATTGAATGTAGCACTTTGTGTTGTTGCATCAATGAATTTACCGCTTCTGTTAAGTTTGTACTGCCATTTTTCATCCAATCCCGTAGTTGTCCAAGAAACAGTTGCTGATGTAGAATCATTTGTAACCATGTTCTCATCTGCGTCGTCAACTTTCAAAGTCAATGTTTCTTCGCAAACTTCTGCAGGAGTGCTTTGGTTGGTTATCAAACTTACACGTACGTTGTCCATGTACCATGAAGAAATAGTGTTGTCGGTATACTCGAACACAATAGCTTTGTTTTCGCCCTTTGTCAAAATGTTGTTCAAAGGAATAGTGTATGTTCTGTAATTGTAAGCACCGTCTACACTTGCCAATGAAGGTACTTGCTGGTATGGCAATGAATATATAGGCTCCCATGTAGTTGAGTCATATATATCATCGGCAACATACAACAACATATTACCTGAAGAAGTTCTGACTGCATTGATTTCCAAAGACAAGTCTTGTACATCACCGTCAAAATAAGGAGTTGCTATAGTTCCTGAATATCTGAATTCCAAAGAAGTAGGGTCCTTTGCAACACCAGTGTTAGCAAATGTAATAATAGAAGGCATCAATACATTGTAACCCGTTCCTGCATCCTGTGAAGGAGTGGCTTTCAATCTTGTCCAACAAATAGGAATAGCACGGTTTTCAGTATATTTGTTAATGTCAAATCCGTCAAACCATCCCATAGATGCATCTATAGGCAAACATTCGGTAGTTTCTTCAAGATATGTAGGTACTGATTCGCTGTTTTCACCGCAATTAGCAGTTACCTTGATAGCGTAAGTTGCACCAGGTTCAAGTTCTGAAATCACGTAAGAAGAATCATCTACAACAACTTTGTTGAAATCCAACGCAACAGCGTCTTTTTCTCTGTAATAAACAGTCCAGGATTCTACTGATTCTTCGTTATCAGTCCAATGTAAATTAATGCTGTAAGGTTTCTTTCTACCTTCCATTCTCAAGTTAGAAACAGAAGCACAGTTAGATCCCTCGATTCTGATATTATCAATAGCAGGTGCAGGATCATGAGGTGTTTCAACACCATTATGCCAATAGAATACTATTTGATAAATCTGTCCTTTAACTCCGTCAAGTTTGAACGATGCGTGTTTCCATGCATTTACACCGTAGATATTTCTCATCAAAGCTTTGCCGCCGTTATTGTATTGAGGCTCTCCGCTTGTAGGTATCTTGGCATTTGAAGGAAGCAAGTAAAGATT
Source organism: Bacteroidales bacterium (assembly GCA_017633985.1). Lineage (GTDB taxonomy): Bacteria > Bacteroidota > Bacteroidia > Bacteroidales > P3 > Scybalousia_A. The sequence goes on from JAGBOF010000003.1 coordinate 3,360, forward strand.
CAAGTTAGAACCTGTTTCTCTACCGCCTGTGTAGTAGTCAAATTCCAAATTGTATTCAGCATCGTCACCGAACTGAACGCTCATTGCAGCATAAGTGTATGAAGTGCTGTTCCAGTTACATGTATTGTGATCTCCGTTATCATCGGATACATACAAAGCATGGTGTGTCGTTCCGTCTCCCGCAAGGTCGGCAACACCTACTGCAGAACCTATATACCATTGGTTGGATCCGTTACCTGTCATAGTAAAGGTATTGTTCTTTGCAGCATCTTCAAAGTCCATAACAAACGGAAATTCTTTTACAGTCTTTCCTAATGTAGAGAATGTAACTTCGTTGGAAGAATTAGATGAAGACTGTGAACAGTCTGCCGTTACGTATACTGAATATTTAGCACCTGCTGCCAAACCGTCAAGAGTATATTTTACAATATTATCTTCCTTATCAGGACTTACCTGTTTGGTCTGTTCGTCTCCGCCAGGTACCAATCTGTAATGAATAGTCCATAGTGAAGCCTCACCGTTTTCTTTCCACTGTAAATCTGCAGATTCGTCAGACAAATCATTAACCGTTAATTCGGTTGGTTGTGGGCAATCGTTACCCATGATCGTGATATTATCAACAGCTGCAGGAGGGTTGGTTCCGTACATATAACTATTATTGTACCAATAGAATACCAAATAATAAGTCTTATTGGAAACGTCATTCAAAGGTTCTGATTTGAAAGAAGTCCATGTGTCTGCATTGTAAGCCGATAAGATTCTTGTACCTGCAGGAAGTCCGCTTTGAGGCACTTCGCTTGTAGCAGGCATTAGATATACATACAATTTGTTATAATCTCCGTAGCCGTATCCGCCTACCATGTAATCAAATGAAATTTGATACTCTTTCTTATCACCGAATTTTACAGGAATAGTTGCATAAGCATGCGCAATACCTGCTTGGTAGTGATAACTTCCCAAAGTATCATCGGAAAGATATAATGCAGTTCCTTTTCCAGTAGCGCCCAAAGAATCATAAGGTGCCGTACCTATTGTCCAGTACATAGTTTCTTCATTGGATGAAGTCATGTCTACAACATTGGTCTTGGATTCATCTTCGAAATCCAATATATAACCGTTATCAGTTACTTCTGCAACTGCACTTGTAGTTCTGAATGCTATAACAGAAGATTTTGCATTGCCTTCGTCACCGCAATCAGCAATAACGTAAACATTGTATTTAGTTCTTCCTTCCAATCCTGTTATTGTATAGAAAGTATCTGTTATATTCAAAACGTCAGTCCAAGGTGCATCGTCACCCGTGTTGTCTTCTTCCTTAATGTAATAAAGACTCCATGACTGTCCGTTATTGCCGCCCCATGTTACGGTTGCATAATCTTCACCCAATGCAGGAGTGGCAACATCAGAAGGTTTTGCACAATCATTACCCGTAATAGAAAGATTGTCTATTGCTGCCGGTAGTCCGCCGCCGTAAGAATGCCATACGAATATCAACTGTTGTTGTGTATTTTCAACACCTGTAACCTCGTAAGAAACGTGTGTCCAGTCAGACATCTGATAAATACGTTCAGTGTTCAATCTCTTGCCCGAAGGATAACCAGTTGCAGGAACGTCTCCGTCAGTCAAATAAACGCTTAAGAATGATTGTGAGTCATCGTTTTCACTGTTCCAAGAATAGTAATATCCTTCAGCTTTTACGTCAAACTCAATACTGTATTCAGCCTTGTCGCCGAATTGAACGTTCAATGCTGCATAAGCATAAGTTCCGTAACCGTAGAAACTTTGATAAGAAGTTTCAGTTCCCAAATACATGGATTTGCTGCCGTCTTTTGCAGTAGCCGAGCCTATAACCCAAGGATATGTAGTATACCAAGAATATGAAGGATCTGTTGCAGAGAATGCAAAGTCTTTTATATCATCACCTTCGAAATCCTGTTCATAAGGAACACTTACAGGATTAGTCTTTGTAGTGAATGTAACAACTATAGAAGAATCTTCGCTTTCTTCACTACCGCAATTAACCTTTACCCATACAGTGTAAACAGTGTTTGCTTCCAAGTTAGTCAATTCAGCTTCTTTGTCTGTAACTGCCATTACTTGAAGTTCCGTATCACTGCCTTCTGCTTTATAGTAAACGTTCCATTTGTTATTGGTTTCAGTATTGTCTTCGAAAGTAACCTTTGCCGTTGTATTGGTTACCTGTGAAACCTCAACACTGTTAAAGTCTATACCTACACATTGAGGAATATAATTTACTTTCACCTCATCAAAATACCAAGAGTTGGTGTAGTAGTTACCCCACGGATATGTAGAAGGTATGTCCGTATATTTAATTGCAATGTATCTGTTATCACCTTCAGGTAAATCAGAACCGTTTAACAAAACTGATTCATAATGCCAATCGTATTGATCTCCGTCGTTGAAATCAGCCAACTGTTTGATAGCCGTAAATGAAGAAGTGTCCATAATGTCTGTCATAACACCTATTTCCATTTTACCGGGAACATCATAGTTGTACATTGCCATTGCATTCTGACGGTACCAGAATGTAAGACGCAATTGTGAAAGATCTTCGTCAATCAACGGTAAAGCGATAAGAGCGTCACCGCCTTTGATTTCCATTGTGTAATTTCCTTCATACGAAGCGCTCGATCCTTGTGTAACGAATGCATAGTCAGGATTTGTTACTTTAGTCCAGCAATCCAATGCCTCGGATCCTGCTTCAAAACCTGTATAGTAAGGCAAATCCGCTGCAGGGATAGTTGCACATGCAGTCTTGAAATAAACGTGTGAAGTAGAATCGTCACCGTCTTCACCGCCGCACAATGTTACAACATATATTTCATATCTTGTGTCTGCTTTCAAATCCGATATTTCGGTACCTTCAGGTGAATCTGCTTCTACATGCTGCCAGTCATTGGTTCCGTCTTCTTTGTAATAAATCTTCCAAGCTTCATGACTTTCGTTATTATCAGTGAAAGCAACCGTCAAACTGCTTGAAGTTCTGTCGGTAAGTTCAACTGAATTCTTCGAAGGAGCTGCGCAAGAAGGAATCAAAGATACTTTGAAATCATCCAAATACCATGAATTCTGTTGGAAATTCGGCAAATCATATATCAAAGCGATGTTATTATCTGAACCTGTTAATTGAGTTCCTGCGAAATCAACCGTAACTTCGAAATAATTGGTATGATCAGGGAATACAACCGTATCAACAGCTTCGAAAGTAGAAGAATCCAAAGGATTGCTCATTGCTCCTACTACGATGTAACCTGTATTTGCATTCCAATTGCTTGTAGTCTTTACCCAGAAAGTCAATATTAAATTGTTGATGTCTTCGGTAAAGGCAGGAGTTGCTATCATACATCTGTAATCACGGAATTCCATCGAAGTGTTTCCGCTGTGTGCATAAGTTGTGTTGTTCTTCAAAAGATTAGGGAATCCTGCAGAGTTTTTCTCTGTAATAGTCCAACAATCCAAAGAACCGTCACCTTCTTCAAATCCTTCCGTCCAAGGAAGTTCGGAAACAGATCCGCATGCAGTTTTGAATGAAATAGCTGCTGATGCTTCTCCCTGACCTGCCGAACAAACAGGAACGACATAAGCATTGTAAGTAGTAGATGAAGACAAATTCTGAAGGGTAACTTCGTTTTCAGAAGTTTCGATAACATTGTCTTCTTTATAATCTTCTTCGGAAGAAAGTTTGTAATAAATCTTCCATGAAGAGTTTTCATTGTCGGTAAATGACAATGTAGCTTCAGTTTGTGTAGTTGAAGTGCATGCCAATTCTCCCGAAATGGAAGGACATGAAGGCATTTCGTCCACTTTCACTGCATCGATATACCAAGAAGTGTTAGAACCTCCTGATTCAGCCATAGTGTAACGCAAAGCCAATACGGCATCCGAAGGAACACCGTCAAGACCTACCTGAAATTGATGGAAAGTTCCGGTATTTGTGCCGGCAAAATCATCAACAGGTTCGTCCGTCAAGGACACAAACGTAGAGGTATCATCCTTATCGGTCAAATAACCTGCTTCGAATGTACCTGCTGCTCCCCAATTTTGAGTTGTCGTACCGTTTTGACGATACTAGAATGTGAATCTGGAGCCGTCATAACTTCCGTCAAACTCCGGGAAAACTACAACAGCCGTTCCGCCTTTGAATTCCAAAGCGTAACTTCCGTCATAGCAAGTGTTGTTACCGCCGCCTGTGCTTGACAATGCCTGGCGGTGTACGTCTGACCCACTCTCTTGGAATATGGTCAAACAGTCCCATTTCCCCGACTCGGAGTCTTCGAATCCGTAGGTGTAACCCTGCCAGATCTTACAGTTCTCCTGCGAGAAACCGCTCACTGCCCATAAGAGCATTAACGTGAGCAGAAAACCTAACTTGTTTTTCATTTTACTTTTGTTTTTAGTTATACTTATTTTTTTCTTCAACTTTCTTTTATAAAAAGTTAAATTGCGTCAAATTTCAAAATTTAATTCATTACCTCCAAATTTAATTAAAAGAAATTAAACTGCCCAAATGTTAAATTATTATAAATCAAAACGAAAAACTTTTCTTTTAAAATTAGTTTTGTGTTAATAACTCTGTTTTGAACTGAATTTTATAGCATCAATACAATTCAAATTTATTAAAATCCTATCATGCGAATGAATTTTATAGTCTGTTACTATCAAATTATTCAAAAAATTTCACGCCTGAAAACAGTGTTCATACATAACAAGTTACAAACACGCCGTAAAAAAATATTAATCAGGCTGATTATTTTATTAAAACGCCGTTTCAGTAAATTTTTACGCCGTCTTATTTCAGGCGTATTATTTATAATTTTTTCAGCGCTGAAAATATTTGTTCTACCATTATTAAATATAAAGCCAATATTTAGGAAAAATTTTCTATCTTTGCAAACTGAACAATTATAATCAACTATGGAAGAAAAGAAAAACATAAACAGGCGTGAATTCTTAAAACGTCTGACAATGGTATCAGGTGCTGCGGCAGCAACCATGTTTTTAGATCCCGTAACGAGCGTTGCCAAAACGGTGATGAGCGATCCTAAACAAGACAATACGGACAACAAGATGACTTACCGTGTAAACAGAAATACCAATGACAGTGTTTCTTTGTTGGGATTCGGTATGATGCGTCTGCCTAACGAAAACAAAATAATAAATCAAAACGCAGTGAACCGTATGGTGGATTATGCCATCGCTCACGGAGTAAATTATTTTGATACGGCACCGGTTTATCACGGCGGAAAGAGTGAAACGGCTACTGGTATAGCACTTAAACGCCATGACAGAAAGAAATTTTTCGTTGCAACCAAACTTTCCAATTTTGATAAGAAGACTTGGACGCGTGAAGCATCGGAAAAGATGTACCACGATTCGTTCAAAAACCTGCAGGTTGATGTGATAGATTATTATCTTTTGCACAGCATAGGCGGCAACGGCACTAACGAACTTAACGAAAGGTTTGTCGATAACGGTATGATGGACTTTTTGGTTAATGAAAGGAAGGCAGGACGTATCCGTAACTTGGGTTTCTCTTATCACGGTGACGTAAAAGTCTTTGACCAATTCCTTTCAATGCATAAGAAGTATCATTGGGATTTTGTACAGATACAAATGAATTACGTTGATTGGCGCCATGCTTCGATAACAAAGAATGATTGGGGCGGAGATGCTGACGGCGATGCGGAATATTTGTACAATAAACTTACAAAGATGAATATTCCTGTCGTTATCATGGAACCTTTACGCGGAGGAAGATTGGCAAATGTACCTCAAGACGTTGCGCAGGATTTGAAACAACGCCGTCCGAATGATTCTATAGCATCTTGGGCTTTCCGTTGGTGCGGCTCTTACCCTAATGTACTTACGGCATTAAGCGGTATGAGTAAGATGGAAGATTTGCAGGACAACATAAAATCATACTCTCCGCTTGAACCTTGTACGGACAGCGAAAATGCATTATTAGCCGCTGCAGCCGACAAAATAGGAGGTTATCCGACCATACCGTGTACACAATGCAATTATTGTATGCCTTGTCCTTTCGGCGTGGAAATACCTAAAAACTTCGCTTATTACAATGAACAGATAGACAAACGCATAATTCCGCTTCCTGACAAGTCAGCAAAAGATTATGCAGAGCGTGCGGATTTATTCAAAGACGGATTCCACAAAACTTTGAAGTTGGAAGAAGATGCCACCAAGTGCAGGGATTGCGGTATATGCCTGTCTAAATGTCCTCAAAAGATACGTATACCTAACCAATTGCAGAGAATAAAAGAAATCCTGAATGCATAAGGCTGACAAGATACGGTTTTAAGACAATAACCTATTTAAATAATACAATGATAACGCCGCTTTTTAATTGAAAGCGGCGTTAGTTTTATTTACTGTATTTAACGTTTCCAGAATGATTTTGAGAAAACGGAATATACAGTTATCAATTCCAAACGTCCTGCACACATCATAAATGCCATAAGCACTTTGGCAAAAGGTGAAAAATGTGAGAAATTGCCGTATGCCGACATACCGAAACCCGGTCCCATATTACACAACGATGTTATTGACGATATAACAGATTCTTCCAGTCCTATACCTGTTGCAACCAATATCAAAGAACCCACAACCAATGAAATTACGTAAAGCATAAACATGTTAAAGACGTTGAAGATGGTTTCGTCCTGTAACATCTTTCCGTTTAAAGTAACAGGTATAAAAGCATTTGAATGCAATCCGCGGCTTATTGTATTTCTGGCGTTTTTAAACAAGACCATCATTCTTACCAATTTCAATCCGCCTGTTGTGGAACCGCTCATTGCACCCGAATTCATAAGCATTATAAGTATCAGAACTGCACCTATTGGCCACAGTGAATATTCGCAGTTTATCAATCCCGTAGAGGTTATCACGGAAGAAACCATAAACAATGAATTGCGCAATGTCTGTTCTATATTTCCGCTCTTTGAAAACGTCATAAGGAATATAAGAATCACGCAAATCAATACTACGGAATAATACACCCGCAACTCTTCGCTTTTTCTTATCTCTTTAAAGTCTCCTTTAGCCGCCGAATAAATGAAAAGGATATTTGTACCTGACAAAAGCATAAATCCAGTCATGGCATACTGTATCTGCGGAGCAAAAGCAGCTGCCGAAGCATTTTTGGAACTCAATCCCGCAGTCGCTACGGTTGTAAAAGCATGGCAAACGGCGTCATATAATGACATTCCCAATAAATAATAGGTAAAAAAGTATATCAGCGTCAAAGAAATGTACACTATAAGCAAAGCTTTGGATGTCTCACGTATATGCGGCGCTATTTTGCTTTTGGTAATTCCCGCAACCTCGGCGGAAAATAATGCCATACCTCCCCCGCCTACAAAAGGAATAACTGAAAGCATTATAACTATTATACCTATACCGCCTATCCATTGTGTCATAACACGCCACAGTCCTACGGAATACGGCAGGGATTCAACATCGTTGAGAACCGACGAACCTGTTGTGGTAAAGCCGCTCATAGTTTCGAAATAAGCGTCAATAAAAGACGGTATATAACCTCCGATATATGCAGGCAATGCTCCGAAGAACGAAAAAATTATCCATATAAGCGTAACTATCAAAAATCCTGTACGTTTATCTATCTCAAGCGAACGTTTCCTGAAAGGCAACCACATCAATATGCCAGCAAAAAGCGTTATACCCGCTCCAGTAAGCATACTCTTGACGGCAAGGTATTGATGTGCGACAAAGGATGCGCTTGTGCAAACAAGCATAAACAGGCTTTCCATCACAAGCAATATTCCCATCACGCGGAACAGGCTTGCAAACATCTTAATATTAGGGTTCTTCCGTTTTATTCTTACTTCCTTCATATTTTCTTATAAAAAGATTTTGAGAAAAGAGCTAAAAACGAATATATTTCCAATCTTCCCAACAGCATCATAACTATAAGCGTAAATTGGGAGAGAGTATTTAACGATGAATAACTGAAACCCTGTGCCATCTCTCCGACAACGGGTCCTATATTACCCAAATTGGCGGCACTTACGGCTATTGAAGAAGAAAAATCATTGCCTGCCAAAGACAAAATAAATATTCCCGATACGAAAATAACTGCATACAAGAAGAAGAAGCCGAATATACGCCTTATATCATCTTCCCTTACCGATTTTCCGTTATATCTTACAGGCACTACTGCATGGGGATGGAACAATTTGGTTAATGCCGTGCGTGCATAACGCACCAAAATAATAACTCTTATTATCTTAAGTCCCGTAGATGATGATGCCGAGCAACCGCCTATAATCATCAAAAGCAATAAGCATGCACATACGAAACTTCCGGGAGCTTTTAATTGTAAATCATACCCTGTTGAAGAAACCATTGATACGGAATAAAACAATGAATCCTTGATTCTTTCACTCAAAGACATATCGCTGCGCAGTGTCCAATAAACCACAAAACACAAACTGACAAATAATATTAATAATGTATAATATTTAAGTTGTTCGTCCTTGAATACAGATTTGAATTTGCCTCTGAAAAAATATATTATTATAAAAAAACTTATTCCGCTTAAAAACATAAAACACATTATCACCCATTGGCTGTAGGAAGAAAACGATCCGATATTGCCGTCAGAAGTGGAAAAGCCTCCCGTAGATATTGTGGAAAAAGAATGCGACAATGCAGTCCAGAAATCCATCTCTCCGATGAAAAGAAATACGAAACAACCTATTGTAAGAAACGAATAAACAAAAAATATCATCTTTACGGTGTCTTTAAGATGCGGATACATCTTTCCCGATGTCAAAGAAAAGAATTCGGCATTGAACAAATTATTCAGATTACCCGAATACTTACTCAACGATGCTATTATCAAAAGCGTAAATCCCAATCCGCCTACCCATTGTGTCATACTGCGGTAAACAAGTAACGATACTGGTACTTTAGACAAATCTTCTATAACCGTAGATCCCGTTGTGGTAAAACCTGAAAACGATTCAAACAAAGCATCGGTCACCGAAAATGTCTCTGCAAAAAACATATAAGGCAAAGATGCACAAAGGGGAATAAGAATCCATATAAGACCGACAATAATCTGCCCTTGACGCTTACCGACGGTTATCTCATAATTGCGGCACAAAAAAGTAAGCGAAAATCCTATCACGGCAAAAAAGCAAACAGTCATAATAAATACTCTCAATGCCGCTTCATGGTTCCAATATGCCGCAAATGTCGGAATAAGGCACATCACAGACCACAAAAGCATCAATTTACCGAGTAAATATCCTGCTATTTTCTTATTAACCCTGCTTAAAATCATATTCAAAAGGCATTTTGCCGCACTAATTAAACAGTTTCATAACTTTGTTTGCCGATTCAGGTAAAGAGAATACCACTACCTTATCCCCTGTCTCTATTTGAGTGTTACCTCTTGCTATAAAACTTTCCCCGTCCCTTACAATACCTCCTATGGAAACTCCTTTCGGTATTGACAGGTTCATTATTATGTCTTTGGTTGCAGGAGATTTTTCTTTGACTATGACTTCGAATACTTCAGCATCTATACCCGAAAGCCATTTACTCGAAGTTACTTCACCTGACAAGGTAAACCGTGCAATGTAACTTGCCGTTATCAGTTTTTTATTAATGATCGTATCTATTCCTATATCTTGCGAAACGTCTATATAATTGATATTTTCCACCAATGCAATGGTCTTTTTCACTCCTTGACGGTGCGCATGCAAACAACTTAAGATATTTGTTTCCGTCGAACCCGTTGTGGCGATGAATGCATCAGTATCTGCCAAACCTTCGTCCATTAACAACGATATATCGCTTCCGTTACCGTTTATAACCATTGTCTTATCCAAATCATCCACCAATTTAAAACACCGTTCCTTATCCTGCTCAATTATTTTAAGAGAAATATTGTCCTGAATATTCAATGCAGCCCTTCTTCCTATCCTGCCGCCGCCTAAAATAATAGCATTCTTTATCTGGTACTCCGTCTTTTTGAACAAAGCCTTCACTATTTCCAAACTGTCAGGCTTTACAAGCAAATAAATCAAATCTCCCGAACGGTAAACATCGTCTCCGCCCGGAATGATTGTCTGCCCCGAACGTATAATACAAACTATTCTGGCATCCATTTGCGGATAGAGTTTTGCTACCTCTGCTATTGTCTTATCCACAAAGACCGCATTTTCATCCAAACGCGTCATATAAATGGATAACAAGCCACCGGAAAAATCAAAGACCTCGGTTGCCGTATTACGTGTAAGCAAATTGGTTATTTCCTTTGCTGCAATTCTTTCGGGAGATACCATTTCATCTATGCCCAAAGCTTTGAACATACTTTTGTTATCATCATTCAGATATTCCAAAGATGATACCCTTGCAATAGTACGCTTTGCTCCCAAACGTTTACCCAATATGCATGTAATTATATTGATTGTCTCCTCATGCAAAACGCTTATCAACAAATCACAGGAACTTATCCCCGCCTGTTTGAGAACATTTATGGAAGTCGAAGAGCCGGTTACTGTGAGCAAATCATTATCCGTTTGCAATAATTTAAGCAATTCGCTGTGCGGATCAACCACCGTGATGTTATGTCTTACCTTTGAAAGTGTTTTTGCCAAATGAAAACCTACTTCTCCGTCGCCTGCAATTATAATATCCATATTCCGAAATAAAAATTTTGTGCAAAAATAATAAAAAACGCACAATCCGCAATAATAATATTGCTTTTTATGCTCTTTACTCTATATTTTAACCTCCGCAAACGGTATTAAAGCCGAACAAACAGCCTTAACTGTCTTTTGCAATAACTGCAGGGTTTTATTCTTTGGTGTAAACTAATACGGGACGGCCGTTTTTATATAAATAAAGGTCTTCGTCAATGATTTTATACGAATCCACGTCGTTTAAATTTGTCAAATAAATTCTCTCCGAAGCAATATTGTCGTCAGGACATGCCATTTTGGTGGAACCGATAGACCTGAACATAATATGGTTACGTTTTATCACCACCTGTGACACGTATGTATTGCAACCCGAAGACCCGCTGGCATATTCATTCTCCCTTGTAATTACCAAAGTTATCTTCTCCCTGCCGTCTTTGTACACAATCTTCTTGTTATTCAATCTTGAAAGCACCCAGACCTTGTCATAAATTTCTTCCTTATCCTCCGCTGTTTGGTTTTGCGGATATAACGGGAATGCGACCAGCGATAACAATATGATAAATATGTATTTTTTCATAATCAAATGCAGTGTTTAAACGGTTTTATGCTGCAAAGATACAAAAACCGTGCAGAACCGTCGCTTTAAATGGCAAATTTTACACAATAAATAATTTTCATACAATTTTTCTTCCAATCCCCACGTTTATAATTTATTATTTTGATTTAACAAATCTGCCTAAAAACCAAACAGTCTATGAAAAACAATTTCACAAAGATGCGGATAAAAGCCGTTTTGCGCAAATACTTTGATTTGAGATACGACAAAGATGACGAAATGTTGGTCTTGGACGAAATAAGACAAGGCGTAAGTTTCCGCGGTGCTAATTTATGGATTTTAATTCTCGCCATTTTCGTGGCATCATTGGGTTTGAACGTCAATTCTACGGCAGTAATTATCGGAGCAATGCTTATCTCTCCTTTGATGGGACCTATTATCGGTGTGGGATTCGCTGTAGGTACCATTGATATGGAGCTTTTAAAACGCAGTTTCAAGAATTATTTGATTGCAACGGGTATAAGTATTTTGACGGCTACTGTTTATTGGTTTATATCGCCTTTTGACGAGCCTCAAAGCGAACTTATAGCCCGTACGGCACCTACTTTGTATGATGTTTTGATTGCTTTTTGCGGCGGTGCGGCAGGTGTTATAGCCACTTGTTCCAAACAAAAAAGCAATGTAGTGCCAGGAGTTGCCATTGCTACGGCTTTAATGCCTCCTTTGTGCACGGCAGGTTACGGATTGGGCACGGGACAGTTGCAATTCTTCTTCGGAGCGTTTTATCTTTACTTTATAAACAGCGTTTTCATCTGTATGGCTACCATATTGGGCGTAAGGTTTATGAAATTCAAACAAAAACTGGACATAAACAAACAACATTTTTCAAAGATACGCAACAAATTCTTATTAATCATAGCCATTACATTAGTGCCTGCACTTGTGATGACCATCAATATCGTTCAGGATTCTTTGTTAAGAAGCAATCTTAACCGATTCATACACGACAATTTCTCATCTGCGTCCAATAAAATAATATCCAACGAAATAAACAAAAAGACGCACACCATCCGTTTGGTTTCAATCGGTAAGGAAATAACGGCAAGTGAAATTAACAAAGCCAAATCGTCTTTAAACGACTACAAATTGGGTAAATATTCATTGGAATTGCTTCAAGGTACGCAGACAGACACTCTTATTGCAATGGATGAGCATAATATCGCACTGAACAAGCACATCACCGAATTGGAAACGGAATTGGACAAATACAAACGGCTTGAAACTCTCAACAATGACTTAAGCAACGAGATAAAAGTGCTGTTCCCTGACATCAAAACCGTAAGTCTTTCCCTTACAACCACTGCCAATACGGCTGATACGGCTAACAAAAAAACAGTTATGGCGGTATTGACTTCTGATAAGAAGGCTAACATCACCAATGAGGAGAAATCCAAAATCCTTCAGTGGTTACAAGCCCGTACGAACGAAAAAAATATTACGCTGTTCATAACAGAATAAATTCTTATGCTTTTATTCAAAAATGAAACGCCTGTTTATTTTACTAATCAGGCGTTTTATTTTACTGATCTGCGATATTATTTTACTGATCTGCGATATTATTTTCTTCAAACGCCATCTTATTTCCGTGCATAGCAAAGATAATAAAATGTTTCGCTAAAACGAAGCGTTATTTTATCTGTTTGCCTGACTCTTACTCATAAACATAAAAGTGAATAGGCAGCTTTGCAAAGCAAAGTCACCTATTCTTGAGATGAAACATTATTAAAATTAAATTTTTACTTCAATTTGCTTACCGCTTCTTTGATTCTGCGTATTGCCTCGGTGATATTTTCATCCGAAGTAGCATAACTCATACGGAAACATTCAGGAGAACCGAATGCATCACCGCCTACGGTTGCCACATGTCCTTCTTCCAAAAGGTACATAGCGAAATCGGTGGAATTATTGATTACTTTCTTTCCGTCAGTCTTGCCGAAATAATACGAACACTTCGGGAAAAGATAGAATGCTCCCTGAGGATCGTTTACTTCAAACCCCGGAACTTCTTTTGACAATTTAACAATAAGGTTTTTCCTTCTTTCAAATGCCTGACGCATCTGTTCAACGCAATCCTGCGGCATATTGTATGCAGCAACAGCTGCTATCTGTGAAACCGAGCACGGACCGCTGGTATATTGTCCCTGCAATTTGTTGCAAGCCTTCGCTATCTCAACAGGAGCTGCTATATAACCGATACGCCATCCCGTCATGGCATAAGCTTTACTTACTCCGTTAATGATAATACACCTTTGCTTCATTCCTTCACATGCAGCAAGCGAAGCATGCTTGCCTGTATAGTTGATATGTTCGTAAATCTCGTCACAAATAACGTAAACATTCGGATATTTTCTCAAAACAGCTGCCAAACCTTCCATTTCTTCAGCCGTATATACCGATCCCGTAGGATTGGATGGCGAACAAAGAATAAGCATCTTCGTTTTAGGAGTTATCACGCTCTCCAATTGTTGCGGCGTAATCTTGAAATCCTGTTCTATCTTGGCTTCGGTAAACACTGGCGTGCCGTCTGCCATAAGTACCATCTGCGGATAAGACACCCAATAAGGAGCCGGAATAATCACCTCATCGCCTTTGGATATCAAAGCCATCACTGCGTTGCACACACTTTGCTTTGCACCGTTGGAAACCACTATCTGGTCAGGCGTATATTCCAAATTGTTTTCGCGTTTAAGCTTATCAACTATGGCTTTTTTCAATTCAGGATAACCAGGCACAGGAGAATAACGCGTATAGTTGTCATCAACGGCTTTTTTTGCCGCTTGTTTGATATGATCAGGCGTATTGAAGTCAGGTTCGCCCACACTCATATTAATAATATCCACTCCTTGTGCTTTCAATTCGGAACTTCTCTGGCTCATTGCCAATGTTGCCGAAGGGGACAGACGGTTAATTCTGTCGGATAAAAGATTACTCATGTTATTTAACGTGTTTTACATTGTTAATTAATAAATAAACTTACCGTTTCGGGACATTAGGTATCTTAAACGTCCGTAAAACTTTGCAAAGGTAAAAAATTTTTCATTAAATAAGCATCGTAATCCACCGAAAATTCAATTTATTTTTACTTTAACGCTTTTTGCGCTTATAAAAACATTGAAAATTCCCGCCCTTTCACATAAAATCCATGCCCTTTTGCGTCTTGCCGCCGCCCCGTGGCTTATTATTTTCAAAAAAACCCTTTTTTTGACCCGAAAAAACTGTTTTTTTGAGGTAAAAAAACTGTTTTTTTCAGATTAATATGGCACGGGGCGGCAGCGAAAAAGCATAAGGCGGCAATATTGCACCTTCGGGCTATGCTTCTATGTGACTAAAATGAACTATCTTTGCAAATCAAAAATACGGAATGTTTATCGGCATCCGTATTGTAACTTACAACAAACACAAAACGTATGAATGACAAAATAAAAGGATATTTATCAGGAATAATTGCAGCGGTGGCTTACGGAACCAACCCTTTGGGTGCCTTGTTTTTATACAAAGAAGGCTTCAATCCGACAAGCGTTATTTTTTACAGGTTCGTCTTTGCCGTAATCATACTGCTGGCAATTCTCAAAATACGCAGAATCCCGCTTAAAATAACCAAAGAGGAGTTTAAAGTATTGGCATGCTTGGGTGTCATATTCGCCGCATCGGCTCTTACGCTGTATACATCGTTCAACTATATGGACTCGGGCATTGCCTCAACGATACTTTTCGCCTATCCGATAATGGTGGCGGTTATAATGGCGGTCTTTTTCCGTGAAAAAACATCGCTTTTAACCGTTGTGTCCATTGCCTTAAGCGTTTTCGGCATCGGGCTGCTTTATCAAGGCGACGGACAGGCTAAACTCTCCGTCTTGGGAATAGTTTTGGTGCTTATATCATCTTTAACTTACGCCGTATATATAGTAATCGTGAACCGTGCCAAATTGAACATCACTCCGTTTAAAATGACCTTCTTCATAATGATGTTTGCCGCCGTGACAATAGGTCTTTATTCCCTTTTGTTGCCGCAAAACAGAATAATAATGATACCGAACGTAACTTCATTGGGCTGGATAATCATGTTGGCATGCGTTCCTACTATAATAGCCATGACATTCCTTAACATAGGTATATTTTATGCAGGTTCAACACCTACAGCCGTCATGGGAGCATTGGAACCAGTCACTGCAGTGATAATAAGCATCACCGTATTTGACGGAGTCTTTACTTTAAGACTTTTTACGGGCATTGTATTGATATTAACTGCGGTGTTATTGATTGTAGGCGGCAGAAAACTGTTTGCAAAACGACACAAACAAGAATCATAAGGCAATATGCATTTTGTAAAAGTCAAGAATATTATCACGGGAGCCAATAACGGTATAAACGTTTACAGAGGTTGTGTTCACGGTTGCGTATATTGCGACACCAGAAGCAAGTGTTACGGCTTTAATCACGCATTGGAAGACATAGAAGTGAAGGAAAATGCCGTGGAATTGTTGGATGATGCCCTTAAAAGGAAGAAACAAAAATGCATGATAGGCACAGGTTCGATGGCGGACCCGTATCAGCCCTGCGAAAACGAGCTATTTATAACCAGAAAGTGTTTGGAGGTTATTCTTGAGAGGAATTGCGGGGCGACAATGATAACCAAATCCGACCTTGTGCTGCGGGATTTGGATTTGTTGAAAGAAATAAACCGCAGAACTAAATGTGCCGTCCAGATTACACTTACTTGTACGGACGATAAGTTAAGCAAAATTATTGAACCGAATGTTTGTACGACCAATGTGAGGATAAAGGTTTTGGAGATACTCAAACAAAACAATATTCCGACCGTTGTATGGCTTTGTCCCGTGCTTCCTTTCATTACGGACAGCGAGCAAAACATCAAAAACATACTTGAAGCCTGCGTTGCCAATGATGTCAAAGGTATTATATGCTTCGGGATGGGTATGACGTTAAGGGACGGCAACAGGGAGTATTTTTATTCTTTTTTGGATAAGTTCAATCCTGATTTAAAGCAAAAATATATCAATCTTTACGGCAACAGATACAATATCCAATCACCAAATAGCGCCAATTTAATGCGGTTGTATAACGACACGTGCAGTAAATACAATATTATATCCGAACCCGAAGATGTTTTCGCATATTTGAAAGATTTTCCGCAAAAACAAAAACAGCTTTCATTGTTTTAACTGCACTGAAACCGCATCTTATATCTGTTTCTTGACTATTAAAGCTGATTTATTCGCTTTTTGATACGCTCTTGTCTCCTATTTTGTCTGTTAAACCCAAACGAACTGTCGGATATTAACAAAGAGGTTTTCTTTAGATAAGAAAACCTCTTGCCAAATTAATTATTAACTAAATATGTATCCCTTATGACAGGTTTATTCATTGAAAATAATTTCTTCCATTGTCTTTTCGCAATAATGACACTGTATCTGGATAGGGTCATTATTCACAACGTCAAAATTAGTCTCTATTTCCTCAACGTTTGTTATGCAGTTAGGGTTTATACACTTCACTATCTTGTGTATATGTTTAGGAATCTCAAGATGCTTTTTCTGTTCAACCTCGTAATTCTTGATAATAATTATCGTAGCAGTCGGACAAATGATCGCAATCTTGTCAATCTCATCCTGCGAAAAGTATTTATTCTTTATTTTTAATATACCTTTCTTTCCGTATTTCTTACTGCAAAGATTCGTACCTATCAATATCTCGTCCTCGTACGCTTCCAATCCCAATATACGGACAATCTTAAACACTTTATCGGCAGGAATATGGTCTATAACCGTACCGTTATCTATTTTTTCAACTACAAGTTCTTTATTATTTGTTGTCATGACTTTATCTCCTATAATGTTAATTCGTTATTTTACCTTATCTGCGTAACCAAGTATGGATGCAATCAATGCCTGACGCACATACATACCGTTTTGTGCCTGCTGGAAGTAGTAAGCATACGGTGTCTTATCCACATCCATCGTTATCTCGTTCACACGAGGCAACGGATGCAAAACTTTCATGTTTTCCTTACAACCCTTCAGAGTTGCAGCCGTCATAATGTAAGCATTCTTAACTTTTTCATACTCCAACAAATCCGGGAAACGCTCTTTTTGAATACGGGTCATGTAAATGATGTCGGCAAACGGCACAACGTCTTCCAATTTGTCGTACTCAAAGTATTTCAAACCCGCGTTACGTGCGTAATCCTTCACATGATCAGGCATAGCCAACGATTTAGGCGACACAAAGTGGAATTCGGCATTAAAATTACTCATTGCCTGAACCAAAGAATGCACGGTACGGCCGTATTTCAAGTCCCCGACCATCGCAATCTTCAGATTCTCCAAAGTTCCCTGTGTCTTACGGATTGAATACAAATCAAGCATACACTGGGTAGGGTGTTGATTGGCTCCGTCACCTGCGTTAATCAACGGAACTGGCGAAACTTCGCTTGCGTAACGTGATGCACCGTCTTTGTGATGACGCATTACGATAATGTCCGTATAAGAAGACACCATCTTTATGGTATCATGAAGACTTTCTCCCTTTTGTAAGGATGTTGCAGATGGGTTTGAAAATCCTATAACACGTGCTCCCAGACGGTTTGCCGCCGTTTCAAAACTCAAACGGGTACGCGTGGAAGGTTCAAAAAACAAAGAACCGACTACTTTGTCAGTTAAAATAGGCTGATTTGGGTTCTTTTCGAATTTTTCAGCCAAATCCAATACGGTAAGGTAGTCTTCCTTTGTGTAATCCGTAATGGAAATTAAATTTTTGCCTTTAAGATTTGTCATGATATCAGTCTTTATTTATTCATTAAATATTTTGTCCGCCTGCAAATTAAAAAAAAGGTTTTCTTTTAAAAGAAAACCAAAATTCAGTATAATACAAATAAAATTTTTTGAAAGTTTTTCATTTCGCTTTCGCAACACATCTTCGGTGTATTATGTAATATGTCTGTTAAAGCCTTCATAATTTTTGCAAAATTACAAAAAATTTATTTACCCCATCACTTTATTCCGTAAAAGTTATTAACAATTTTTATTTTTACGCCTATTTACGGCACTTACTCGGTATATAAACTCTCCGCTTTCTCAAAATCTGCCTGTGCTTGGGCATGTTGTCCCAATTTTTCGTAGGTCATGCCGCGGTTATACCATGCTTGGTAAAAATTACTGTCGGCACGGATAGCCTTGGTGAAGCAATCAAGTGCAGTATTGTAGTCCTGCTTATATTTATAGTTAATCCAACCGACATTATGTATCGCATCGGCGTGATCAGGTTTGATTTTCAATATCTGTCCGTACAAATCCAAAGCCTGCTGCTGCGCATTGTTTTCCTGATAAAACATTGCAAGGGCATACATTGCGTTAGTATTTTCGGGATTTATCTTTATGGTACTTTTTAAATAATCAACAGCCAAACCGTCATTCTTTTGGGCATAAAGGAGTCCCAATTCCTCAAAAGGTTCCTCGTAATCGCTTTTGAGTTCTATTGCTTTTTTGTAATCTTTCACCGCACGGACGGTATCACCGCTTTCTTTCATTACCCAACCACGCATAAAATAAGCCTGCGGATTCAATTTATCCGTCTCCAATACCTTCTCTATACTTTCAAGACAACGTTTGTAATCCCTCAAGTCCAGACTTAATTCCGCCGTTTTGAGGTATGCTTCGGTTGATTTATTGTCTATTTTGATCGCATCTTGCAAAGCATTGAACGCAAGTGTCGTTTCTCCGCGTGAAAAGAACACGTCAGCCTCAAGAATATAGTATTTGACCTGCTTTTTGTCCAATTCAACGGCTTTTTTGACGTTAAACATCGCTTCCTGCGTATTTCCCATAGCATAAAACACCTGTCCGCGTTGGTAATACAACTCCGCATTTTTGGGATCTTTCCTTATTTTTATATCCAACAACTGAATTTTTTCTTCATCGGTGAGTTTACCGAAATCTTTTGTCTGCTGTTTCTGTCCGCATGACGACAGAGTAATTATTATTAGCAGGGAGATTAATATTTGGGAAAGTTTAGTTTTCATAATGCATAATATAATAAGGTATATTATAAATAAAGTCGGGATGACCTGACTCGAACAGGCGACCACTTCGTCCCGAACGAAGTACGCTACCAACTGCGCTACATCCCGATTTCAGTTTGCAAAGATACGACAATTTTTTAATTTGGCAACATTCTGAATAAATTTTTACGTTTTATTAAAAACATTCTTTGCAAAAGCATCTTTTTCATGCGGATAACCGCCTAACGGTTTTCAAGTTACGTTTTGCGGCATTTTATCCCGAAATAAACTATGCCCTTAATCCTTTTACCGGTGCTTTAAGGTACATTGCCGCCGCCCCGTGGCGTATTATTTTCAAAAAAACTATTTTTTTACCCTAAAAAAACTGTTTTTTTGATATAAAAAAACCCTTTTTTTCAGATTAACACGGCAAGGGGCGGCAAAGAGATGCCGTAAGGCGGTTTTTTACTAACGTAAAGCAACAAAAAAGCACTATATATTTCCATTTAAAAACCTTTACATTCCCTTAAAACAAAACCTCAACGGCTTAAAATCACGTTTTAAATAATTGAAATAATACAATGACGGCACAAGATTACACTTTAAGGGTTTAAAACAAGACTTTGACGGCATACAATCATGCCTTACAAACCCAAAACAAGACTTCAAAACCGCATAACAAAACAAAAGCCGTGCAAACAGTGCACGGCTCAAAATATACTACAATGTTATAAGCTAAAATACGCTTAATTTCTTCGTTATTCCGTCACGCTCCTTATTAAGTGAGGTAACCTTATTGGCAAGTTTGCTTTGCTGCTTTTGAATCTTCTCCATTTTCTTCTGATCATCCTTAAGCTGTGCCTTACCGTAGTCTTCGTTTAATTTCAATTGCTCTTTAGCAATTTTATTAAGCTCCTTGTCAATAGCCTTTTGCCTGTTTGTAAGCTCTTTAAGCTTGTTCTCCTTTTCGAAAAGCTTTCTTTCGGCCTTGGCAGCACGTTTTTCTGCTTTGGCACGTGCTTTATCGGCTTGGATTTGCTGCTTTTCCAATTTCTTTTGCTGTTTATCAAACTCCGCTTGCTTTTTTGCTAAATCTTTTTGTTCTTTTTCGGCTTGCTTTTGGGCTTTTTGTTGGGCTTTTTCTTCTTTAGCCTTGGCTTTGGCTGCCTCTTTAGCGGCTTTGGCTGCTGCTATCTCGGCTTCTTTGGCTGCAATCTCCGCACTGTTATCTATTTCCTCTTTTGCCCATCCCTGCGGAACAAATTCTTCTGCCTGATCCTTTATATTTTCTTTCTTATCAGCCGAATTTACATTCACCGTACTGATTATTTGACGCAAAAAATTCTGCGTTTGCGGATTATCCTCGCCGTAAGACTCCACCGTATAAGTGTAACCTTCCTTTACGAAAGCATAAATAAAGCCTTTATATACGTCATTCAAGTAAGTGTTGGTGTAGTTCAACACTTGGGCATCAAAACCATTGAACTGAGTCGCCTTAACCTTATCTATCTCCATGTATTCAAACGTAGGCTGTCCAGAACGCAATGCCGCAACATCGTTAGCACGCACTTTAAGGTTTATTTTGTACCTTTCGCATTTGATTTCCACGAAACTTTTACTGTCGGGATCCTCTATTGTCACCGTCATATCGCCTTGCGGTTTGGCAGCATTAAGCATCCTCCAATTTTCAGGCATCTTAAATCCAATATTTTCCCTGCTCACATATTTCCATTGCTGTTGTGCCTGAACGCCAAGCACGCTGCACAACATAAAAACAAGAGTTATAAAAATTTTTCTGCTCATATTCTAATTTTTATTTAGTATTTTCTCTTTTATTCTTCTTATTCCAGCGGCGATACGCAGTCTCCGCAACCTAAATACGCCTATTTTTAATTTTTATTTCTTCTTTACGTCTTTTACCAATCGGAATCCTGTTCCCGTTCCCTTGCTTGATGCATCCGAACATCTGCGGTGATGGACGTTCATCAGTGAATAATCAAACGAAAAGCATCCTCCCCTGTTTACTTTGCCCAATCCTTTTTGCGGACCCTTGGGATTATCTTTCGGAGATGAGGCATAATAAAAAACTTCATAGCTGTCATTGCACCATTCCCACGCATTGCCGCTCATATCATATATTCCCAATTCGTTAGGCTTCTTCTGACCGACGGGATGCAACGTTTTGGCAGAATTTTCAAAGCTCCAACCGACTTCATCCCAGTCATTACTGCCCGAATATATGTAACCTGCGGATTTTTTCCCGCCTTTAGCCGCATATTCCCATTCCGCTTCGCTTGGAAGACGGCATCCGTAATATTTTGCAAACGCATCGGCGTCTTCCCATGTTATATTGACAATAGGATAATCGTCCTGCCAACCCGAAGACGGCATATTAGGCATTTGTTTTCCCGTTTTGGTGCAGTATGTCCTGTATTGCTTAACGGTAATCTCGTATTTACCTATATAAAATGTGTTCAAATTAACTTTATGCGCAGGTTGTTCGTCAGGATAACACTCCTTTTCACCGTCATTGCAGCCCATTGTAAAACTGCCGCCTTCAACCAAAACCCAATAATCGTCATTTATCTGTCCGTATAATGGAATAAACGCCGTAAGTACCGATATCAAGACGGCAAAACGCATATTCACCGCACTTTTAAGCCGTGTTTTTGCACCCAAATGCCGCATCGTCTGATTTATTTGCTGCAATGTTTTCATTATTCTTATTATTTATCAATAAATTTACGTGCTTTGGCAATTATTTCCTCCTCATTATTCACATGGCGGTGCTCCATAAGAATCTTTCCTGCAGAAATAACGGTATCAATACACGAACTGTCGGCACTGTATACCATATTATATATAAGATTCCACGAAGGAGTCAAACGTTCGTTTGTCATATCCACCAAAATGCAGTCGGCATCGGCACCTTCTGCTATTCTGCCCGCATTAAGTCCGTAAGCGGCGGCACCGTTTACCGTTGCCATATCGTAAACTTCCTTTGCCGAAAGAACTTCTGTGGAATCAAACCGTACTTTTGCCAACAAAGCCGCCGTTTTCATCTCTTCCATCATGCTCAAATTGTTGTTTGAAGAACATCCGTCGGTTCCCAATGCAATTTTCATACCGTTTGCTTTTGCCAAAGGCATATTAAACACTCCCGAAGACAGTTTCATATTGCTGCAAGGGTTGTGTACGGCAGTAACCTGCCTTTGGGATAAAATCTTTGCATCGTTCGGGGTAAGATGTACGCAATGTGCGGCAATAACCCTGTCACTTAAAACTCCCAATGAGTCCAAATACTCCACGGGTGTCATGCCTTGATGAGCTTTTTTGCAGTCTTCGGTCTCGGTTACAGTCTCTGCAAGGTGGGTCTGCATGAAAAGATTGTTTTTTTCTGCGTTTTCAAAACAACGTTTGTACAAATCACCGCTGCAAGTATATATCGCATGGGGTGCAGGTGCGAAAGTAATCAAATCATTGCCGTATTTGCTGTACTGATCAAGGAAAGAAAAATTATCCTGTATCGTTTTCTCACCCAGATTATCCATAAACGTAACGCCGATATTGCATCTTATTCCCATTTCTTCCACTGCCCGCAAAACGTCTTGATGAAACCAATACATGTCTGCGAAAAAGACCGTACCGCTTCTTATCATTTCCAAAACGGCAAGGCGTGTTCCGTCATAAATGTCCTCTCCCGTCATAACGGCTTCCTTTTTCCAAATGGTTTCAAGCCACGGCATCAACGGCAAATCCTCACAAAAACCTCTCAAAAGGCACATTGCCGCATGGGTATGCAAATTGTAAAAAGCAGGAAGCAATGCCAAGTCTGTACCGTCTATAATTCTGTCAGCTTTAACCGATAAGGAGTCAATATTTCCTATGCGGGAAAATTTCTTTCCTTCAATTAAAACGTCTGTCTTGCTGTTTTCGAGCAATACGTTCTTAATTAATACGGACATTGCGCAATATGCTTATTTCTTTAAGCCGCCTAACAAATCTTTAGCCTTGTTTACGATGTCTTCAACGTCTTCTTTTTTGACGTTTTTGACCTTATCCATAACGTTTTTAGCCATATCACTGTTCAAAACTTCCTTAACCTTTTCGTTTTGCGTCAAACCCTCTACGGTTTCTTTTATTTTATTCAAATCCATGATTATTTGGTTTTTTCAATTATTTACAATAATATACTAATGCCGCATTTCCTTTCAAGGCAAACATGTCTTAAAATATTAAAAACACGCCTTGTTTTCTTCGGAATGCATTGCAAAATTATGAAATTTATTTTAATTACCACCTTTATGCAGCAAATTTTTGCCTTTTGACGTTATTTTCATGCCTTTTTGCTTCATGCCGCCGCCCCGTCGCATTTTATTTTCAAAAAAACTGTTTTTTTGAGGTAAAAAAACTATTTTTTTAGGGTAAAAAAAGTGTTTTTTTTGAATTAATACGGCAAGGGGCGGCAAACATACAATGTAAAGCGGCAATGTACTGCAAAAAAGCAGGGCGTTTTCATGCAGTCAGTAAAGCAAAATGTAAAATTTTTTAAATAAAAACCGAAAAAACTTTTTTCGTTTCAAAAGTTTTCTGTAATTTTGCAAACCGAAATTTTGATACTTGGCTCGGGAGATTAGGGAGCGGGCATTTGACATCGGAGATTTCGCTTCGGATTTATCAAAAAAGCACAAAACCAAACCCAATATGCAATATCAAAAGTTCAATATCTAATGTAAGAGGAAGAAAACAATGGAATATAAAGAGAAAATAATGGAAGAGTTTATGCGGCAGTTCATTCAAAAGGACTGTAAGGATATTAAGGTGGACAATATCGCCGAAAATCTTGGCATAAGCAAACGTACGCTTTATGAAATCTTTCCTTCCAAAGACGAAATGATAAAACAAACCCTTTATTACTACCAAACCGAAAACCAAAACAAACTTTTAGCCATAAGAAACGAAGAAGAAAATCCTTTGATTCAGATATTGAAGACTTGTTTTGCCATAATAGACAATGCAAACCAAATAAGCGTTGCACGGCTTTTCAATCTAAAAAAACAATATCCCGAAATAGCGTGTGAATTGATAGGAATGCATGCGCAGTTTATGAAAGACGTTATGCTTACATCGTACAAAAACGCACAAAACGAAGGCTTTATTTTCCCTGAAGTGGAACCTGAATTCTTATTGGCGCTTTTGGTAAGCGGCGAAAAGGATCCCAGACAAAGAACATTCTCTTTTATGGGCAAAGAATTCGATATTATGAGGCTTTTCGCAGCGCATCTTTTCACTATAATAAGGGGTGTGGCGACTTTGAAAGGCGTTGAAGTTTGTGATAAGTATTATTACACGGTATTAAAAGACAAAATAGAAAGATAATTTTAATTAACAATATAAAAACAACAAGAAAAAAGAAATGAAGAAAAGAACTAAAATCATCAGTTACTTATTTCTTTCCTTGAGTGTGGTAAGTGCATGGAGCCTTAAAGCTCAAAATACGGCTGAAACATCAGGCGGAGTTTTGCGTCTGGATTTAAAATCAGCCCTTAACATTGCACACGACAACAACCCTACGCTTAAAATTGCGGATTTGGAAATCCAAAGGGTTGATTACTCAAAGAAAGAAACTCTCGGCAACCTTCTTCCGAGTGTTTCGGCAAGCGGTCAGTACACCAACAACATTATGAAAAGCGTAATGTTTATGCCTGCCAGCATGTCGGCTGCTTTCGGCGGTAAATCCTACATGGAAATCGGTTACAAAAACTCTTATACGGGTACAGTATCCGCTCAAATGCCGCTTGTAAACTTTTCACTTTGGGAATCCATTAAATCAAAACAAACCGACATAGATTTGATTCTTGAAAAGGCGCATTCCTCCGATATTGACATGACTAAACAGGTCAAAGATGCATATTACAGCGTTCTGTTGGCTAATGCTTCTTTAAAAGTATTGAAACAAAGTATTGACAATGCCAACGAAACCCTTAAGTTCACCAAAACGGCATACGAACACGGAGTTACAAGTGAATATGACTACTTAAGGGCACAAGTACAAGTCAATAACCTTAACCCGACATACATTCAGGCTAAAAACGGCGTGGAATTGGCAATGCTTCAACTGAAGATGCTTTTGTCTTTGCCTGAATCACAGGAAGTGGAAGTAACCGAAACATTGCAAGACTATGAAAACAACGTTTCTTTACTCAACGAATTCCAATCAAACCGTTCTTTAGCGGAAAATACCGAATTAAGACAGTTGGATTTGAATATAGCATCAATGCAACATAACCTTAAGATGGTTAAATATCAACACTTACCGTCTTTGGCAGCCTTCGGACAATATTCTTATTTGACTCAATCGGAAGATTTTAAGATTTCCGATTACAAATGGGTGTCTTCGGCTCTTGTAGGTGTTACGTTAAGTATTCCTATCTTCAACGGCAATACCATAATCAACCAGCAAAAGCAAGTGGAAATAGGTTTAAAGGAATTGCAATTGCAAAGAGATTACGTTAAAGACGGAATGAATCTTCAAATAGAGAGTGCTCTGAAAAGCATGAATGCAGCTAAAGAACAATTGGCGGTCAATAAAGAAGCCATTGCGCAGGCTGAAAGAGGTTATGACATAGCTAAGGTGCGTTACAACACAGGTTCGGGAACTATATTGGAACTTAACGACAGTGAATTGGCATTGACACAAAGCCGTTTGAATTATCAGCAGGCTCTTTACGATTATCTGTCAGCCCAAGCTAATTACGAAAAAGTCCTTGGCAGGTAGCACCTGCAGGCAATAGTAAATACTTGTTTTAAAAGAAGTGTATATATTAATAAGGTAATAAAAAACATAAAAATAAAATGAATAAAAGATTTGCAAAAATATTGTTGGCAGCAGGATTATTGACATTCGCATTTACTTCCTGCACAAAGGACAACAAACAAGCGGAGACTAAAAAAGATGACGCAGTTAAAGTACAGGCAGAACAGGTATCACAACAGGAGATAGACCAAATATATGAATTTACCTCCACCATTGAGCCTATGTACAAGAATTACATTTCCTCCGCAGGCGGAACCCGTATTGAAAAAATATTTGTAGAAGTAGGCGACCGCGTTACTAAAGGTCAGACATTGGTACGCATGGAAAGCACGAACGTTGCTACAGCCCAGACACAGTTAGACAACCTTGGCGTTGAATTGGCACGTGTTAAGGCATTGTATCAATCAGGCGGCGCAAGCAAACAACAAGTTGATCAATTGCAGACACAATACGATGTAGCAAAGAAAAACATTGCCAATCTTAAAGAGAATATAACCCTTACCTCTCCTATAAGCGGAGTTGTGACAATGAGAAACTTCGACAACGGTGACGTTGCGGGTTCATCCCCTATACTTCAGGTTATGCAGATATCACCTGTTAAATTGAAATTCTCAATAAACGAAAGTTTCTATTCAAAAGTTAAGTTAGGAATGTCCGTCAAAGCTAAAGTGGAAGTATTCGGCGACGAAGAATTTGCAGGAAAGATTACTTTAATCTCCCCTACTATTGATGCTGCATCAAGAACTTTCTATGTAGAAGCACAGTTCACCAATGCAAATCAGAAATTGCGTCCGGGAATGTTCGGCCGTGCAGAATTAAATTTAGGCCGTGCCAACACGATTCTTATTTCCGACAAAGCCGTTGTTAAGCAAAACGGAACAAACGACAAATATGCTTACGTAGTTAAAGATGACAACACCGTTGAATACCGTCAGATAACTTTGGGCAGACGTTTCAATGACAAGTATGCCGTATTGGACGGATTAAATGCAGGAGAAAGAGTTGTCGTTTCCGACTACACTAAATTGAAACAAGGTGCTAAAATCACCGTTGTTAAATAAAATGTTTTCTTTATATATAAATAATGTAAAAACATCGGAAAGTTATGAGTGTTTATGAATCATCGGTAAAGCGTCCCGTGTTAGTGTCCATTGCTTTTATAGCAGTGATGATCATGGGTATCTTTTCCTACAGCAAATTGAGCATAGACCTGTTGCCTGACTTTGATATGAATATGGCAATGGTGTTTGTTACCTATCCTAATGCCAGTGCGGAGGACGTAGAAAATAACGTTACCAAAATATTGGAATCTTCTCTTTCAACAGTCAATGATTTGAAGAAACTGACTTCAACATCCAAAGACAACGTTGCCATTGTTACCGTAGAAGTTAACTGGGGTACTGACTTGGATGCAGCGGTCAATGACATGCGAGACAAGCTCGAGCTCGTCAAGATGGCACTTCCTGACGGTTGTTCTTCGCCTATGATCTTTAAATTATCAACGGACATGATGCCTGTTGTGATTTATTCGGTTGATGCGAAAGAATCGTTGGCTGCGTTGTATAAAATATTGGATGATAACATGTCCAATCCTTTGCAACGTATAGAAGGTGTCGGCAGTGTGGCTATCAGCGGTGCTCCTCAAAGGGAAATCGTCGCTTTGGTAGACCCTAACAAGATGGAAGCTTACAATCTGACGGTTGAAACAATAGGTAACCGCATTGCAGCGGAAAACCTTAACATGCCTGCAGGTAAATATTACATAGGAAACGAAAGTTACACCCTGCGTATCGAAGGAGAATACAAGGAAAGCGAACCGCTAAACGATATAGTCGTTGCTAACTATAACGGCGGTCCTATTTACATGCGCGATATTGCAACCGTAAGAGACTCTTTGCAGGAAAAAGTGCAGGAGAGTTACATCAACGGAAAGCAAGGTGCAATGGTTGTGGTTTCCAAACAAAACGGAGCGAACTCTGTTGAAGTAGTAAAGAAGATTAACGAGAAGATGCCGACAATAAAGAAGAATTTACCTCCTGACATTCAGATAACGGAGATAATGAATTCAACGGATAACATCATCAACTCGGTAAACTCTTTGAAAGAAACCATTATCCTGGCATTTGTATTCGTTATCGTCGTTATCATGTTCTTCTTGGGACAATGGCGTGCGGCACTTATCGTAATTATCACTATCCCTGTTTCTCTAATCGGAGCATTTATCTATTTGTTTGCGACAGGCAATACATTGAACATTATTACCATGTCGGCATTGAGTATCTCCATCGGTATGGTTGTCGATGACGCCATAGTTGTTATGGAAAACGTTACCAAGCATATCGAAAGAGGTGCACGTCCGCGTGAAGCCGCTATCTACGGAACCAATGAGGTGGCAACAGCTGTCGTAGCTTCTACCCTGACACTTATTGCCGTGTTCTTCCCGTTCACAATGTTAAGCGGTATGGCAGGTATTATGTTTAAACAATTAGGTTGGATGATGTGTATTATCATGGTTGTGTCCATTATATGCGCATTAACCTTGACGCCTATGCTTTGCTCTATAATATATAAACGTAAGGTTATAAACAAAAACCAACAGAAAGAAGAAAAAGTAACTGTTATCAAACGCTTCGGCAACTCTATCCAAAGATTTCTTGATAAGGTTGATAACGGATATGAAAGAATTCTGTCATGGTGCGTTAATCACAAACCGACCACTATCATTGCTGCAATAATTATATTCTTCGGCTCATTGCTGCTGTTGAAATTCATAGGTACTGACTTTATTCCTCGTTCGGATAACGCACAAATATCCGGTAGTATCGAACTTCCTGCAGGTGCAAGTGTAGAAAGAAGTAAAGTTATTGCGGAACGTTTCTACAAATACGCACGTGCTAACTTCCCTGAACTAAAAAATATGACTTATACGGTAGGTACTCCGTCAGATGACGAAAGTAACTCATGGTCTTTGATGCAAACTTCGGGTGATAACTACATTTCTTTCCGTATGAAGTTTGTTGACATTGCCGACCGTAAGAGAGATATTTACGAAATATCAGATCTTTTGCGTGATGAGCTTGCTACTTACCCTGAAATATCAAAATCCACGGTTACTGCGGGAGGTCAGCAAGGCGGTATGACAGGCGGTTCAACTGTTGAAGTACATATTTTCGGTTATGACTTTGAAACGACAACCAACCTTGCAAATCAATACAAGGAAAAGATGTCTAAAGTTGACGGATTGAAAGATATAACTATTTCGCGTAAAGATTACACTCCGCAAATCAATATAGATTTTGACAGGGAGAAACTTGCCGAAAACGGATTGAGCGTTGCAACGGCTTCAACCTTTGTCCGTAACCGTATGAACGGTATGACGGCATCTTTGTTCCGTGAAGACGGAGAAGAATACAATATTAAGGTACGCTATGCCGAACAATTCCGCCAGAGTGTGGAAGATATAGAAAACATTACCTTATATTCTTCCGCAGGCAAACCTATTAAACTTTCCGAAGTCGCTAAAGTAGTGGAGACTTTCGCACCTCCTCAAATTGAGCGTCAGGACCGTGAACGTATAGTAAAGGTTACGGCAACTCTTTCGGGAACTACTATCGACAAAGCCAAAGCTGCAATAGATCAAATCACAGATGAAATGACTATTCCGTCAAGTATCGGTATTGAAATCGGAGGTAGCGTTGAAGACCAGCAGGATACATTCGGTGATATAGGCTTATTGGGACTTATAATCATAATCTTGGTTTATTCTGTTATGGCAGGACAGTTCGAAAGCTTCCGTTCACCGTTTATAATCATGTTCTCCATACCGTTCGCATTGACGGGAATGTTCTTGGGCATCTGGATAACGGGCGGAACACTTAACATGATGTCCTTAATAGGTGCCATAATGTTGATAGGTATCGTTGTTAAAAACGGTATCGTGCTTGTGGACTACATAAACCTTAACCGCGAAAGAGGAATGAGCATTGTCAATTCCATAGTATTGGGCGGTAAATCACGTTTGCGTCCTGTACTTATGACAACTGCGACAACCGTTTTGGGTATGTTGCCTATGGCTATAGGAATAGGCGAAGGCAGTGAAATGTGGCAGCCTATGGGTGTAGTAATCGTCTTCGGTTTGACTATATCTACGCTTGTTACCTTGGTACTTATCCCTACTATCTACGGTTCATTCGCAGCCGGCAAACTGAAACGCGAAAGAAAGAATTTTAAACGTAATTTAAGAAAGGAGAATGCATAATGAAAGCGGCATTTATAGCATATAATCAAGCCTTTGTTGAGGAAGTGGAGCAAATTCTCCACCAATTAAACGTCAGAGGTTATACTAAATGGGAAGATGTTAAAGGAAGGGGAACTAAAAACGGCGAACCGCACTTGGGATCCCACGCTTGGCCGAGCAAAAACATGGCAACGCTTTGCGTAGTTGATGACAACATCGCACCTATACTGAAAAAGAGAATACAGGCATTGGATAACAGTGCACCCGAACAGGGTTTGAGAGTATTCTTTTGGGATATAATTGACGTGTAAGAAGAGAATAAAAATTCGTTTTCATAAATTGTTGTTTTTGGGGAGCGGACGGATTAACCGTTTGCTCCTTTTGTTTGTTTAAGATGTCATTTAACTTCTCTAAAACACTATTTCATCTGCGCTTTACGGGCGGAAATTGATGCCTTATCATGATTTGCTGCCGCCCCGTGCCGTATTATTTCTGAAAAAACTATTTTTTTACCCTAAAAAAACTGTTTTTTTGACCCGAAAAAACTGTTTTTTTCAAATTAATACGGCACGGGGCGGCAGCAAAATGCAGGAAAATTCGGTTATTTCATTGCATTTATAATTTTTTTTCATATATTTGCAAGTTGAAAGAAATAAAAAACACTTAAAATATGGCATACGATAAGTTATTTACCGAATTCCCGGAGGTTACGACCGAGCAATGGGAAGCCGCAATAGAGAAAGACCTCAAAGGTGCGGACTATGACAAAAAACTTATATGGAAAACGATAGAGGGCTTTAATGTCAAGCCTTATTACAGGGCTGTTGATTTGCAGGGCTTGGAATATCTGGAAAACAATCCCGATGAAAAACCTTTCGTTAGAGGACATCACAAAAACAATAACGAATGGGAAATCCGTATGGATATGGATTGCGAAGATTTGAAGGCTCAAAACGAAATTGCTTTGGAATGTCTGGAACGCGGAGTGAATTCCGTAGGCTTCAATGCGAAGAACGTCCAAAGCGAAGAGGACTTAAAAATTCTTCTTAACGGTATTTATCCCGAATATATCAGGATTAATTTTCTTAAATCGCGCAATTTCCTGAATCTTCTGAAGATTTTCGTTGCTTATTGTAAGAATAATAACATTGATTGCGCAAAGGTAAAGGGCAGTTTGAACTTCGATTCTTATTTTTATGCACTTAAACACGGTAAATTCTACGGTTCGAACAAGGAAAACATGGACGAAGCCGCAGAAATCATGAAATATGCAAAAGAAAACCTGCCTTTGTTTAAGACAATCACCGTTAACGGCAATATTTTCTCCAATGCGGGCAGTAATATCTCGCAGGAATTGGGATTTTCACTTGCAATGGCAAATGAATATCTGTACAACATGACCGAAAGAGGCATATCGGCGGAAGATTGCGTGGAAAGAATGATGTTTTCTTTCGCAACGGGCAGCACATACTTCATGGAAATAGCAAAAATACGTGCATGCAGATTGCTTTGGTCCAACATTGCAGGACAATATTCGCAGGATGACAGGGCGGCAAAGATATTCATTCATTGCGAAGACACTAAATATAACAAAACGGTGTTTGATGCATACGTTAATATGCTGCGTACAACTACCGAAACGATGTCTGCCGTTGTCGGTGGGGCTGACAGTATAGCGGTTATGCCGTTTGACGTAGCTTTTAAGCAAAGTGATGAATTTTCACGGCGAATTGCGGTAAACCAGCAGATACTTCTGAAAGAGGAATCGTATCTTGATAAGATTGTAGACCCATCCGCAGGAAGTTATTACATAGAAACACTTACCAAAAACATAGCTGAAAAAGCTTGGGAGTTGTTTAAAGAAGTTGAAAAGCAAGGCGGTTACGAGCAGGCGGTAAGAAACGGATTTGTTCAGCAATCCGTCATGGCTACCGAGCAGTTACGTGCCAAGGACGTGGCAAAACGTAAGACCGTTATAGTAGGCACGAATCAGTATCCGAATATTACCGAAAAGGAAGTGAAGATAGATAAGAATGAAACATGTCCTTGCGAAAAGGAAACCGAGAAAGAATTTATGCCTTTGTGTCCTACGCGTGCTGCCAAACCGTTCGAAAAACTCCGCATAGATGTTATCAACGCCGAAAAGAAACCTAAAGTATTTAATCTGTTGTACGGCAACCTTGCAATGAGGAATGCCCGTCAGGGATTTTCGACTAATTTCTTCGGTGTGGCAGGTTATGATATTGTTTCAAAGCCTACGGACGACATAACGGCAGGTTGTGAAGATGCTTTGAAGGAAAATCCGGACATTGTGGTGCTTTGCTCTTCCGATGACGAATATCCTGAATTTGTTAAGGCAGCTCTGCCTGTTTTGAAGGGAAAAGTGCAACATATTATCGTAGCCGGCAATCCTGAAGATGCACTTAAAGAAGAATTCAACGCAATAGGTGTGACTGATTACATAAATGTACGCACCAATGCGTTAGACAGTTTAACTAAATATAACGATGCACTTTTGCATTGTTAAGATTAAGAAATTTTTTCATTGAAGCCTGATGTCAAAATCGGGCTTCTTTTTTAAAAAACTTAATATGAAAAGAATATTTATAGCAATTATATTGACGGTATTTATATTCACGGCACTAAAAGCCCAAGACGTTTCAATATATGAAACCAATACGGGAGCCTTATCACTGAATATACCCACCCAAGTGTTCTTTAAAAACAACGAATACAAAAGAAAAATCGCTTACGGGTATACTCTGGGAGGTTTCCGCATGATTCCTAATGTGGAATACCAGCCTTTGAAGAATCTTACGATAAGTGCAGGCATCAATGTGTTGAGATATTGGGGTGCCGATAAGTACGGGCAGTATAATTTCGTAAATGTTCCTTATTATTCGGATACTAATACGCAGAATCAATTACATAAGAAACCTTATTTCAGAATTAATTGGCAGATAAACAAGAGACTCAACCTTGTAATGGGCAATCTTTGCACTGACAGCTTTCATTATTTACCTGTACCGCTATATAACAGGGAGCTTGCATATTCTTCGGACGGTGAAGAAGGTTTACAATTGATTTATCAGGGAAAATATTGGCGTAATGACGCATGGCTGAACTGGCAAAACTTCAATTTTTACAACGATGTGGACAGGGAAAGTTTTGATTTGGGGACAAGCGGTGCTCTGTACTTAATCCGCAACAATCATTACACTTTTCAAACCGATTATTCCTTTATTTGGCATCATAACGGCGGAGAATTAGACACTATTTCTACACTTGATTTGGATCATTGGGCAAACGGACATGCCGCAATCACATTATCCGCCGTCCAAAGCAAACATATTCCTTTTGAAATCGCATTCTCTTTGAATTACTTGTTCTCCAAAGACATGAAAAACGATACATGGGCGTTTAAATCAGGACATGCATGGTTCCCTACGTTATCATGCAGCAACGATACATGGAATGCAACCATCGGATACTATGACAGCAAAGACATGATGACGTTTTACGGCACTAACTTCTTTTCAAATCTTGCCCAAAGGGATAATAACATCACTTATCCGCATAACCGAATGCTTTATGCTTCGTTGGATTACGACATTTCAATAGGACGTGATTATAAAGTATCACATACAAATTATAAATTGACTGTTGTAGGAGAATTCTTCTACAAATTTGATACTGACAACTCAATAGAAAAAGAAGATAATTCGCTTTCTTTCGGTCTTGGATTGATATTTTCCGCCAAACCGAAGTTTCAATTATATAAATTCCGAAATCTTAATTAGCAAATCAGAAAAAATAACAAGCAAATGAAAAAATATATCTTTACCGCTATGCTTTTATTCAGCATCAGCATATTTGCCCAAAATTACGATGCAGGATTTTCAAAGCCCATCATAACCGAAAACGGCAATTTCACATATTATGAACTCGCACCTATACAAACAAGCGAAGGTGTATTGATATTTTTGGACAGAAACCTTGGGGCATTAAGCAATGACGTGACTTCGTCCGACAGTTGGGGTGATTTGTATCAGTGGGGCCGACAAACGGACGGTCACGAGAAACGTCTGTCGGATACGACCAACACTATTTCGCCTAATTTCACACAAACAAACAACGAATTCATAGTTGATTCCGCACGTGCCAATGATTGGATTGCTTATCCTAAAGATGATTTATGGAGTGACAGGAATGAAACCAATAATCCGTGTCCGTGCGGCTACAGATTGCCTACAGAAAAGGAATGGAGGGCTGTTTTGGATCTGGGATACGAAATAAAACCCACGGGAACCGGCGCTTACTACATATCGATAAGCAAAGGGCTATTGGATTTACCCTGTGCGGGATTACGAAATGCGTTTACCGGCAATTTTCAGTACCAAGGAATGAGAGGATACTACTGGGCAGGGGATGTCAGCAGCCAAGGTATGTCACCGGCAATTGATTTTAACAAATCGGAAATAACAACCAATGTGACAATATACGGTTTCAGAGCATTCGGAAGAAGTGTCAGATGTATGCGCTCGCTTTCCGATAAAAAATAAAATCTTATCGGAAAAACAAGGCTGTTTTTTAAGATATTCAGGCAGTTTTTCAGGCAAATTTTACGGCATCTGTATGATACTGAATATCAACACAAACGAATATTACTACGTAACGCAAAAATAAAACGGCGTTTTAAGAAATTAATCAGGCGTTTCAGTAAAATAATAAGGCGTTTTAATTTGCTGAAACGCCGTCTTATTTTTACAAGACAAAAAACAATGATTTTTTATTACAAAAAAATCTTGGCTGCTTTGCAAAAAGTTCGTACATTTGCAAAAAATAAAATACTCAATACAATGAAAAAAACGCTTATTTACATCTTATCGGCATTCGCATTAATAAATGTCAATGCCCAAAAGTCACAACTGGTCAATACCTTGGTAGGAACAGACGAACACGGGCATACTTATCCCGGCGTTGTGGCACCTTTCGGCATGGTACAATTGTCTCCTGATACCCGTTTGAGCGGTTGGGACGGTTGCAGCGGTTATCATTATTCTGATAACAAGATTTACGGATTTTCCCACACGCATTTAAGCGGTACGGGATGCGAAGATTTGGGTGATTTCCTATTCACTCCTACCGTTCACAGCAAAGATTGGCAGGATGTAAGACTGGATTTCAAACATTCTGACGAACAGGCATACGCAGGGTATTATAAAGTAAAGGGCTTTAATAAAGCAAACATTATTACGGAACTTGCGGCAACAGACAGGCACGGTTACCAACTTTACACATATCCTAAAAACGATACGATGGCTGTTGTGATAAATATGAAGCACAGATATTACACCATTGATTGGAATGTGGAAGTAAAAGACAAAAGAACGGTTTGCGGATACAGAGCATCAAAAGCTTGGAGCGGATACCGCCCTATTTATTTCGCAGCAACATTCAACAAAGATATCACGGATTCTTATTTAGATAAGAAAACAGGTACGCTTTACTTGTATTTCGGACAGACGAATAAGGTCGGAAACACTTTGGAAGTCAAAACCTCAATATCTTCTGTAGATAAAGAAGGAGCATTAAAGAATCTGAATTCGCAAAGTGCTTCTTCATTTGCACAAGCAAAGAAACAATCCGTTGCATTATGGGACAAAGCTTTGTCGGTTATAGATATAGAAGGCGGAACAAAAGAGCAACAAAGAACATTCTACACATCGCTTTACCATTGTATGATTGCACCTAATTTGTATTCCGATGTAGACGGACGTTACCGTGCAATGATTAACAACAACCGCGATTATAACAAGACAATAGAAGACGGCAGACCGTTTGATCAAATAGCTACCGCTAACGGATACAACCGCTATACCGTATTTTCTCTTTGGGATACCTACAGAGCGTTGAATCCGTTGTTAAGTTTGATAAGACCTGATTTGTGTTTGGATTTTGAGAAAACATTCCTTGACTATTACAAACAGACAAGCGAATTGCCTATGTGGGAATTGCACGCTTGGGAGACTTATTGCATGATAGGTATTCACGGAGTAAGTGTTTTGGCAGAATGGATCAATAAAGGCATTGAAGTAGACAATAATTTGGCTTTGGAAGCAATGGTTTCAACGGCTAATATGAATAAAATAGGTCTTCCTTACTTCAACCGCGACGGTTATATCACTGCCGAAAGGGAACACGAAGGCGTTGCAAAGACCGTTGAATTCTGTTACAATATGTATTGCATTGCACAGACTGCGAAAATGCTGGGCAAAGAAGACATTTACAGGGAATACATACAGAAAGCACAATACTACAAAAACCTTTTCAACCCTCAAAACAAGTTTATACAACCGAAAGAAAACGGAAGATTTCTTCCTAATTTCGATCCTAAACAGATTGATATCAACTATACGGAAGGTAACGGATGGCATTACACGTTTTATGTTCCTCAAGACATTAACACATTGGTTAAGTTAATGGGAGGCAACAGCGGTTTTGAGAACAAACTTGACGAATGCTTTAACTCAACAGAGAAAACTACGGGCAGGGAACAACAAGACGTTACAGGACTTATCGGTCAATATGCACACGGTAACGAACCTTCGCATCACACTGCATACTTATATAATTATATAGGTAAACCTTATAAAACCCAGAAGTTGGTTCGCCAAATCCTTACTACTTTATATTCCGATAAACCTGACGGAGTATGCGGTAATGACGACTGCGGACAGATGGCAGCGTGGTATGTCATGTCCGCTATGGGTATATATGCCGTTTCTCCTGTATCAGGAGAATATGCTATCGGCTCTCCGTTGTTTGATAAGGTGACAATAAATCTTCAAAACGGCAAGAAATTCGTTATCAACTCCAAACAAGGCAAAAACACTCCGTATGTAAAATCCATAAAATTGAATAATAAAGAATATACAAAGAGTTATATCTCCCATAAGGACATTGCTAACGGCGGTACGATGACATTTACTATGAGTGACCAACCTGATTACAACTTTGCAAGTAAACCTGAAGACTGCCCGAAGGCTCAAATAACCGACAACTTGATTAATCCTGTTCCTTATCTTGAATATGAAGGTACGGGTAACTTTGTCGGCAAACAGGATATTAAGATTAACTACCTTGATGAGGATTTAAAACTTTACAAATCCGAGAACATAACTTTGGAAGGCACTCAAGAAGTCAATGTATCCAATATTCACAACGGCAAAATAAGCAAAAATGTAAGTGCTTCGTTTTATAAGATTCCTGAAGGCAGAAATATTCAGATGCTTTCTTCTTATTCCCCGCAATATACCGCAGGCGGTGACTTTGCTTTGATTGACCAAAAGATGGGAACGGATAATTGGCGTCTTGGATGTTGGCAAGGCTATTGGGGCAACGATGTTGAAGCCGTTGTTGATTTGGGGAAGCAAACCAAACTGACTTACTGCGGCGGACATTTCGTACAAGACGAACGTGCTTGGATATTTATGCCGCTAAGAGTGGAATATTACGTAAGCGATGACGGCAAAAACTTCACTTTGTTCGAGACTGTAGAGAATACGGTAAGCCCACAACAGACGGGAATCATAACCAAAACGTTCGAAGTCAGCAAACCGATTAATGCAAGATACGTAAAAATGAAAGCAATCAACAGGAAAACCAATCCTAAAGGTCATATATCCGAAGGAGAAAAGTCCTGGCTGTTCATTGACGAGATAATAATGAAATAAATTTTTGCCTTACGTAATTTTCTTGCGAAGATAAATTACGTCGGCATTATTTAAAGGAAATAAGGTACGGTTTTAATAATTTTTTACCGTACCTTATCTTTATTATGTACTGTCTTGGTAAGAAAATTCGGCATGATTTTTAACCGCTCTTTCATACCGATTTATTAAAACGTCGTTTCAGTAAATTAATCAGGCGTTTTAGTAAAATAACACGCCGTTTTATTTTGCTGAAACGGCGTGTTATTTTTGTAAAACTTCTAATTGACTTAATTTATCTGTAAATCACTGTATCTTAATATCTTTTCAGAATATTAGACACCGCTATAAATATCTGTACTGGACAAATGCTTCCATTGCTTCATAACATGGAAATCCCAACGCATGGTAAAGGTTTGCAGTTGCACGGTTACGGTCTTCCGCCCTCTGCCAAAACAACCTTTCGTCATTGCCTAAAAACGGTGCCGATTCCATTTGGGATTGGTGTTTAAGGATTGATTTTCTTTTTGCCAACAATTCTTCAGGTGACATAGGGACGCACATTTCTATATTCTCTATTTCCCATTCCGCCCACGCACCGCGGTACATCCAAACACGGCAATCTTTCAACCAATCGTTATTCTCCTGTTTTTTTAATTCGTTTAACGCAGCAAAAACAACATCCGTACATTTTTTATGCGTACCGTGAGGATCTGCCAAATCACCTGCAACATATATTTGGTGAGGTTTTAACTCCTTTATCAAGTCCATAACAATAAAAACATCCTTTTCACTTATAGGAAGCTTCTCTATTTTTCCGCTTTCATAGAAAGGAAGGTCCAAAAAATGCACTTTGCTTAAAGGAATCTTATTAAACGAACAGGCAGTTCTCGCCTCTCCCCTACGGATTAACCCTTTAATTGTCAGAATATCCTTCGTATCTAACTCACCTGCCTTTTTGTTGAGAATAAACTGCTTTATCTCCTTGTATTTGGTTGTTATGGTCTTGTCGGCAGAATCTTCAAACAACTGATTGAAGCCATTGATAAAATGTAAGAATCTCATAACTTCCTCATCCCCCACTGCTATATTGCCGCTTGTCTGATAAGCAATATGAACATCGTGATTCTGTTTTACAAGACGTTGAATCGTTCCGCCCATTGATATAACGTCATCATCAGGATGCGGTGAAAACACTAAAACACGCTTCGGATAAGGCTTTTCACGCTCCGGGCGGTATTCATCATCGGCATTGGGTTTGCCTCCCGGCCATCCCGTTATCGTACGTTGTAAATCATTAAATACTTTTATGTTTGCAGAATACGCAGATCCGTACAAAGCCAAAAGTTCCGACAATCCGTTTTCGTTATAATCCTTGTTAGTAAGTTTAAGTATAGGCTTATTGACCTGTTTGCACAACCAAACCAACGCACTTCTTACAAGCTTGTCCGTCCATACGCAGGAAGTTACCAACCACGGTGTAATAATTCTTGAAAGTTTGCTTGCCGCAGGTAAATCCACCACAACATGGGCATCATTATGTGTCTGCAAGTAAGAAGCAGGTATAACATCGGTAACTTT
The DNA here is from genome assembly GCA_017633985.1 of Bacteroidales bacterium. GTDB lineage: Bacteria > Bacteroidota > Bacteroidia > Bacteroidales > P3 > Scybalousia_A. Next base: position 43,052 of record JAGBOF010000003.1, read on the forward strand.
TCCCTCAACAGTCTGACGTATCATTTCCGCCTTTTCCTCACCCCATGCGGTAAGAAATATTTTCTTACTGTTAAGTATGGTACTTATTCCCATAGTTACCGCACAAGGCGGCACAGGTTCGGAAGTATGAAAGCTCATTGACATTTCCTCCCTCACAAGTGCGTCAAGCAACATCAACCGTGTGGAAGACGAACGCGTAGATCCGGGTTCGTTAGTCGCAATATTACCGCTTCGCCCGATACCTAACAGCATTATGTCTATACCGCCGAAAGTTGCAATTCTCTGCTCGTAAAGATTGCAATAAGAATGAACGTTCTCCTGTTTAACGGTACCGTCGGGAGTAAAAATATTTTGAGGATTAATATCAACATGGTTTAAGAATCTTTCCTTAAGCTGTGATATGGAGCTGTGATTATCAACATCCTTTAACGGGAAGTATTCGTATGCATTAAACACGACAACATTAGAAAAACTTATTTTATCTTCAGTGTAACGGCGTATAAGTTCCGTATAAACGGGAGTAAGCGACGTTCCTGTACCCAGACCCAATACGCAATATTTTCCCTGTGATTGTTTAAACAACACTTCCTTTACAACGGCGTCTGCGATAGAAATAACAGCTTGTTCCGTATTAGGGAAAATATCCGTAGGTATCTTCTCAGCACGTGTAATCTCCGAATGTTCTACTGCTGAAGTCGGGTTATAAAATTTTTGCGGTATATCCACCAATGCTATCTGTGAGGAAAGATTCAAATCCATTATTCTACTTCCTTTCAATATCTTTAAAATACTTATAAGTCGAAACTTTCAGTTCATCCGTTGCTTGTTCATCGCAAACAATGATGCCTTTAGGGTGCAGTTGCAAAGCGCTTATAGTCCACATTTGCGTAACAGGGCCTTCAATTGCCGCCTGCAAAGCACGTGTTTTGTTATGACCGTTTACAAGTATCATAACTTCCTTTGCATCCATAACCGTAGCAACACCCACCGTTAAAGCCTGTTTAGGAACTTTGTTTATATCATTGTCAAAGAACCTGCTGTTTGCATGAATGGTATCGGTAGTCAATGTTTTTATCCTCGTACGGGAATTTAAAGACGAGCAAGGTTCATTAAATGCGATATGACCGTCAGGTCCTATGCCTCCGATAAACAAATCAACACCGCCGAATTTCGCAATCTCTTTTTCATAATCCGCACACTCTTTTTGCAAATCCTTTGCATTGCCGTTAAGTATATGAACATTCTCCTGCGGACAATCAATATGGGAAAAGAAATTGTTAAACATAAACGAATGGTAACTCTCTGGATGATTGACATCCAAATCTACGTATTCGTCCATATTAAAGGTTACCACATTCTTGAAACTTACCCTTTTATCCTTATAAGCCTTCACTAAATTGCCATACATTCCCAAAGGAGACGAACCCGTAGGCAATCCCAAAACAAAATACGGATGCTGCTCTGTCGGAATAAATGAATTAATCTTTTCAATCACATATTCCGCAGCCCATGATGACATTGCATCGTAATCTTTTTCTATAATAACTCTCATTTTCGTGTATATTTTTTATTATTCCCCCGTATTATCGTGTTTAGTAGTGGGAGTCTCGGTCTGTTTATCAGCGGCAGCGCTACGCTGCGCATTCTTAATATCCTCTTTAATCAAATTAATCAAAGTAACTGCAGGCGTATAGTTTTGTGAAGCCGATTTATTCAAATAAAACAATGCCTTTTCCGTATTTTTCTCCACCGCATTGCCGTAATAATAACATTTACCTGTCTTATACAACGCTTCCTTATCATCCTCACGTGCCGCCATGAAATAATACTTGAAAGCCGACTGGTTGTTCTTCTCTATACCCTCACCTGTTTCGTACATTTTGGCAAGAAGTAACATTGCAGTCACATTTCCGTTATTGGCACTGCGGGCAAACCATTCCGCAGCCTGCACTTTATCCGTCTTATATCCGTCTGTTCCCGAAAAATATCTCTGTCCCAACGCCAGCTGTGCCTTATCATCGTTTTTATCCGCTGCCTGTTGCAATGTATCTTCTTCTGATGTTGTCTCGGTCAATGTTTGTGAAGCAATATTGTTTTCGGAGTTCAAGTCCAACAAACCAAAAGGATTGTACAAAACCGTATACACACATATGCCCACCAAAACAAGCCCCAAAATTATGCTCAACCAAATTACGGCTGCTTTTTTCTTCTTATTGGCTGCAGTCAATGCTTCTATTTCACGTCTGTTGTTCTCTATTATCTGTCTGTATGCAGCAATTTCGTTTTGCTTTACCTCTTCGCTGGCTGCACTTTCTCTATTTACAATGTCTTTCAGTGTTTCAGTTTTATTCAAATCACCCATCGTTACTTTAAAATCATTTCAGATTGCAAAGATAACACATTCTTTGAAAATAAAACGCCGTTTTAATAAAATAATACCGCATTTTATTTTACTGAAACGCCGTATTATTTTTGCAGGAAGGCGTTATTTTATTTTCTTTATCCCGCATGCCCATTTCAATGTATCAACAGCGTCAGCAAAATCGTCAAAAACAGGCTTTTGATTATCTCCGTAGCGGCATAAAGAAGCAACGTTTACATTCAAATCAACTCTATCGGAAAACGTTACGCACTGCAAATTGTCTTTTTCCCTCTCTATAATCTTTTTGACCACCTCCATATTGTTGTAATACGAATAATTGACAACGCTTACAGGCGAATACAACTCACCGTTTTGTCTTAAAAGCACGGCACCAGCATCAATAAACCCGATATTGTTCATTATCATGACAGCCTTTTGATAATCCAGATTATTGCGGTACTTGTTGCTGTCGCTGATATATGAATATTTTTGCAGCTTTTGTATTAACAATGAAAAATCATAACCTTCGGGAACAAGCAAATGCGATATGCTTCTGCAGCCAAGCCCGTAATAAAGACAAATATCATCTTCCAATCCGCTGATATCATCCTCGGGAGTAATAACTGCAAGAGAATAACGGCTCCTACGTATGATATGCGGAATATCTCCGAAATACTGCTCAAAAATCAATGACGACGAATTACTGCCTGTTGCTATCACACCGTCTATACCGCATTTGATATCCGAAATATGTGTTTTCAAATATTCTATTTGCGGTTCCGCTTCAGGCAAAAACGATGTCAGCCGTTTTAGAAGGAAAGGTATTATAACATTATCGTCAGAAGACAGCTTTATAAGCACTTTGCATCCGCTTAAAAGCACACACATTATATCATGGAATGCAACCGCAGGAACGTTACCCGCACAAACAACAAGAATTTGTTTATTTTCCGAAGGGTTATACAGATTCTTTGAAGTGTTGCCGTATTTTTTTGCATACATTTCGCTTGTCAAACTGTCGGTTATATAAGTAAGATTCTTTATTGCAACAGTTGTCATAGTTTTATCAAACCACGGATTAACTTTTTGTGCTTTTGTCAAAACTTCCTGATATTCCCCGCCGTCAATATTGTTTCTTATATCATCACCAAGACGTTTAAATGCATTGATCATATCTTCCGCCGTCATAACTGTAAGTATTATTGATTACATACTGCATATTAATTGTCCATACCCATATTTCAAGGTATCATCTTCGCGCAATATCCTGATAAAGTATCTGAAGCAAAACTTTTCCTTTCATTTCGCGCTGTTTATCCTCCCCGTAAATAACCTTACCCGCATCTTTATCCCATACGGTAAGCCCTCGACTGTCCATAAACCCGAATCCTGTGGTGTAGACATACATCGCATAGTCCTGATACGACGGATTAAACACATCACGTGAATAAACGAAATCCTCGCAAGGCAGATTCATGGCAGTTAACACCGTTTTGGGAATATCGGTCTGATTGACTAACCTACCGATATGCTTTTTAACCGTAACCGCTCCGCCTGTAAAAATAACGGGAACACGGTACAAACGGCTGTCTTCGCGTGAGAGCCCCGCAGGATGCACTGTCCCATGATCGGCAACCAATACCACAAGCATATTCTGCCACAAATCGGTTTGCTTAAGCTTGTTTATGAAAACGCCTAAACAAGAATCCGTATAGGCTGCACTGTTCAGATAAGGATTAGAGAATTTGCGCATATCAACATCGAATGGTTCATGGGAGGAAAGCGTCAAAAATGTAGTGAAAAACGGTTTTATTTTACCCTCACTGTCTTTTTGGGCCGCGTTTTCTTGTAATAAGTCATATAAATAGGAAAACGTTACGGCGTCATTGACTCCCCATTTACTCAAACGGTATTTCACGTCAAAGGATCTGTAATCCGTCACGCTCTTATATCCGCCCGAATAAAAGAATGAACGCATGTTGGCAAAATTTATGTCTCCCCCGTAAAGCATCTGCGTATTGTACCCTGCAGAAGAAAGAGTTTTCGCCATCGAAGGCAAAGTTCTTGTTTTCTCAGGGTATTTTATTATTGACATATCGGGTTGTGCGGGAAAGCCTGTAAGTATGGATACAATGCCTCTGTCAGTTCTCATACCGTTGCTGTATGCTCGGTCAAAGACAAGTGATTCCTCCGCAATTTTATTCAGATTTTCCGTAACCTCCATGCCCTGTGCAACGGCGAACTCGCCGTCTATTGCCTTAACTATATTTGCCGTAAAACTCTCAAGTATTATCACCAACACATTAGGGCGGTCTGTCGAAAGGAATGATTGTTTTAATTCATTATCATCATTTACTGCGGCATTATCATGCGACAATAATTTTTCAAACTCACGTTTTGCGAACTCATCATCATAGAATTTGTACTTATGTGCGAAATCCTCCGTTTTGCCGAGCGAATACAACAAAGAGAATGCAGGGTTTACCGCCGCAAGATTAAGTTTCTGGTTACTGCTGTAATAAACCATGCCGATATTTGCCGTTGCCGTTGAAACGCCTCCGCGTGTAAAGACAATAAGAAGCGGAATATAGACAACCAAAAGCAAACTCTTTACAATCTTCCGCCACAAAGGCAGATTGCTTTCACGTTTTGATTCAATCAAAGGCGATTTATCGAAAACAAATCTGTATGTAAACAAAACGATAAGGAAATACGGCACGGCAATAAGCAGGAATTTCACGACATCCTGCAGCGTTACGCTGTTCAAACTCTCCGAAAAATCCTTCAAATAGAATATCAGCGTAGCGTCCATGCGGAATCCCCAATAGGAATACAGCACCGCATCAACGGCAAACAGTACCGTCACCGCAACTGCGAGTATTATATTATATATGTAAAGAAATTTTCTGATATTAAACCGTAAGAACGTATTGACAAGGCATGCCGCAACGGGTATAAACAGAAAATATGACGCAAAACACGCATCCAATTTCACCCCGTGCGCTATCACCGCAATCCAATCGCTGAAAACCGCATCCTCTACGGGATTGGACAACATGAAAAGCGGTTTTTGGATAACGAACATCAGTATCCAAAAAACATACATTAATATCAATGCCGTAAAACTTCTTATTTTCACTTCGGTATGCCGTTTTATCTTTGCCTTGTAGTAAAAAATAAATGCCTTATGTTGTTTTGCCGCCGCCCCGTCGCATATTATTTTCAAAAAAACTGTTTTTTTGCCCTTAAAAAACTGTTTTTTTGATGTAAAAAAACAGTTTTTTTTCAGATTAATACAGCAAGGGGCGGAATCAATAGGGCTTAAGGCGTCTTTCAGACGTTAAAAAGCCCCGCCGTTATAATGCAATTTTTTATTGCATTCCCCTTTGGATAAGAAGATACTTCATATCAGGATCTTTTCCCCGGAACCTACGGTATTGTTCAGCCGCATCGTTAGTTCCTCCGTGCGAAAGAACATAATTTGCGAACTTACCGCTTACTTCTTTATTGAATATATCGCCCGTTTCCTTCCATGCAACGAAAGCATCTGCGTCAAGCATTTCGCTCCATGTGTAACAATAATAGCCTGCCGAGTATCCGCCGCCGAAAATATGTGTAAAATATGTACTTCTGTACCTCGGAGGAATTTGTTTAGGCATGTGAATGGATTGCATAGCCTTGGTCTCAAATTCCTGCAACGAAACAGTATCGTCTTTGGTTATCTTATGCATCTGCATATCCAACCAAGCCGCTGCAAGCAACTCTCCGAACATAAATCCCTGATTGAAATTCTCCGCTCTTTGCATCTTATTTATTATTTCCTGCGGAATAACTTCGCCGTCCGCATTTTTGGCATATGTTTTCAACACTTCGGGTTGCATACACCAGTGCTCGGCAAGTTGGGAAGGCAATTCCACAAAATCAGTCGGCACATTTGTGCCCGAAGTAGACGGATAAGTGCCGTCAGAAAGGAACTCATTGGTTGCATGTCCCATCTCGTGGAATACAGTCAATGCCTCATCAGCCGTAAGTGTTGTCCTGCCGTTTTGTTTTGCGTAATTGAAACAAACTTGTATTATAGGGTCTATGCGTTTACCGTCTTTTTTGTATTGAGGTGTGAACGCAGTGCACCAAGCACCACCGCTTTTGCCGCCTCGTATATAAGCGTCAAAATAAAGTATGCCTGCATGCTCGCCTTTTGAGTTTTTAACTTCGTAGACATCCACATCATCGGCGTATGTCTGGATGTTATCAAGTTTAGTAAAGGTAAGACCGTAAAGTTTAGTTATATTGTCGAAACAACCTTGCTTAACGTTTTCTATTTCAAAATAAGGACGCGTCTGTTGTTCGTCAAAATCATATTTTTGCTTCTTTAACTTTTCTGCATAATAATACATATCCCAGCCTTCAAGCGTTGCACCTTTTTCATCCTGTGATAACATGGCCTGAAATTGCTTAATATCATTCTCCGCAGCCTTAACGGCATATTTTAAACAGTTCTCAAGTATACTGTCCGCATTGCGGGGAGTTTTTGCCATGCGGTCTTCCAATTGCCATGATGCGAAATTGTCATAACCCAGCAAATTAGCCATCTCTGCACGCAAATGAAGTATTTGTTCCGTTATTTTGTTGTTGTCATACTGATTGCCGTTATTTCCTCTGTTGATTCTGGCGTCAAATATCTGCTTGCGCAAACTGCGGTTATCGCAATAAGTCAAAAAAGGCAGCACACTGGAATTGTCAAGCGTAAAGATCCATTTACCGTCCTGCTTTTGTTCTTTGGCAGTTGCTGCGGCATTGTCAACAAGCCACTGCGGAAGTCCTTTCAAATCCTCTTTATCGGTTATAACAAGCTTATAATTTTTGGTTTCTGCCAAAACATTGGCATTATACTTATCGTTAAGTGTAACAAGTTGCTGATTGATTTTTTTCAATTGCTCTTTCTTTTCTTTATCAAGCAATGCGCCGCCGCGGACAAATGAATCATACGTTTTTTTCAGCAAATGCTCCTGTTCTTCGTTAAGATTCATTTTACTGCGGTTGTCCCATACCGTCTTTATACGGTTAAATAATTTTTCGTTAAGCTTAATCTCCGCTTCATGATCCGATAACATCGGCGATATTTTCTCTTGTAATTTTTGTAAGCTGTCGTTTGTATTGCAGCCTATCATGTTTTCATACACCAAAGTCACTCTTGTAAGCAACCTTCCGCTGTAATCCAAAGCCGCTACCGTATTGTCAAACGTCGGTTTATCGGTATTATTGACTATGGAGTCTATTTCTTTGTTGTGTATCTTGATTGCCTCCGTGAATGCAGGTTCATAATCCGATGTTTTTATGCTTTCGAAAGGCACGGTCTGAAACGGCGTGTCCCAATCGGTAAGTAAAGGATTTGTTACTTCTTTTTTACTGCATCCTGAAATCATTAACATTGCCACGCTGCACATTGTCAAAATTATTTTCTTCATTTTATTTGCTTATATTTTAATTGTCAATTATTATTTTGATTGTCCGAAGATACGGTCTTCTTAAATTTAAACTTCGGTTCCTGATGGTTTCTCAATCTTTTAATATTCTTACGGTGTGTCCACAGAATAAATAACGCAACAATCACCGAAAATATTGCCATTGATAAGGTAATGTCTTCGTGTTTGGGAAGCCACAATTTGCTTGTCAGATATAATACAGGGAATGATACTGCTGCAGCCATTGAAGAGACGGAAATATACTTTGTCAAAACAAATGTAAGAATAAATACGGCAAGAACAAACGGTATGATATTGTTAAATAAACCTATCACCGCACCTAACATTGTAGCTACGCCTTTTCCGCCCTTAAAACCTGCGAATACAGGAAGTGCATGTCCCACAACGACCACTATTGCCACTGCTAAAGAATAATAAGAGAAATCATTAATCCATCCCCAATCCTTTAAGAAAGATCCGAATACGTTTGCAGACAAATAAACGGCTATCCAACCTTTTGCAACGTCCAACGCCAACACCACTAAACCAGGCAAAAGTCCCAAGACCCTTATAGTATTCGTAGCACCTGCGTTATGAGAACCTTCTTTACGCACATCGGTTTTAAAAAAACTCTTTCCAATCCACACTGCAGAAGGAATACTACCCAAAAGATATGCAACAATCAACCCTAATAATAGTTGCAGTGCCCTGTATATTGTAAAATCTGCCATAACTACACTAATATTTTTATATTATCCGATAAATAAATTGCAAAGATATAAAAAATTTTCATATCCATGCCATATTATAAAGCCCCAATTGCTTTACGAAAGTTCAAGTGTGTGCATTTAGTTAATCATATCACAATGTTTTACGGCACTACAATGTCTTTTCAAAACATTATAACAAAAAGTGTCTGCAATATCATGCAAACACCTTGTCAAACTGTATATATATTATAAGTACTAATGCAAAAACTAACGTATACCTTCTCTGGTTTCAATCTTACCAATCATATTATTGTCTTCATGATGTACCAAAAAGATAATGTACTTATCGTGGGTCAAGAACAATGTTTTGAAAAACGGCATCTCTTTGCTGTCTTGTTTGGATTTGAAGGATTGCAACCAGTTGTAGCTTCCGTCGGAAAATACCTGCACAAATGAAACCTGTGTACGCAGTTTATCGCTGTCGTATTGCTTATTAGGAGTGAATTTTCCGTCCTTAAAATTGGATATATGGTCGTTAAACATAATGTACATACCGTATCTGTCGCGGGTCAATGCATATCCGTTATAATCATTGCTTCCCCTGTATTCTTTCTGACGCTTTGCTATAAAGCCGTTGCCGCTTACAAGTCCCGTATTGTCGATATTCGTTATAATCAAATCCCTGTAAAACATTGCATCTTCCCCCGTAGGCTTATCTCCCCTTCTCTTTGCAGGCTGAACCTTTGACTGATAACGCTGCTCACCTATCATAATAACATTACCGCCTATCATCGGCACCAAATGATCTACGTAAGCCGTAAATTGGGACGGAATAACCATACCGTTACTGCCCACCGTAGGACGTACGGCTTTCTTATCCTTCGGATTAGGCTTGAAAGGAGCGACCATATTGTCGGTCTCATAATCTTTAAACTCCGATTGGGAGAAATTCTTTTGGTAATGACGGCGTTTGTCAAACGTATAAGCAAACGAACCCGATGCAAGATAAGGTTTTTCGTTGCTCGTACCGTAATAACCCGCCAACATATAGTCACCTTCCAAATTAAAACAACATTTCATATCCGTAACCCACGCTTTTTCCATCTGAAGTGTATAACCTTTATTAATATAAGGCTCCAAATGTATCAAAAACGCTTTGTCATCTGCATGATTGATTTTCTTACCCGTCACATAACCGTTTATTGCCAGCAAAGCACGTTTACCGTCATTGCTTACGGCTACGTCAGCTACCTTGTAAGAAGGCATCTGTATATTCTTAAGTGCATAAGACTTATCCCAAAGCATGTTAAGCTTGTCATCATAAACACGTACCGATGCATTGCGGCCTGCGGTATCGTTTTCAAACAAACAAAATACCATCTTGGTTTTGTTTTCGGAGAATTTGAATAAATAAGGCGATTGTGCACTGTCGGCAAAGTAGTTATAGGTTATAAATTTCTGCGGTTGGTCTATCAAACGCATGTCTTTAAGGTGAAGAAACTCATAATAAAGCGTTTGTTTTCCCGTTTTAGGTTCCTGTGTCTTCTTTCTGGCGGAACCTTTTGTCTGAACGGGTTTATCTTCCTTTGTTTTGGAAAGAATAAATCCCACAAGATCGTTACTTCGCCATGTCTGTTCTATCTTAAACTTATTGCTACCGAAATTAATACGTGCAACCTTTTCTATTTTTCCCGTCTTATCGGTACGGGCAAGATAATAACGGTATTCAAACTCCCCCTCACCGATATATTCATCCAAACTGTAATAAAAATAGTATCCGTTTATGTCCTCGGCAAGGAACTGCGCATCTTTACAATTATCTTTAATGTCATGAAAACGTTCACTCCATTGTATTTCCATCTGTGCTGCGGCAGTCAAACCGATTAACAAAGCCGTAAGTGCAAAAAACAATCTTTTCATATCACGATTTAATAAAAACAAATGCAAAGATAAAAAGTTTTTTTCAATTATTAATAAATGTATAAGAAAAAGTAAGTTTTTTTTCTCTACATTTTACAAAAACGTAACATAAAAAAACAGACAAAATTCTACTTTAAAAAATTCCGTTTGCGCATGCCGCAAAAATAAGACGGCGTTTTAATAAATTAAAACGCCGTTTCAGTAAATTTTTATCGCTGATTAATTTCTTAAAACGGCGTCTTTTTTTTAAACCGTTTATACACAACAATTTACAAAGGCGTAATTTTAGGCTGAAAAATCAATGTTTTCTTCCGAAATCTGCTGGTATTTCACCCCATATTTCGGTCTTCCATTTTATTATTTCGGTAGTGTAAGTATTTGTTTGCAGCCATTGCTCGGCGCGGTGGATATATGCAAACAAATCTTCGGTCTTTTTATTCAACTGTAACTGGGTCTTGCATTTTTTTTGCCTAACCCACTTCAAGGCATTTATGCTGTCGGTATACAAAGGCTGCTTTAGATTGTACCGTTTCAAGTATGACAATCCGTGAACCAATGCCAAAAACTCGCCGATATTATTAGTGCCGTGCGGATGCTTATAATAAAAAATCTGTTTACCCGTAAGGATATGAACGCCGCGGTATTCCATTACACCGGGATTGCCGCTGCATGCCGCATCTACACATAATGAATCCGTAATAGGCAGTTCGTCATAAAGAATAGGGTTGATTTGTTTGTATTTTGGCGAATCAATCTTATTGATTTGTAATGTCTTTTCCGCAGAAGACTTATCCTGTAACTGCTTATCACCTGATGTTTTAAAATAATCGTAATACGGATTATTGAAAGCCTGTTCTGCTTCTTTTTTTGTGTCAAATGATTTGAATCTGGCCTGCGAAAATCCGTCTATACTCGCTTTGCATTCGTTCCATGAGGCAAACACTCCTTTTTTTCTGCCCGACCAAACTACGTAATATTTGTTTTTACCAGCCATTGATGAATCTAAAAACTCTTTTGCTATTTATCTTATCAGCGTAACGTCTCCTCCTGTTACGAAAGTCTTACCTCCCATGCATTTAACTTCCAACTTATAATAATAAACTCCCGCTGCGCAATCTTGATTTCTGAATCTGCCGTCCCAACCATCGTTTATATTATCGCTGTGAAACACTCTTTCGCCCCAACGGTCGTATATAATCCAATCCATTGACATAATATAGTCGCCGCTTACGTAAAGAATGTCGTTTTTGCCGTCATTATTAGGAGAAAATGCGTTAGGAATAAATATATCAGGCTTACCGCAGTTTATATAATCCACTTCAACCTTCACCGTGTCCGACACATCGCACCCGTGCGTATCATCAGCCGTTACTTTAAACACCGTAGTTTTGTAAGCTGTAGCAAGGGTCGTATAATTATCAGGCGTAACCAAATCAGCCGACGGTGTCCAAAAATAATTAAAGCCTTCAAGCAAAGTAGATGTCAATGTGAATTCCTCTCCGTCATATACACGGTACTTATCTGCATAGGCTTCAAAACCAACGGTAACATCAGTATAGCCGACAGTGACTTGGGATGTGCCTTTGCATCCGTTATTGTCAGTAACCGTCAATAGGTAAGTTCCGTTACATACATTATCCAAATTTTCCGTCTTCTGTCCCGAATTCCACGAATATGTATACGGTTCTTTTCCTCCTTCAACCAAAGATGTTATCGTCGCATCACAACCGTTTGCACATCTGTTTTCCGTAGCCGTCAATACGGTGTTTATTTTATACATATTATTTACATGTAATGTCTTTTTGGATGAACAACCCGTATTATCAGTAACTGTAATCACGTAATTACCTTCGCAAAGTCCGTTTAAATTCTGATTTGTACTTCCGTTACTCCATAAATATGTATAAGGAGGTTGTCCGCCGCTTACATCAACAGAGATTTCTCCGTTACAAATACCGCTGCATGAGGCATCGGTTATCTTTTCATGTATATCCATATCGGTAACAGCAAGTATACGTACAGGCAACTGCGTATAACAGGTATCATTCTCCATATACACCGTAACGGTATATGTTCCCACGGCAAGATTTTCCACAAAACATGTATCCTTATCGCTGCACGACCATTTGTAATGCACATTCGTTGTATCGCCGATAAGTTCTATCAATGCGGAACCCGTAGCGTCGGTTTGGCAATACACATCCTTTGTTATGATATTGTATTTTATTCCCGTAAATTTCACAAACAAACTGTCCGTATAAATACATCCGCTTTCTTTATAGCGTACATACAAATACCTGTCGGAGGTATCGCGTATTATTACTGCGGAATTATCTTCGTTCATTTCGGCATAATCGGTAAAGATATTGTTCCATGAACATACGGCATCTTTGTTCTGCGGTTTGGGGATGTTGTATGTATAAGGGAGCGTACAAAATTCCAACGTATCGGGAAGTTCCGAAACAAATGTGTCTATATCTACGAACCTGTACATTGTATCTTTACAGCCGTCAATGGATATTATCAATGTAAACAATGTCGGAGAGTTTACAGTAGCATAAGGATTCATGGAATTGGCATCCGAAAGGTATTCCGCAGGTGACCAAGTCAGTTTTACATTCTCTTGGTCCGACGGATATATATTTTCAATGCCAATATTCACCGGATTGCCTTCGCAGGACAGCAATGTATCCAAATAACCCGCCTTATCATCCAATATAAGTATTGACTTTCTTATTGTATCGGATTGCTTACAGCCGTCTTCCGATAAGACTATAAGCGTTATCGTGTAAACACCGTCGGAAGAATACGTATGGGATGGATTCTTTTGCCTTGAAGTAAGACTGCCGTCACCGAAATCCCACATAAAAGAATCTCCCCTTGAATAATTAGAGAATTGTACGGCGGTATTACTGCATGCTATATTAGGCATATCGAAATCCGCCACTGCAAAATCATTGTTTACCGAAAATTTCATCGATGCCGTATTACAATTCCTGCTTTTATTTCCTTTTGAATAAGCATTTTCGGTAACGGGCATTCCCTGCGAACCGTTGCATGAGGCACATATAGTAAGATAATAGCTGCCGTAACGGTCAAAACGCGAAGTTCCGCCGTCTACATGGTCATTTCCGAACAATGTATTCTCTTTATCACATTCTCCGAAGAAGGTTGCGTAATTCAAAGCCGCAGCATCTTTTTCCAAACTCATAATATAAAAATCCATACCGTCGGTTTGTTTCATATAAGCATCGTCAGAAACTTCCATATTCTCCGTTCCCAAATGAGGATAATTATTTTGACGGTATTTAAATATCCTTCCCCATCCCGCACAATATATTCTTTCGCAATAATCCACCGCAAAACCTGACGGAGACAGATTAATCATGCCGTCACCTGAGCCGAAAACGGTAGAGAAATACAGAGAATCTAATTTAGGAGTTAATTTTGCTATAAACTGTCCGCTGTTTGGAATACTGTATTGCGCATTTTTCACAAGCGTATAACCTGATGCCAATGTCTGTCCGTAAATATAAGGAATGTCATTACGGTCCAACCTTATAAAAAACGCCTGATCATATACATCCGAGCCGAAAAACGAAGAATATTCCACGTTTGAGCCGTCTGTTGACAGTACGGAAATAAATGCATCGGCACTTCCGCCGTTAAAAACATCATTGTATGCACCCGTTGATACAGGATAATCCGACGAAGACGTACCTCCGCAAACATATACCCTGTCTTGGGAATCCAAATCCAAGGAATAAGCCGCATCATTATTCGTTCCGCCCAAATAAGTAGAGTACAAAAGAGTTGATAATGCCTTGTCAAATTTAAAAACAACCGCATCCTGCATACCAGCCGAGTTTTTCATAAAGGCATTGTCCGTCGTAGGAAAATTATGCGAAAAAGTACATGAAGCAACATACACATTATTGTTTTTATCAGTTAAAATCTCACCGCGGGCACAGTCTCCGAAGTTGGCATACAATGAATCATTGCCGTAATACAATATATTTTGGTCCAATTGATACTCATTCTTAAAATTAAATCCGTCATTAGCCGTACCGCCTATGAAAGTGGACGCTTTAAGTTGCGTTCCCGAAGAATTAAATGCCGATACGAAAATATCAATACCGTTTAAATACAGTAAAGATCCCTCATATTGTACGTTATCTCCGCCGTTTAAATTCTTTTGAAATGCATTATCCGTTACGGGAAAGTCCGAAGATCCCGTCGTTCCGAAAACTATCAAATCTCCCTCATTGTTCACTGTCATGGAATGCGGCATCTCGCACATATTTCCGCCGAAATAAGTGGAAAATATCATATTCTGCCCCAACGAATCATATTTTGTAACTACGCAGTCCCAATTTCCCAAATATTCGCTGCTGTAAGCGCCCTCCGTTGTGGGGTACTGTTCTCCCGAAACAATGCCTCCGCTTACCAAAAGCCCTCTTTGATCATAACATGAAGTCATTCCCCAATTATCAGAACGCGAACCCGAATAAGTGGAAAATATAAGGGCGGGGTCAATAATCAAATCCTTCGTTTTATCATAAGTCCCGACACGGTAAGACACCAAATAACCTTCCTGTGTCTGCACGGCGGAATAATAAGCCTCTATCTCCTTTACTCCGTGTACCGTTTGCTGATAAACGGTAAGTTTGTTTTCTTCTATCCATCCGCAATCCGTCTCCAAATAAAGCTTATCTCCGTCAGCCTTAAGGCTTTTCAAACCTTTGTAAAGCGTAGTTATTCCACTGACATCGCCTTCGGGGTGTACGATATATGAATGTTTGGGCATATCTCCCAACGACGATATTTCCCAATCAATATTCCTGTAAACATTTTCATAAATCACGCCCGAATATGCATAAACCCCTGCAGCCCATTTGCTTTTGTCATTACCTATAAAGTAATTTGTATAACCGTTTAATCTCTCTAATTCTTTTATATTATTGAAAGTTGCATTATATGGGCTTACCGAAAAAACATGGTAGCGTTCTTTGCCGCTGTAATTATCATTGCCTGAATTATGGCGGTGATATGCAGCATTATTGGAATCAAACACTATAACGGACAGTTTGTTGGGCTGAACAAATACCTTTCCCTGCGTAAAAGATGCCTTATATAATATATTGTCTTCCCATTGTCCTGCATTTTTTTCAAATCTTAATTCTCCGTATTGCCCCATAACACACACGGAGATTATAAGAAACAGGTTGAATACAGTTATTTTTTTCATTTGAACCACCCTTCGCTTATTTGAAAAACATCCGCAAATTTACAAAATAATTTCTTAACATACTGACAAATGAAAATATTTTTTTATTTTTGCAGAACTAATCAAGAATTTTGTAACATGAAGAAAAAATTTTTCATATTACTTTTATTTATATGTTCCGTATCTTTTTACGGCTATGCACAAATCTTTCAGGCAGGCATAAGAGTACAATCGGATATACGCAACCAAGCAATGCCGTTTAATAATCTTTCCGTAGGACTTGAAGCCGATTTCAACATACCGTTTATCGGTGTCGGTTTAAGTGTATCGGGACTGTTCAACGCACATTATTTTGAAAATCTTTATACAGACAAATTAGACGATATGTACAGTTATGTCACAATCCCTATAAACCTTAAATGGAGAGTGGGAGTTCCTGTATTCAGAGTGATTCTCATGGCAGGGCCTTATCTGTCTTTGCCGCTGAACGGGGATATCAAAAAGGAATTGAATCTTAAAGAATCTTCCGAAGCGAATCTTGTCGGATTAAACATACAATTAGGCTTCGAAATAATGAAACATTACAGGCTTTCGGTAGGATATAAAGGTGACTTATATATGGGAAAAATTGACAATTATTCAGATCCTTCCTACGGATGGTATGCAGACTTGATGTATTCGTTCTGATACAATTGATTTTCACCTATTTACCAAAGCATTTCAGCTTTATTTTGCATCAATACAATTTCTTTGAGAAAAAAGACGGCGTTAAAAAAAATTAATCAGCCTGATTAATAAAATAATCAGGCTGATTAATTTTTTTTAACGCCGTCTTTTTTTCAGGGCTTGATTTTGTACTGAATTTATTAGTGAAAAACCTGTTGCGGATTATGGTCAAATGCTTTCTTTTTGCAATTGATGTAACATATTTTTATAACTGATTACAGAAATAAACAAGAAAGGGTTGATTGTTTAATGACATGTAAAACTGACAAGCATATATTGTAAATTATTACAACAAAAAAAGAGCGCTTAACGTAACATCAGCACTCTTTTCTATCATCTTATCATTTTCAGAGGTCTCTTCCAGATTCGAACTGGAGTAAACGGTTTTGCAGACCGGCACCTAGCCACTCGGTCAAGAGACCATTTCTTATTTTCAGGTTGCAAAATTACAATGTTTTTTCTTATCCGCCAAATATTTTATGATATTTTTTAAATTATTTTCACTTTTAATGTTTCGCATTTATCTGTTATCCGAATAAATTTTCTATCTTTGCCGTATATTTTCACAATAAATAATGATATAAACACGGTATATGAAAAAATTATTGATATTAACAATAACATTATGTGCATTGACCGCTATAACTTATGCACAAAATCAAAAAACATCCAAAATTATAGAAAAGGCATCGCAGTTTATTTCACAAAACAAAGAAGACAAAGCTATAAATACGCTTACAGAAGGTATAAAATCATATCCCGATCAGGCAGATTTGTATATCTTTTTAGGAGAAATATATTTCCACAAAAAGGATTACGACAACAGTATACAATATTATAATAAGGGGCTGGCAATTGACAGAAACAGCGATTTGAATGCTTATTACCGTTTGGGACAAATGCAAAAACAAACGGGTGATTATGCCTCTGCACGCCGTAATTTCCAATATTTTATTGACAATGCAACCAAACCGCAATACAAATCAAGAGTCAATGACAGTAAATATAATATTGAATGTCTTGATTTCATCACAGAGCAGACTCTTTCGCCCAAAGAATTCAATCCCGTCAATCTCGGAGAAAATATAAATGACAAAGAATATCAGTATCTGCCGACTTTAATGCTTGATAACACGCTTTATTTCACCGAAAGGAAAGATAATAAAGAGGACTTTTACTTTGCATCGGTTAATAACACAAATGATTTTGCCTTAATGTGGAATAAAAAACAGAAACTGCCTCCGCCTTTGAATACCGATGCCAATGAGGGTGCCGCAAGTATATCTCCCGACGGCAGATATCTGTATTTTGCAAAATGTAACACAAAAGACGGTTACGGTTCGTGTGATATTTACCGCAGTAAGCGGGAAGGAAACAGTTGGGGTGAGCCCGAAAACCTCGGAGCGAATGTTAATTCCAAGGATTGGGATTCCCAACCGAGTATTGCATCGGACGGAAGAACTCTTTTCTTTGCTTCATCGCGTGAGGGTGGATACGGCAAAAGCGATATATGGTATTCATATCTTAAAGACGACGGCACATGGACTAAAGCAAAGAACTGCGGTAGCGTTATCAATACGGGCGGCAACGAAATGACGCCTTACATCCATCCTTCCAACACTACGCTTTACTTTTCGTCAGACTCGCTTATCGGAATGGGTGGTGAGGATATTTATTACTCAAAACTTGTAAACGGAAAGTTTCAAAAACCTGTCAATTTGGGTTATCCTGTAAATACTCCTGCTGATGAAACCTGTTTTATTGCTTCTGCAAACGGTCTGTTTGCAATATATTCCCGCAAAAACGATAACGGTGATTTTGATTTGTATGCCTTTGGACTTGAGAAATTATTACAACCCGTTAAAGTCATAACATTAAAGGGTAAAATCGTATATGACGACGGCAAAAACGGAAACGAATCCGTTTTATCAATAAAAAACCTGCGTACCAATAGGCTTGTTACTTCTACAGTTTCGGATAAACAGACTGATATGTATCTTTTGGCACTGCCCGTAGGGGAAGATTACGCAATGAGTGTCACTTGCAACGGTTATTTGCTATACAGTGAGAATTTTTCCCTGCAAGATGACAACACCATACAACAAGAAAGTTCAACAATAAACAAAAACATTGAACTTAAAGCGATAAAGGAAGGCAGCAGTGTAGTACTGAAAAATATTTTCTTTGCAACCGATTCCTTTGAACTTATGGAAGAAAGCAATGCGGAGCTTAACAGTCTTTTAAAATTATTGAAAGACAATCCGCAGATTACAATTGAGATATCAGGATTCACCGATAATGTCGGCAAAGACGAATATAATCTTACTCTTTCCCAAAAACGTGCCGACAGTGTTAAGCTTTGGTTGATTGAAAAGGGAATTGACAGCGGCAGATTGCAATCCAAGGGATACGGAAAGCAGAATCCTATTGCCGATAACTCAACGGAAGAAGGCAGAAAACAAAACCGCCGAACGGAATTTAAGATTTTGAAAAGCAAATAATCAACAAAAATATCATAATAAATAAAATGACAGAAAGAATCATAGATTTAAAAGACATAGATCAGAGGGAATTTTTCGGAGTCAATGAAAAAAACCTTTCTTTCATTGAAACGCTGTTTGACAGACTTGTAATATCCGTACGAAGTGATACTTTGAAAGTCAAAGGCGATGAAAAAGAAACCGAAAACTTTATAAAATTTTTCTC
Organism: Bacteroidales bacterium; assembly: GCA_017633985.1. Taxonomy (GTDB): domain Bacteria; phylum Bacteroidota; class Bacteroidia; order Bacteroidales; family P3; genus Scybalousia_A. Next base: position 62,168 of record JAGBOF010000003.1, read on the forward strand.
CCGTCTGAAAACAATATACAGAAAAATCCCAAACATAAACGGACAGCTGATAATGGCGGCGTTTAACGATGAAAAAATCGAAAAAGAAAGCGACGCCGAAGTTTTGGTCTACGGGGCAAACGGACAAAGTATCAAAGCCCGCACGAAAAACCAACAAAAGATGACCGAGGAAATAGAAAAGAAAGATATGATATTTGCAATAGGTCCTGCGGGAAGCGGAAAAACTTATACGGCTGTTGCATTGGCGGTAAAATATCTTAAAGAAAAACGTGTCAAACGCATAATCCTTACACGGCCTGCGGTGGAAGCGGGAGAGAATCTGGGTTTTTTACCAGGAGGACTGAAAGATAAATTAGACCCTTATCTGCAACCTTTGTACGATGCACTGCGAGATATGCTTTCCCAAAGTAAACTTGATTACTTAATAGAAAACCATACGATAGAAATAGCACCTTTGGCATTTATGAGGGGACGTACGCTTGAGAATTCATTTGCTATTTTGGACGAAGCACAAAATGCAACAAAATCTCAATTGAAAATGTTCCTAACCCGCATGGGTAATTGGTCTAAATTCATTATTACGGGCGATCCTACGCAGGTAGATTTGCCTGCAAAGCAATCTTCCGGACTTATGCCTACGCTTAATCTGCTGAAAAACATAAAAGGTTTGTCGGTAATTACACTTAACGATAAGGACATTATAAGAAATCCGCTTGTAACTAAAATTGTCAATGCTTTTGATAAGGAAGAAAACAAAGAAAAGCCTTCTGAATGAAATATAACTTAATCACAGTGAACGGATAAAACGAATAAGCATCCTCAATAGAACCTCAAGGATGCTTTTTTTATTTCATGAAAAAATGTTTAACCAATACCGATTGCAAAAGTACAATCATAATTTCATATACACAATAACTTTTCAGACGAAATTGATTTTTTGACGGATGAAGTTTTTGTTTCTGCGGATGAAATTGATTTTAACTTTTCTTATTTTCCGCCTTTCAGGCTTGAGAATGCATTTGAACCCAGAAAAGAAACTCATCGGCACGTTCCCTTGCCACCAAAACCTCATCTTCCGCAACATCCGGAGTAAGGGAAATCTTTAAACGTCCCCTGAAAAACTTTTCTATATTGCGTATGCTGCTGCTGTTGGCAATAACACTTCTGTTTAATCGGTAAAAACGGTCTGCATCTATATCGTTTATTATCTTATCAAGCGAATCGGGACACACATATTTTTCACCTTTAAACGTTATAATATAACAATACTTATCTTTGGAAAGGAAATACGCAATATCCCTTGTTTCAATTATCTTATATTTCTCACCGTAAGGAATTACAAAACGCTGTTTCTTCTTTTCAACCGCTTGCGGCAATTGAACACCGTTTACAATCTTATCTATATCCAATAGTTTATTCTGTCTTTCCAAATGTCTGTAGAATTTAAACATCGCAGCCTTGAATTTATCTTCCTCAATCGGTTTAAGAAGATAACCTATAGAATTCTGTTCAAAGGCTTTTATCGCATAACGTTCGTATGCCGTTGTAAAAATAATGTAGGAGTCCACTTTGATTTGTTCAAATATATCAAAACTTATCCCGTCGGACAATTGAATGTCCATAAATATCAGATCAACCTTATTATTATTCAGAAACTCCACACCCTGCCTCACGGTAGACACACATGCCGATACTTCGGCATCAGGAAAATTCTTTTCAAGTAATTTTTTTAACAAGACTTGTGCATACAACTCGTCTTCAACAATCAACACTTTCATTTTGTAATTACCGGTATATAAACTCTAAACATTTTTTCATCTTTGACAATCTTTATATCCTTGTTACAAAGTATTAAATAACGTTCCTGAAGGTTTTTAAGCCCTATTCCGGTACTTGCTGCAGGTGATTTAACTGATTTAGGATTCACATTATTCGAAACACATATCATACCGTCATCCTGCGAAGCTATCTTTATAAACAATGGTTCCTTTTCGGAAAAAAGATTGTGCTTTACGGCATTCTCTACCAATAATTGAAACGTCAAAAGCGGCAATTTATTATGTTTCATTTCGTTTTTTATCTCACAATCGAATCTTATCGCACCGTTAAAACGCGTGTTAAGTATGTCTATATAATCATTTATAAACAATAATTCTTCTTCCACCGAATTCAGATCATCATCGCTTTTCTCCAAAATATAACGGCATACACTCGCCAAACGGTTTGTATAACCAGCTATGACATTAGGTTGTTCTATATAGACCATTCCGCCGAGAATGTTCAGACTGTTAAACAAGAAATGGGGATTTAACTGATTTTTCAATTGTATATAACGGATTCTTTGCTGCTCTTGTTCCGCCCGTTTTCTCATTTCGTACTGATAAACCATCTCCGTAATAAACAAACTCAATATCAACTGTACGGTATTGCTTAATATGGATTTGCTGTGTATCAATCCCGTTACTGCATATTGATATAACGAAACCGTACGTCCCAAAACAAAATAATCCCAAACGTAAAGCAACATATTAAAGACGACAAACAGTACTATCAACTCAATAAAAAAACGCAGTATAAGCACATTCCGCAGTTTGCCTTTATTGAAATACGCCACACTTATTATGTTTATAGTCGCTATAATGGAGTACATAATAAAATTGAACACCACATAAACCGTATCAATAACGTAATCCTTGGTCGTATCAAAGATTATCATATCCATAGGCAAGAAAGCAAGAAAACTCGCAACGAAAACTATGAAATAATATCTCAAAAATTTAAATACTTTTTTAGAATCCATCTGCTCTGACTGCATTTTTTTAATCCGTTATATCACCTTACTTTTTCAAGACGCCGTTAAAATTTTTTAATACGCCGTTTTAATTTATTAATCAGTCTGATTAATTTATTAAAACGCCTTATTATTTTCGCCTTTTGTAACTACCTCATTAATAATTGTATATTCCGCTCCATTTTTGGCGCAAATCAGCACGTATTTTATTCTCTTTTTCGTTGTCCGAAGGGTTGTAAAAAATCTTTCCCTGCAACTGATCGGGCAGAAACTGCTGTTGAACGAAATTGCCTGCATAATCATGTGCATATTTGTAGTTATCTCCGTAACCCAATTGCTTCATCAGCTTGGTAGGAGCGTTGCGTATATGCATGGGAACGGGTAAATCTCCGCTGTTTTTCACTTCCGCCAAAGCGGAATCGATAGCCATATAAGAAGCATTCGATTTCTTGGACGTAGCCAGATATACCGCAGTTTGGGAAAGTATTATGCGGCATTCGGGATAACCTATTTTGTTTACGGCATCAAAACATGTGTTAGCCAAAAGCAATGCGTTCGGATTGGCATTGCCTATATCTTCGCTGGCCAGTATAAGCATTCTTCTTGCAATAAACAACGGGTCTTCGCCGCTGTCAATCATACGCGCCAACCAATATACGGCGGCATTAGGATCGCTTCCCCGCATACTTTTAATGAATGCCGATATGATGTCATAATGGTTTTCTCCTTTTTTGTCATACATTGACAGGTTCTGTTGTATAATCTTTGAAACTGCTTCGTTGGTTATGTCTATTACAACCGATTGTTGCGCTCCGCCGGAAAGGAACTGTGAACATACGACTTCGATTGCGTTCAATAACTTGCGGGCATCTCCGCCGGAAATACGCATCAATGCCTCGGTTTGACGGATATTGACGGTGCATCTTTCGGTCTTTTCTATGTAATCTTTCGCTTTGTTTATAAGAACAGCCAAATCATCTTTTTCCAAAGGTTTAAGAACATACACTTGACACCTCGAAAGCAAAGGAGATATTACCTCAAAAGACGGATTCTCGGTTGTAGCACCTATAAGAGTCACAATACCTTTTTCAACTGCGCCTAAAAGCGAATCTTGCTGTGATTTGGAAAAACGGTGTATCTCATCAATAAACAAAATACAGTTACCGCCGTGTTGTTTGGCTTTATCCACCACATCACGTACGTCTTTAACGCCTGAATTTATAGCACTTAAAGAATAAAACGGCATCAAAAGAGTATTGGCTATAATATTAGCCAGCGTAGTCTTGCCCACACCCGGAGGTCCCCACAATATCATTGAAGGAATAACACCTTTGTCTATTGCATTTCTCAATATTGCCCCTTTGCTTACCAAATGTTTCTGTCCGATATACTCATCAAGCATTTGGGGTCTTAATATCTCTGCCAGCGGTCTCATATCAGTATATTGTTTCGCATTGAATGTTAATACGATTGCAAAGATACGAAAGTTTTACCGAAAGAAAGAAGTATTTACAGCTTAAAAACTACGGTACCACATGCATCTTCGGTTATTTCATCTTCGGCAAGCTTTCTCACAACCGTCAATCCGCCTTTGTTACCTATAACAAAATTGCAAGGTTCATCGTTTTGGTGGACCAGATTCTCCAAGAAACATGGATGATGCAAATAAAACGAACGGCAAATAAAGGTATCGCCCTTTTTAATCTTGGATTTTTCGGAGTAGAGCACCTTAAACTTGCTGTCAGATAAGTATTCCAAACGTACAAGCCGCCCGGGATTCCATTGCAACTCTATTCTGTCACCCCGTTGCAAGTCTTCGATGTTCAAAGGTTTGGTAAAAACTATCTGTGATGAGCGGACGGCATCGCTTTGACAGTAATCGCTGACGAATGTTTCAAAATCAGGGTAACCGACAAGCATGGCAAGGATGTCAAGCGTGTGTTCCCTTACGGAATGATAGCCGTCAATGTATCCCCATATACGTTTAAGGGTCGAAACAGAGATACTCTCGTTCAGTCTTCCGCTTATAACTCCGGCGAGATAAATAAAATCCGAAGAAGTAGCAACCCTATGGTCAATAGATTGCTCTACGCTGTAGCATAGTAATAATATATTTTGATTAGTATCGGACATATATTCTTTTTGTTTGAAATCAATTTATAAAGTTCCGTTAATTTTTTGACATTACCTTTACTTTGGTAAATACCGCTTTGGTTCTTTTTAACAGTATATAATTTAACTTTCTTAACATCACTTTTTTACTTAACATGTTCACACCTTATAACAAAAACATAACACCTTATACATTTATATTATAATATGGGTTGGATGTTAAACTGTGAGAAATTGCTGTCTTTCCTATAGAGTTCAACGGATTGCGCAGGCACTAAAAGTATCACTCTCTTTGCCGCAGTGTTTGTTCCTTCTGTCAGATTCACTCCCGTAAGCGGCGGCGTAGTTGCACGTATTACCAAAGTATCAAGCTTATCCATATTGGCAAATGCGCTCTCCCCTATCATTTTTACACGACTGCCTATTTCCAAGTAGTTGCAATTGTAAGCAAAACGAAATGCATATCCAAGTATTTGCTCAACACTTTCAGGCAATACCAGTTTTTCTATTCCCGAAGCATAAAAAGCACCCGTCCCTATCGTATGAAGACTTTTAGGAAATACGACTTCCTTCAAACTATACGTATGGGCAAGGAATCCGGCAGGGATAACCTCTAACGTATCAGGGAAATACACGCACTCAAGTGCCGATGAAGCATCTTCAAACAATCTTTCACACAGTTGTTTGGCACTGTTATTAATTACAACAGAGGTAAGATTGGGACAATTGAAGAAATACTCTATGGAATCCTGCTTATTAACGGGCTGCAATTGCTCGGAAAGTATCTTAACACACGAAACACCACTCGCACAAAAGGCATGATGACCTATATACCGGAGATTGAGCGGCAAAGTTACGGTATCAATCAAATTAAAACATGCCGTAAAGGCATTAGACCCTATGGTGTGCAACGTTTCAGGCAGTTTGACATATTCAAGCTGTGTGTTATAATAAAAAGCATTGTTTGCAATCTCCCGTACAGGGAACTTACGCAGACGGTATCTTACATAATCGGGAATAATCAGCCGTCCGCTGACTTTTTGATCGGAAAGAACAACAGCTTTTGAGTCTTTAATTCTCATCTTCAGCACTTGTGTAGAAGAAACTCGAACTTCGAATGGTTTGGAATTATAATTTACCTGACTGTTGATTGCAAAAAACAAGGCAGTCAGCAATAGCACAGTAGCTAAAACAGGCAAAATCAATCTTTTAGGCGAAAACATTGCCTTATATACCGCATCTGCATTGGGGTAACGGTCATCCCTTCGGTTTTTAGTGCAACGCCGCACTACTCTTGCATATTTTTTAGGGAAGATTTGCCCCAAAACCCTGCCGAAAGAATATATATCACTGCGGCAATCCAACATTCCGCCTTCCAATTGCTCGGGAGAAGCATAGTAACGTGTGAATGCAGGTTCTTTGAATACCGCATAATTGTCGGCATCCGATAATCCGAAGTCTATAATCTTAACGTTATGACCGTTACGGGTGATAAGAATATTGGACGGCTTCAAATCACGGTGAACAACCTGCATATTATGAAAGTAGGTCATAGCCTTAAGCAACTGTTTTACGACCCTGCGTCTGTCGGACAATGAAGGATTTTGTTTTAGATAGTCTTCCAGATTGTATCCGTCCGCATAATCCATCACAATACACAATCCTACGCCATCAACTTCTTCAATACCATAACCTTGTATGATATTAGGATGGTTCATTGCGATAAGGATTTCAAATTCTTTGTAAAGCAGGTTTTGATATGTGCTTTTATCGGCAAACTCTTGCTTAAGACCTTTGAGAATGAAGTATTTGCCGTAGCGGATTGCCTTTATAATGCGGTTATATCCGTTGGAGGCTATCTCTTCAATGAATTCAAATTCATTGGATATAGTATAAGCCGACGCATCCTGCTCTAGAATCCGCCCCGAAGAGTCTATAATATTTTTTTTGTTCATTTCCTCCATTCTCTCTGTCACATTAGTTATTTAATATTCAACCTTTTTGAAGCGCTGCATAAACTGCATAAAATAATCTCGCTGATTAATAAATTTTCATCGCTGATTAGTAAATTTTTATCGCTGATTAATTTCAGCATATCGCATAACTTTTTTCTGTCTTTGCTTTTCATTCTATTTTTACCGAAATCTACCTCTGTAAAATCAAATATTCTTACAATGTTATTACGCTTCCTTCAATTATTGTCCTGTATTCTTACAATTTTGCCGAACCTTCGGGAATTTTCATCAAATGATACATCTTTTTAGTTGATAAATCAATTACTTATAAAGTAAAAAGATTGTATTTCTCTTGCCTATTGTAAAATCTTTTTGCTTTTTCCACTGCTTAACAGGCAAGGTCTTGATGGTTTCTTCCGCCGAAGTAATATCGGTTGCAATACATAGCAAAGTTTCGTCGCTCAATACTTTCATAAGAGAGGCAAACATTTTGTCATTGCGGTAAGGCGCTTCGATAAATATCTGCGTCTGTCCCTCTTTATAGCATCTTTCTTCTATCTGGCGCAACCTTTTTTCCCTGTCGCTATCTTTTACGGGCAGATAACCCAGAAAAGCAAAATTCTGTCCGTTAAATCCGCTTGCCATCAGTGACATGTATATAGAAGAAGGTCCTACCAAAGGCACCACTTTGATATTCATCCTATGGGCTTTCAGCACAATCTTGCTACCTGGGTCAGCGACGCAAGGCAATCCCGCTTCAGACATAAGGAAAACATCTTTGCCTGCGGTTATAGGCGACAAATAGTCATTCATTTCCCCGTCCGTCGTGTGCTCGTTCAGCACAAAGAAAGTCACGTCATCCAAAGGTTTATTGTAACCGATTTTGCGTAAAGTGCGGCGTGCAGTGCGCAATTCCTCTACGATAAAACACTCACAGTTAAGTATCTTCTGTATATTACCTTCAGGTAAGAAGTCCTTATGGTCAGTATCGGCCAACATAACAGGGAACAAAAACAAATCCGCCATAACAAACAATTTTATATATAATTATTTTCAGTCAATCAGGTGCAATATCAGCACCATTTTATCACATTTCTTTCAGTTTACAAAAGTATCAAATTTTATAATACTACGTTATACCTTTTGTTTATATATCTTTACGGGAGTATTATTCATACTTCACATAATAATTTCAAGTTCTGATAACCAAAAACCTAAACAGGAATATTTTTTACATACTCCTGTTGTAGGTAAAAATCATCTGAATCATTTAACAATAAGTTTCTTGGTAAGCAAGTAAGACTTTTCGCCTGCGTTTTTGAACCTTATGTAGTACACTCCGCTGTCTAACCAAGAAATATTCAATTTATAAGAGGTTGCATCAGGTTTTATTCCCGAGATAACCAACCTGCCGCCGTTGTCATATATATCCATGATTATCTGCCGCGATTCGAATAAAGTGTTGTCTATAATAACCTCCTTATGTGCAGGGTTCGGATAAATTGTAACGGACTGTAACAATCCTATGTCCTCCAATCCGCTTTTATATACCGTAACAACCGTCACAATACTGTCACATCCGTAGACAGAAGTCAATGTATCGGTCTTTGTAAGTTCATAATCCTCATCCAGATCAGCAACTTCAACGGTGTCATATATAACAGTGTCGTATACAGGATTGACAGTAAGAGTCAAAACGGTGATGCTGTCTTTATAATCATTGACATTGACGGTATCATAATATACACCGCTTTGGTTAAGTTGCTTATCTCCGAATTGATATGCTGTGCCTTGGCAGATAGTTGCAGATATATTGCCGTAAACCGTATCAACGCTACTATCATATATATAATAGGTATATTTTGTTACCACACTGTCGCAGCCGTATATACTTTGCAAGTTTGTAACAGTCGTATCAGTATAACTTATTCCCTTTGCGCCGACATCAATCGTATCATAAATAACCGTATTGTATGTATCATTTACGGTAAGTGTCAAATAAACAATGCTGTCTTTGATTTCACTTACATGAATGGTGTCAGTATACGTTCCTGATTCTATCAAGTTCTGACCATTAAAGGTATAACTCTCACCAGAACAAATATCCATAGAGTATTGATACTTAACAACGTCTTTTTCATTAACATAATCGTAATATGTCTTGGTAATAACCAAACTGTCACACCCTTCAGATGTCTGTAATGTATCAACGGTTACAGTTTCATAGTCCACACCCAAATGATTATCGATAACAACGGTATCAAATATCGTATTCTCGATAGCAGGCGTAACTGTAAGGGTTAAAACGGTTATACTGTCTTTATAGTCATTGATATTGACGGTATCATAATACACACCGCTTTGGTTAAGTTGTTTATCTCCGAACTGATATGTAGCGCCTTGACAGATAGTTGCAGTTATATTATTATATATTGTATCAATACTGTTGTCATATATATAATAGGTATATGTTGTTACCACACTGTCGCAGCCGTATATACTTTGCAAGTTAGTAACTGTTGTATCAGTATAACTTATTCCCTTTTCGCCGACATCAACCGTGTCATAAACAACCGTATTGTAGGTATCATTCACGGTAAGCGTCAAATAAACAATACTGTCCTTGATTTCACTTACGTGAACGGTGTCAGTATACATTCCAGATTCGGTCAAGTTCTGACCATTAAAGGTATAACTCTCACCATTGCAAATATCCATAGAGTATTGATACCTGGCAACGTCTTTTTCATTGACATAATCGTAGTATGTCTTGGTAATAACCAAACTGTCACAGCCTTCATCAGTTTGTAATGTATCAACGGTGATTTCTTCTTTATCCACACCTAACTGATTGTCGATAACAACCGTGTCATATATAATATTCTCAATAGCAGGCATAACTTCCAAAGTCAAAACGGCGATACTGTCCTTATATTGACTGACATTTACGGTATCATAATACACTCCGCTTTGGTTAAGTTGCTTATCCCCGAACTGATATGCAGCGCCTTGACATATAGTTGCGGATATATTGCCGTAAACCGTATCAATACTGCTGTCATATATATAATATGTATATGTTGTTACCACGCTGTCGCAGCCGTATATGCTTTGCAAGTTAGTAACTGTTGTATCCGTATAACTTATTCCCTTTTCGCCGACATCAATCGTATCATAAAGGACAGTAGAGTAAGTATCATTCACGGTAAGCGTCAAATAGACAATACTGTCTGTGGATTCACTGATATTAATTGTGTCAATATATTCGCCGCTTTCAAAAAGAATTCGGTTACTAAAAACATAACTGCTGCCTTTACAAATCTGCGCATCCTGATATGAATACACGAAATTCTTTTGATACAAATAATGGAAATATGTTTTATAAACAACCAAACTATCACAGCCGCCATGTGTCAACAACGAGTCCACGGTAGTTTGCTCATAGTCTGTACCGTACTGATCCATATAAACGGTGTCAGATATTTCGATGTTATAAGTATTATCAAAGGTAAGGTGTAAAAAATGTCGGTACAAAGTATCAACTTCTTCACCCTCAACCAACCAATAATGATTATCCAATATATCATATCCGTCATTGGTATAATACGATACACTTCCATCATCCGTTTCCCATACATAATCGTCTTCATCACACAGATGCACCTCTGTATAGCTAAGAGTCTCTTCCACATATGGCTTTTGACAAGGATCCATCCACTGCATACCGATGTATTCCTTCACCCCCGTACTATTACAATTATTGCCTAATGTATCACTTATAATTATTTCCTCTAACCCGACATAAGTAGCGCCGCCGTGCATATACACAGTCATTACATCACCTTCATTACCTTCAAACACAGAGTTAGTAAACGAATAAATAAAGACTCTGTATCGGCAGGTATTGTCTCTGTCGTCCAGTTTCATTACGCTGAAAGCATGATTACTGCTTCTTTGTGTCAGTACAAAGTCCGATTCGGATACACTGTTGCCATTATTGTCGTAACAGAAGTCAAACTGCAATGCCGTAATTTGATCATAGTTTTCAAGGTTTACTGTTACCGCCCAAACGGTGTCACCGCATTTTACCGTATCATGTTTATTTGCTATAAGGTAATTAGGAGAGTACCGCCAATTATCTAAATACACATCCACCCTCGGATTTGTGTAGTCGTTGGAGTATATTTTCATCAATGCATTACGGGAACCCGCAATTTTACCAGTATCTATTATCTCCAGATCTACAAATCCCTGTCTGTTGATTACAATAGGCAGCTGTTGGGTTACGGAATACTCATCATCGGTAAATATAATAGTGTCTATTACCAATGGAGCATCGCCCGTGTTACTGATTTTTAAGACATATTTTGCCGTATCTGTTATAAAAGTAGTCTCAAACCATACACGGTTCTGTGCTTCAGGGTCTATATTTAAAGAAATTTTTCCGCTTCTGATACGAATAGTTCCGTCAAAGAGATCTGACAACACATTATTGCCTTGATTGTCGGCAAGGACAGTGTTTGTCATAACCGGTGTATAATATGCGCTTGAACCCTGCAGAAGAACCTTGAAACTAGCCACCTCTCCGTTATCCGAAAGCAAAGGAGAATTATCCGCAGAGAATATTAAAAGCACCAATGTATCACCTTGCATACCCGCAGAGGCTATATGGTTGGTTTTTCTCTTGTCCGAGACCTTGAAACTTCCTTCTTGGTAAACCAATTCCTTGGGCAAAACTATCTTGGTCTGCAATCCTACTATGGAATCCATATTCTCCATCGTCAGCCTTATAGTTACCGTGCTGTCATTGTAGCCGTAAGCATCCAATAATTCCAAACTATTGAATCTATAAGGATCGGCAGTCAATTTTGCTCTTGCCATAGAACCGGGGCTGTTGGAAGATATGTAGGCGTTCTTATTTATCTTGCCGGCTTTGACAGGAGAATATTTGATGCTTACACTTCCCGTCTGTCCCGGAGTTAATGTCATCGGGGTAAAGTCCGTCGAAAAAGCATCGTCATCAAAACTTACGGTATTGATAACAAGATCTTCATTACCCGTATTGCTGACCTTAAGATCTTGATAATAATCCGAACGGATAGGTATATGTCCGAAATCAACGTCCTTATTTATTATCTCTATCTTCGGGGCAAGCAGCGTAAGGGTTGCACTCGGAGTTGTACAGTTATACGCAGCCCCCGATGCGGAAGACAACTTTACGTCCGTAGGGTGCAGAGTATAGGTCGCAGGTTCCGTACCCAGAAGCAATTTAAACGAAAACAACTCGCCCGATGTTTGTTTGATATTCTTAAGGTTCAAAGAATATACAAAAATCCTCAACGTGTCCTGATTGACTACCGCACTTACGGTATGGCCGTCCGAGCGCAGGTCATTCAATTCGCAGGACGAAGGAATATAAGTAAGACTTGCGTTCAAAGGCAAGGACATCTGCAAAGCCGATACATTATCCGTATTAGCCAATGATACACTCACTGTTACCGTATCCGACGGGTGTCCCTGCTGGGAAGATAAAGTCAAAATATTGTCCGCCCGTACTTGGGTAGCAAATAATAAAATTAACATTAATAACCGCTTCATTGTCTTTATACTGTTTATCGTTGAAAAAAGAAAGCTTGTTCTGTTTTTTTTTATCGCTGATCAGTAAATTTTCGTCGCTGATCAGTAAATTTTCGTCGCTGATTAGTAAATTTTTATCGCTGATTAAAATAACGAAAAGCCGTCTTTCTTCTGTGTTATGTAATTACTTGTTTTTTATCAGTTTTTTTGTGTGTGCCAATTGACCGTCTACACGCAATTGTACGAAATACATTCCGTTTTGAAGCCCTTCTGCATTCCAATTGTAAGAATACTCTCCCGTAGAGTTGATATTGAACTCTTTTACATTAAGTACTCTTCCTGTAATGTCGGTAAATGTCAATGTGGCACTCTTTATTGTTTTGTCTCCTACGGCAAAGGTTACAGTAAAATTATCTTTGCTTGGGTTAGGATACGTTTGCATTATAGCCGATTGCAAGGTCGCAACGTCAGTAAGCCCCGTTTGGTCGGCTTTGATAGGTATGAGATTCTTACCTTTGGTATCGGCAAGGATTATCTTACTTATATCTGCACCGTTAAGCTTTACTATTGCGTTTTTGCCCGCAGGCAATTGCTTACCGCTTAATGAGTACGCCATAAACATGTAATTGTCTTCGGCAGTCCATTGCTTTATTTGTTCAAACTGCGAAAGACTTTCAAGGGATTGTATCCTGTCGGTAGTAAATGAGAACTGCACGCCGCCCATAGGCACAGGCGAATCAACAAACAGTGTATCGTTTTCTATACTGTACAATGCCGTTATCTCGCTGCCCGCTTTAGAACCCGTCGTATTACCCATTATAATATTGATAATGCCGACAATATCCAATACATCAATTGTTCCGTCGCCGTTTACGTCTGCCGCTTCAAATATAAAAGGCTGCGGGTTTTGATTGGTTACGTAATTGATTGTTGTAATGATGTCTGCAACGTCTACGGACATAGACCCGTTGGCGTCTCCCTTGACAGAGGAAAGCGGCATGGAGGAAACAGTCTTGGAAGGAGAGTTTTCATCCAACGAAGTACGCAAAATCTTGTAGTAATAATAGTATCTCTCACCAGGAACGACGTCATAATCGGTAAATAATGTATCTACAATCAAAGAAGTATTGATCATAGTGGTGTCTCCCGGCAAATAAACGGTGTCTTCATCGGTTATTTGCATTTTATTGTACTGATAACGGTACATATTAAAGCCCAAAAAGTCGTCAACATTCATTTCCTGATTGTTCCATTCCAGCTCTACTCTGCCAAGTCCTGCCGTAGCTTGGAATCCTGCGGACATACTGCCTGAAGATTCCACATAAACATTAAAACGTTGGTTTTCGTAAGGAATTTCAAAGTGTTCGTTGTCCTTTGCTCCGTCTACGTAGATACGGTTTAACCCGTCGATAGCGTCTTTTCCCGTAAGGGTTTTATAGCAGGTGTATATAGTGCTGTCTTCACTCCAAGAAGCATTTTCGCCTATAGCAGTCTGCGTATAAGGAGGCCTTACACCCATGGCAACCATTGGAGCGATGGCGGTATCCATCGCACGGTTGAAATAAACTTTGAATTCATGCGTACCTACACCTAAAGGAGGAATTGAGTCAAACTCATCCTGTGCGTCATGTCCGTTTACTTCCACTTTCCAAACAATACCGTGAGCCTCACTATACGGTTGCTTTGCTACCTTTGACAAATCCAATGCTATTGATCCATCATTAGTATAAAAATCTTTTATATGTTTTCTCAAAACTTTCTCTGTGGATATTCCGTAATAATTAGCCCTTAAATATTCTGTACCGACAATAAGTGTTCTTGAATCTCCAACAATATAAGATTGATTTAGTATATAATTACAATTTATAGGCAGCCAAGTATTATAGAATGATCTTTCATTAGTAGGGACATCAAAATTTGAATATCTATTAAACCATAATTCATTTCCATTGTATAAATCTGTACTTGAACCATGATAAGTACCTAATATAGGTCTATCATTACGCATTATAGTATTATACCGCCAAGAACGCCCACCTATCTCTGGATAGTCATACCTTCCCGCACTGCAATATTGTATAATACTATGATTAAGTGTATCGATTGTAATAGATCTAGCATATTCTATAATGCAATACTCAAACTTATTTTGATAATTGAAAAGATCTAATTTATAATAACCACCTATTAAATCTCTTTTTGTTATAGTTATCATACTGTCAGGTTTTCCTATTGCTAAAATAACGCCCTGACTTGTAATTTGACTTGATGATAACATCTTTAATGTTGTTCCTGGCATTATAACTAAAGTATCTCCTGCGGGAACAGCCAATGTTTCAACAATATATTGGACATTTGGCCATAAAGTATCATTACCGTCTAACATTTTATGAAGTTTTACCCCGTTAGTAACATACATAGCAAATTTATAACGCATAGTATCTTCACTTTTAGGGGAAGCAGCACAAAGAACCAAAGACATAACCCTGCCGTCAGTAATATTCTCTCTTAAAGTGATATCTATAGGATTAGCACTTTTTGCTTTAGCATAGGCAGAAATAGAATGTCCGAAATCAACATAATTACTGTTAAAGGTAAATAGTGTAGTATCTTCGTATTCTTGAAATTCCAACCAAACAGTTATACTATCTGCTGCAGCACCTACGGTGCGTATTGTAGGATATATCTGTAGTCTTTCTCCTGCATCTGCATACATAGAGCCGTCGCCATAAAGAGTATCATTTACTTCGTACGTTACAAACTGAAATTTTACAGGTAACTTATCTATGTTGTCGTATGCTTTTATAAAGTTTACAGGAGTAAACTCGTCCACCCAATTTATAAGATTAGCAAATAGTAATTCTTTTGTAGCATACTCTTGTCTGTCCAATAAAGCACTTATGCCGCCTGCTACTAAAGGACAAGCCATAGATGTACCATTCATATTTTTATACCCTCCATTAGGTACTGTAGATAATATATTTACTCCCGGAGCCGATAATTCATAATTATATAATTGTTCCTCCCCGTATTGAGAAAATGTTGCTCCGTCACAATCAATATTTGAAAATGTTGCCAATCCTCCATCATTATATGTTGCTTGCACACCAAAAACAAAAGTAAATGCTGCTGGATAACAAGGTTCATCTTCTTTACCATGCATAGTAGGTTGAGGACAACAATGTGGATCTATATGTTTGCCATCATTACCTGCGGCTGCAACCAAGACTGCCGACTGATAAGCATGCGCAAGTGCTTGTTCCTCTGCTACAGAATAAGAATAACCGCCCAAAGACATGGAGATAATATCTGCTCCGTTCTCGGTAGCATAGTTAATTCCTTTTATAATAGTTGCTACATCGCCCGAACCGTTAGATTGCATTACTGCAACAGGCATAATCAACGCATCAGGGTTAGCGCCTGTTATTCCTATGCCGTTATCTCCGACTGCGGCTGCAATGCCTGCACAGTGTGTACCGTGGGAATTGAAATCATGCATATCTCCTGTTTGGTTAACAAAATCCCATCCGTGAATATCGTCCTTAAATCCGTTATTATCGTCATCTTCCCCTTCTATACCATTAGCTTCCTTCGTGTTAGTCCATATATTATCCTTCAAATCAGGATGGTCAATGTCTACACCTGTATCTACAATAGCTATAACCTTACGTTTTGCTCCTTCAAGCTTCGGTTTCTGCCAAAGCTCATCCAAATGCGTAGCAGGTATACCCCATTGCTGCGAATACATAGGGTCATCGGGTGTACCCTCTGTGTAACTCTTAACAGAAGTCTTATCCTGAATGCTCTGATTTGGATATTTACCGCCATCTATATTATAATAAGGTATAGTTTCGGCGTTATAAGAGCCTTCGTTTTCCATTCCCAAAGCATACTGAATATAATTAGGCTCTGCAAACTCAATGCTTTCATCCTGCTTTAGTTCTTCTATCAAAGCAAGATGGTTTTGCGTTTGGCTCTGAAGAGAATTCTCATCCAAAGTTATAAGGAACATCTGACTGATGTCTTTATCCCAGACATCGCCGCCGTTAAAAGATTTTACGCTGCGCGCCTGCCAATAGCCGGCTTTTGTCTTTGCCGTCTGCTCCTTACCCAAGCAGTCTATAGCCTCGACATTATATTTGTCAAGAATGCTGTTCACGGAATTCTCCGCCTTGGTGTTGTTAGGAAACTTAAACCTTGTGGATTTGGTTTCCGAGCGTCTTACACCCGCTCCGTCATGGAACTTAATGATTAACTGATTAGGCATTGACGCATGGTAGTTATGCCTTTCAATCTTAACTACCTCATCTTCGTTGTCATTACTCTGTGCATAGGATACAGTTCCCATACACATCAGAGAAGATAACAACAACAGGAATTTGCTTAAATTCATCTTTTTCATATTTCAATCATTATTATTTATTTACAATTAACTTTCTTGTGTGCGCCAATTGACCGTCAACACGCAATTGTACGAAATACATTCCGTTTTGAAGCCCTTCTGCATTCCAATTGTAAGAATACTCACCCGTAGAGTTGATATTAAATTCTTTTTCACTAAGTACTCTTCCTGTAATGTCGGTAAATGTCAATGTGGCACTCTTAATTGTTTTGTCTCCTACTGCAAAGGTTACAGTAAAATTATCTTTGCTTGGGTTAGGATACGTTTGCATTATAGCCGACTGCAAAGTTATAACGTCAGTAAGCCCCGTTTGGTCGGCTTTTATAGGTATGATGTTCTTACCTTTGGTATCGGCAAGGATTATCTTACTTATATCAGCACCGTTAAGCTTTACTATTGCGTTTTTGCCTGCAGGCAATTGCTTACCGCTTAATGAGTACGCCATAAACATGTAGTTGTCTTCGGCAGTCCATTGCTTGAACTGCTCAAAGCGGCTCAAACTTTCAAGAGATTGTATCTTGTCGGTCGTAAAACTGAACTGCACGCCGCCCATAGGCACAGGGGAAGTGATATACAGCGTATCGTTTTCAACAGAATATATTGCCGTAATGGTATTATCCGATTTTTTAGAATCGTTATCACCCATTATAATGCTTATTATACCGACAATATCCAATACATCTATTGCTCCGTCGCCGTTTACGTCTGCTGCGTCGAATATAAACGGTTTAGGGTTTTGGTTTGATATATAATTGATAACAGTTATTATGTCTGCGACATCCACTGTCATAGACCCGTTGGCATCTCCTTTAACAGAAGTCATAGGCATAGCCATAACGGTACGCGAAGGAGAGTTTTCATCCAACGAAGTACGCAAAATTTTGTAGTAATAGTAGTATCTCTCGCCCGGAACGACGTCATAATCAGTAAATAATGTGTCAACAATCAAAGAAGTGTTGATCATAGTAGTATCACCTGGCAAATAAACGGTGTCTTCGTCAGTTATCTGCATTTGATTGTACTGATAACGGTACATATTAAAGCCCAAAAAGTCGTCAACGTTCATCTCTTGATTATTCCATTCCAGCTCTACTCTGCCTAAACCTGCCGTAGCCTGGAATCCTGCGGACATACTGCCCGAAGATTCCACATAAACATTAAAACGTTGGTTTTCGTAAGGAATATCAAAGTGTTCATTGTCTTTTGCTCCGTCAACATAGATACGGTTTAACCCGTCAATGGCGTCTTTTCCCGTCAAGGTCTTGTAAACAATATAAATCATGCTGTCCTGTGACCAATAGCCGTCTTCGTCTATGGAAGTCGTTGTATAAGGAGAGCGTACACCCATAGCAACCATAGGAGCAATAGAAGTATCCATTGCACGGTTGAAATAAACTTTGAACTCATGCTTACCGACACCCAGCGGAGGAATTGAGTCAAACTCATCCTGTGCATCATGTCCGTTAACCTCTACTTTCCATACAATGCCGTGAGCTTCCCATACAGGGTGAGACATTACTTTTGAAACATCTATCAATCCAAGCACCGTAGAACCAGGGGTCATTCTGTCATAAATATGTTTTCTGAAGATACTCTCTTTGGCAGAACCCATATAAACGGAATCCTGTATATAGTCATCAAGGTCTACAGGCTGTACGTGTTGATCTCTTATATAATACTCGTGATAACCTCCCGCAGAATAAAGATTTATCATATTTGTCCAAGCGTTCCACTCATTCATCCAGGTAGCATCATGCCCATCATAAAGACCATATACATAGTTATTGACCTGATTATTATATTTATCGTATATATGTGATATATCTTCAGATCGTTCTGTTTCATTAACATCATAACATCCGAAAATACAAGGACTAAAGTATGCGTAACTGCTATTATCAAAAACATTGCAATATGTATACTTACCCTTTGTACGGAAGTCATTGTTTCTGAATACACAATTTTCCGCACTGTCTATAACAAAACAAGGTCGCTCCGGGCTTTCTAAATAACCGAAAAATACTTCTTCTACAATACAGTATTTAAGAGATATACTACCTTTAAAACCTTTCCAAGCACCAGCTAAATCCGCCTTGGTAAATGTTATCATACTATCCGCAGTTCCATGTGCATACATATAACCCAAAGAGGAAACCACCAACTGTGCTTCGTTGTCAAACTTTACGGTCGTACCGGGCATTATATACAAAGTGTCATTAGGCATTACTGCATAAAAATCTTCAACCTTGTATTGTTTATCAGGTGTAAGTGTTACATTACCGTTGGTAAATCCTTTAAGGATAACACTGTTAGATACAGTCATCGTATAATTAAACACGGTAGTATCTGTTGCCTGCGGACTTGTTGCCTTTAATAACAGGCTTATCTGTCTTCCGTCTGCAACATTGTCTCTTATCTTTACCGTTAAAGGATTGATGCTTTTAGCCTTGGCATAAGAAGACAAACTCTTACCCAAAAGGACTTTATCTTCAGGCAACTGTATTATTGTAGTATCTTCAAAACCTGCCAATTCCAGCCATATCTGTATGCTGTCTGCAAAACCTCCGACATTTCTTAATGTAGGATAAATATCTATTGTTTCACCTGCTTCCACTGTATAGTTACCGTTACCTGACAATGTATCATTCTCCTCTATTGCAACAACCTGCAAAACGGAAGACATTGCAGAATCAGAAGAATATACGGCATTAAAATCTATAACATTCTCCTTGCATGTTTGTATTATGCTACTCAATAAAACCTCTTTGCTTACATAGTCTTTTCTGTCCAGAAGTGCACTTATTCCTCCTGCCACCAAAGGTGTTGCCGTGGAAGTTCCGCTCATTTTTATATAACTTCCTCCCGGTACAGTTGAAAAAATATATTGTCCAGGTGCCAAAACCTCGTAATTGTATAGTTCATCCTCACTGAATTGTGAATATTCAGGACCGTCACAATCCCAATTAGACCACAAAGCCGCCGAGTTTGATTCATCTGATGCCTGAACGCCGATAACAAATGTAAACGCTCCAGGAAACATAGGCTTTGGAGCAGGTCTACAATCCCAGCAACAACGCACATCAATAGCTCTGCCGTCATTACCTGCCGCTGCAACCAAAACCGCTGTTTGATAAGCATGGGCAAGTGCCTGTTCCTCTGCTATAGAATAAGAATAACCGCCCAAAGACATAGAGATAATATCCGCTCCGTTCTCTGCAGCATAGTTTATTCCCTTGACAATGGTTGCTATATCTCCGCCGCCGTTGCTTTGCAACACAGTAACAGGCATAATCAACGCATCAGGATTTACCCCTGTTATACCTATACCGTTATCTCCGAGTGCGGCTGCAATACCTGCACAGTGCGTACCATGGGAATTAAAGTCGTGCATATTACCCGTTTGATTAATAAAATCCCATCCGTGAATATCGTCAATATATCCGTTATTATCATCATCTTCACCTGTATCTCCGTCACTTTCCGCTTCGTTGGTCCAGATATTATCTTTCAAATCAGGATGGTCTATGTCCACACCTGTATCCACAATAGCTATAACCTTACGTTTTGCTCCTTCAAGCTTCGGTTTCTGCCAAAGCTCATCCAAATGTGTAGCAGGTATACCCCATTGCTGCGAATACATAGGGTCATCAGGTGTACCTTCTGTGTAACTCTTAACAGAAGTCTTGTCCTGAATGCTTTGCTTTGGATATTTACCGCTGTCTATATTATAATAAGGTATAGTCTCGGAGTTATAGGTATTATTACTTTCAAATCCCAAAGCATACTGAATATAGTTAGGTTCGGCAAACTCAATGCTTTCATCCTGCTTTAGTTTTTCTATCAATGCAAGATAATCAGTTTGCGGCATTTTGTCGGAATTTGCCTCCAAGGTTATAAGAAACATTTGACTGATGTCTTTATCCCAAACTTCCTTACCGTTAGAAGATTTTACACTGCGCGTTTGCCAATAACCTGCCTTGGTCTTTGCCGTCTTTTCCTTACCCAAGCACTCTATACTTCCTATATTGTAATTATCAAGGATACTGTTCACGGAATTCTCCGCCTTGGTATTGTTAGGAAATTTAAACCTTGTGGATTTGGTTTCCGAGCGTCTTACTCCCGCTCCGTCATGAAACTTAATGATCAGTTGATTGGGAACAGACAAACGTTGATTGTACTGCTCTATCTTTACAACTCCGTCCTCGTTGTCATTACTCTGTGCATAGGATACTTCACCCATACACATCAGAGAAGATAACAACAACAGGAATTTGTTTATATTTATCTTTTTCATAATCCAGTCAGTATTATTTATTGACAATTAACTTTTTGGTGTGTGCAAGTACACCGTCAACACGCAATTGTACGAAATACATTCCGTTTTGTAAGTTGCCCGCATTCCACTTGTAAGAATATTCTCCCGTAGAGTTAATATTGAACTCTTTTTCAGTAAGTACTCTGCCCGTAATGTCGGTAAATGTCAAAGTAGCAGTCTTTATCTTTTTGTCTCCTACTGCAAAGGTTACGGTGAAATCATCTTTGCTTGGGTTAGGATATGCCTGCATTATAGCCGACTGTAAAGAAACAACGTCAGTAAGTCCCGCCTGGTCAGCTTTTATAGGTATAATATTCTTTCCATCGGTATCTGACAGAATTATATCCGTCATATCCGCACCGTTAAGTTTTATCAAAGCCTTTTTGCCTGCAGGTATTTGTTTACCGCTCATAGAGTAAGCCATAAACATATAACTTGTATCTGAAGTCCACTGTTTAACCTGCTCAAACTGTGAAAGACTTTCAAGGGTTTGTATCTTATCATTGGTAAACGTAAACTGTACACCAGCCATAGGCACAGGAGAATCAACAAACAAGGTGTCGTTCTCTATGGAATACAAGGCCGTTATGTCATTCTCCGATTTCTTACTGCTGTTGTGTCCCATAATTATATTTACAATACCGACTACGTCCAAAATATTTATAATTCCATCACCGTTAACATCCGCTGCTTCAAATATAAAGAGTTTAGGATTTTTGTTGGTTATGTAATTGATAACGGTTATTATGTCGGCAACATCTACGGTAAACGATCCGTTAGCATCTCCAAGCGTTGAAGACAACGGAACGGAAGAAACTGTTTTGGAAGGAGAGTTTTCCTCCAATGAAGTACGCAAAACTTTGTAGTAATAGTAGTATCTTTCACCCGGAACAACATCATAATCCGTAAATAATGTGTCAACAATCAAAGACGTATTTATTTGGACTGTATCTACAACCTTATATACAGTATCATACCAATATACCCAATCTTTCTTTTCATTGTCATATTCATATCTCCATTCCAAAACGCTGTCGTATTTGTAGCGGTACATATTGAATCCGAGAAAATCGTCAAAATTCATTTCTTGGTCATTCCATTCCAGCTCTACTCTGCCTATACCTGCCGTAGCTTGGAAACCAGCAGACATACTGCCCGAAGATTCTACATAAACATTGAATCTTCTGTTTTCAAAAGGTATCTCAAAATGTTCATTATCCTTTGCTCCGTCCACATAGATACGATTCAACCCGTCAATAGCATCCTTACCAGTCAAAGTAACATAAACAGTATACACTGTGGAATCCTCACTCCAAGAACCATTATTACTTATAGCAGTCTGCGTATAAGGAGGTCTTACTCCCATTGCGACATAAGGAGCGACAGATGTATCCATAGCACGGTTGAAATAAATCTTAAACTCATGAGTACCCACACCAAGCGGAGGAATAGAGTCAAATTCATCCTGTGCATCATATCCGTTAACTTCAACCTTCCACACCATACCATGTGCTTCCCATACAGGATGGGGCATTACTTTTGATACATCAAAAACTCCGAAAGATCGGTTTAATCCGGAAGGTACATCTCCAGGGTAATAAGCATCAAACAAATGCTGACGGTAAATAGATTCTTTAGAAGAACCCAAATACAAAGAATCTTGAAAAAAATCTGTGACATATGTAGGAACGTCATGTTCATCTCTAAAATAGAATTCATTAGTATATGTGTCATTCCAATTCTCGTGCCATACATTTATGATATTCACATTTGAATTGAATTTCTTCAACCACGTCTGTGTATAGTCAGCTCCTTGTGTATAATTATTTATATGATTATTGTATCTATCAGTAAAATGTTGGGTATTTGTATCTCCATAAGCATCTGTTTGTCCGAATCCGCATCTCCAATAACCATCAGTATAACCAGCAGCTCCAAAATCATTTTTATTACCAATAATATTACAATACCTATATCTTCCCATTACTGACATATTGTTATTCATAAATATACAATTATCTGCACTGTCTATTACAAAACGGTTTTCACTATCATACATCATATTATTCATCCATTCAACTCTGCAATATTTAAGACTTATTTTTCCGTATAACCTATACCACTCACCACCTAAATCTGTTTTTGTAAATGTTATCATACTGTCAGCCGTACCGTGGGCATACATATAACCTCCGTCAGCGACCGAAATGGAGGCGCCGTCCCTTAATTTGACAGTAGTACCAGGCTTAACAAACAATGTATCTCCCGCCGGTACTGCAAAGAACTGTTCCACCACATACTGATAATTAGGCTCCAAAGTCATATTGCCGTTAGTAAATCCTTTCAGAATTATACAGTTAGAAACTCTGATAGTATACTCTTTCTTTAACGTATCTTTAGCACTCGGAGAAGTTGCTCTTAAATTTATTCTTATAGTTCTGCCGTCAACCACATTGCTGTCAATCTTACAAATTATAGGAGCAGAAGTCTTTGCCGTTGAATATGCAGACATTGTATGCCCTAAAATAATATGATTCTGTGTAAAAGAAAGTATCGTGGAGTCTTCATACTCTGCAGTCTCTATCCATACTTCCACACTGTCGGTCACTCCACCAATATTTCTTACAGTAGGATAAATGTCTATAGTTTCTCCTGCTTCTATTATACCGTTATTATTGCCGTACAAAGTATCCTGAATATCTATTGCGACTGCTTGAAATTTTGCAGATATAACAGTATCCGCTAAATATACAGAATCAAAGTTTATAATCTTTTCTCCGCAGGTCTGTATTATATCACTGAACAGTATCTCATTGGTTTTATATTCCCGTCTATCCATTAAAGCACTTATTCCGCCTGCTACCAACGGTGTAGACATAGAAGTTCCGTTAAAATAAGCATACTCTCCTCCAGGTATGGTTGAAAGAATATACTGTCCTGGTGCTAAAACCTCATAATTATACAGTTGTTCTTCGCTGTATTGAGAGAATGTTACTCCGTCACAGTCCCAATTAGACCAAAATGTCATACCATAATTATCAGATGCCCGTACACCAAAAACAAATGTAAATGCTCCCGGAAACATAGGGGCAGGAGGCGGTTCACATCCAAAACAACATCTTACATCTATTGCCCTGCCGTCATTACCTGCCGCAGCAACCAAGACTGCCGTTTGATAAGCATGGGCAAGTGCCTGTTCCTCCGCTATGGAATAGGCATAGCCACCGAAAGACATGGAAATAATATCTGCACCGTTTTCCGCTGCGTAGTTTATTCCCTTTATAATGGTTGCAACGTCTCCGCTGCCGCCGCTTTGAAAGACAGTAACTGCCATTATCAAAGCATCAGGATTGGCTCCTATCACTCCTATGCCGTTATCTCCCACTGCAGCTGCAATACCTGCGCAGTGTGTACCATGTCCATTGAAATCATGCATATCCCCAGTTTGGTTAACAAAATCCCATCCGTGAATATCGTCAACAAATCCGTTATTATCGTCGTCTTCTCCTTCCATACCGCTAACTTCCTTCGGATTGTTCCATATATTATCCTTCAAATCCGGATGATCTACGTCTACACCCGTATCCACAATAGCTATAACCTTACGTTTTGCTCCCTCAAGTTTTGGCTTCTTCCACAATTCAGGCATGTGTGTAGAAGTAAGTCCGTATTGCTGTGAATACATAGGGTCATTAGGCGTACCCTCTGTATAACTCTTAACAGAAGTTTTATCCGATGCGTTTTGTTTCCAATATTTACCGTCTGAAAGATTATCACCTATCAGATTGTCCTTCCCTATATTATAATAAGGTATACGGCTATCAGTCTTTGCTGTCTTATCTTCCGTTCCTAACGCATACTGAATGTAGTTAGGTTCTGCAAACTCAATGTTTTCGTCTTTCTTTAACTCCTCTATCAAAGCAAGATGGTTTTGCGTTTGACTTTGAACGGATTTTGCATCCAAAGTTATAAGGAACATCTGACTGATGTCTTTATCCCAAACTTCCTTACCGTTAGAGGATTTCACACTGCGCGCTTTCCAATAGCCCGCCTTTGTTTTTGCTGTCTGCTCCTTACCCAAACATTCTATAGCCTCGACATTATATTTGTCAAGAATGCTGTTTACGGAATTCTCCGCCTTGGTGTTGTTAAGAAACTTAAACCTTGTGGATTTGGTTTCCGAGCGTCTTACTCCCGCACCGTCACGGAATTTAACAATCAACTGATTGGGAACGCACTTATTCTTTGTACGGTTATCCAACTGAACAACTTCATAATCGTTGTTACGGTTCTGGGCATAGGTTTTAACACTTAAACTTGTAAAACCGATAATAATTGCCGCCACTAACAGTGATATTGACTTTTGCATAATATTATTTGTTTTAAGATTATTCATCACTCTATGGTTTTTACTAAAAAATTACATTTGTTGTATTAACATTTGCAAAAATATACAAAAAATTTTATATAGATAGCACCCTTGTCGGTTCTTTTTTGGTTCTTTTTACATAAGCAATGCAGGAACGGTAATAAATACTACCATTCCTGCATTTGGATTTACTATTTCTTTAAAAGTTTACCGACCGCAAAAAAGCAGATAAATATAATAACGCTGCAATATATAATAATTCCTATACAATATATTATATGCTATTTCTCTTGTATCTTATTATACGCTCTTTCGGATTTGTCAATATTATGGGTAAAAGAATAATAGTAATAATACACCAAAAATAACAGTATAACCATCACATCGCCTATAGCAATCATCCTGTAACCAAGAAAAAATACGGGAGTGATTATCTGAAATATCTTTGCAACGGTATAAAACAACAATCCCCATTTATAGCCCCTGAACAAAAGATGGCAACCGTACAGAATAAACACACCTGAGGCAAGGCAAATAAAATACATTACCCTGCCAGCGGTTATAAAAAACAAAAGATTCTCTTTGTAGAAGTACAGAGTGTCGGGAAACTGCGAAGATTGTAGGTAATCAATCAAACCGTTTTTAAAAAACAACACCCCGCCGTTAAATAACGTATAACCCAATCCGTACAATGCCGACAGGATGACCATACATCTGAAAAACCATCCTGTCTTTATTGATTTGTCAAATATCTTTACTAATATTCTTTTTGCCTTTATATTCATCACCGCTATTTTATTTCTATCTCGTCACCGAACATGTGGGAAGGATAACCCGCACCCGAATGTCCTTCAGGGCAATTGCCTATCGTTACACCCAATACCTTAACATAACGCGCCTTTTCATTGCAAAGCACACTGTAATTAACCACTTTAGGATTGTTTTCCGCATCCTGCTTTATCACGCCCGGTATTTCCTTCCAATCCTTATTATCATCGGAAACGTAAAACTTAACTTCCTTCGGCAAAAATATCCAACTGCCTTCTTCATCCAAGAAATTAATGCTTATACTGTTTATTTGCGTAGATTTTTCCATGTCAACCACAGGTGCGAAGTCCTTACCGTAGGTTCCTACCCATGCATCGTATGATTTTTTATTCCCCCTTATACCGTCAGTCAGTGCATAACCGCCGCCTGCATTGTATTGAGGATTGACATCCTGCATCTGATAAGTTTTACCCGTTGCTTTATTGATATGGTATTCGCCTTTGAAAAGCGGAGACGATATTTTATGGTTCTTATAAGCCACTGCCTGCAAAACGGCATCGCTTTTTACGGTAAAAGGTTTGGTGTATTTTGTGCTGTTTTCATTAGGCACGCCGCCGTTAAGGGTATAAAATATTTCGCCGCCCTGCAATGCCGAAGACAAACTGACTTCTATTCCGTTTTTACCGCTTTTGCTGTTTACCTGTACCGCATAGTGTGATTTGGAATAATTATATCCCGCATCGTCATATATGCTTAACACATTATCCAACCGTTTTACAAAATCTTCATAATCCCTTACGTCTTTTTGGCTCCATGCTCTTTCGCTTAATGCCGCCAAACGCGGAAGGTCGTTATATTCCAACAATTGCGTATCGCCTATATATTCCGTCCATGTGCAGGCCTGCATACCTATTATGTGTCTTGCCTGCTCGGCGGTCAGCTCTTCGGCAACGGGTTCAAACAAATAAGTTTTCTTAAGCGGCGTAAACCCCCCGAAACTCAACGGTTCGGTAGATGCTATTCCCTGATAAAAATTAAAATACAGGTAAGCACTTGCTGCCATTATAGCATCGTTACCCTGTTTGGCTGCATTGATACCGCCTTGTTCCCCCTGCCAAGAAAGAATGGTTGCCGTAGGACGCACACCCTTTTCCAAAATCTCGTCCCATCCTATAATCTTACGGCCGTGCTTGTTCAAATAATCTTCCATACGCGTAGTAAAATACGCCTGTATCTGATTTTCATCCGTCCATCCCTTTTCCTTCATCAGTTTTTGACAATCCGGACATTCTTTCCAACGTACCGTAGGACACTCATCACCGCCTATATGTATATACTGCGAAGGGAACAATGCCATAACCTCATCCATAACGTCCTCAAGGAATTTGAACGTCTTTTCTTTCGGACAAAATACATCGTCCAACACTCCCCATGTTTTGCAGACCTCTATTCCTTCACCCTTGCACGACAATTCGGGATAGGCAGCCAATGCCGCCATAGCATGACCCGGCAATTCTATTTCCGGAATGATGGTTATGTGTCTGTCTTTGGCATATTGGACTATATCTTTCACTTCCTGCTGGGTATAGTAACCGCCGTAACGTATGGTGTCATAAATATGTTCGCTTTCAGGGCGGTCGGAATAATGCCCGATAAGAGTTCCGCTTCTGTATGCAGCCACTTCCTGCAATTTAGGGTATTTTTTTATTTCCAATCGCCAGCCTTGGTCATCAGTTAAGTGCCAATGAAAGACGTTTAACTTATGAAATGCCAACAAATCTATGTATTTTTTCACATACTCCGCACTCCAAAAATGACGGCTGCAGTCTAAATGTTTGCCTCTGTAAGAAAAACGCGGTAAATCCTCAATACGGCAAGACGGAATGTCTTTTGTGTAATTAGGCACAGCTGTAAAATCAGGATTATAGCCGTTTAAATAAAAATCCGTGCCTATTAGTTGCCACAATGTCTGCAAAGCATAAAAGAATCCCGTTTCCTCATTGGCTTCAATGGTGATACGGCGCTGATTGACATCGATAATATAGCCTTCGTTACCCAGATTACGCATCCCCGTAAGTATAAAAACTATGCTTTCTTCCGTATTAAGGTGCATATCCTCGGTTTTAAGTTGCACACCCTCCCTGTCGGGATAATATTTTTGCAAACTTTCGGAAAGAATCTGTGCCGTTTGGCAGTTCTTAGGTGCAAAAATTCTGGTTTTCTCTGCTTTGAACTTAAAAACCTGCCCGTTATTTTTCATTTCAAGCTTATAGGGCTGCGGAATAACTGAAATACCTTGTGCATATACACCGCTTATATATGCAAACAACAATACCGACACGGCAATGCATAATAAATTTTTCTTCATATCACTGACAATTTTATATTCAACCCGCAAAGTTAAGATTTTTTTGCGATATGACCAAATTAACGCATTATCATAACTTGATTTGTCCGCAATTTTCCGCCGTAAATACACGCTTCAAAACCCCGAAATCACACCTTGAAGAAAAATAACGCCGTTTTACGAAATTAATCTGCGTGATTAATAAAATAATACGCCGTAAAAATTTCTTAAAACGGCGTTTTATTTTAGGCATTTGTAACACTACTGATTTTCAATGCGGTACAATTGCCTTAAAAATCCATAAAAATCTGCTGTTTCTATAGGCTATAAAATCTGTAAATCAAGGCGGAAAATTAAAATAAAACTCCCCGCTTTTGACAGGGAGTCTTAAGAAATAAAAAACACTTATCGTTTATATGACCTTATTTGATGATAAGTTTCCTTGTTGTTTGTTTATCCGCAGTCTTCACCGTAACGAAGTAAGAACCTTTATCAAGATTTTTTATTTCGGTGCTATCGGATTGTGCAGTGATTTTACGTACAAGTCTTCCGTTAATATCCGTAATTTCTATTGCTGCACCTGTTTGTGCAGTAATTACGGTGTAATCAGTTGCAGGGTTAGGGTATATTGATATGCTTATAGCTTCTGCATCAGTCAATGCAGCCGTGCTTGTTATATGGAGAACGAATACGGAATCGCATCCGTCAACGGTTTGCAATGTAACGGTGTAATCACCTGCCTTGTCGTATTCTGTTCCGTTGAATTCAAATGTAGGAGCCGAATCGGTAAGTTCGGCATTGATTGTATCCGTGTAAGAAGGATTGACTGTAAGGTCAAGAATTGTGTCATACAATCCGTAAGTTCCCGTTTCGGTGAATGTATGTCCCTTTATTTCGTAGGAATCACATGCGGAAACTTCCACTTTCTGTGCAACAACCTTTTCAATCTGTTGATCAGTATAAACAAAATTGTCTAGGCAGAAATAATAAGGCGTATAACTATCAGTAGATGCAGGAGTAAACACAACTTTTTGCACCTTACCCAAAGCAGATAAGTCTAAATATCTCCATGTTGTAACATTTCCTAACTTATTTCCGCTTTCATCTTCACGCATATCAATGAAATATATTTCAGTCTCGGCAGTCTTGTTTCCTTGCGCATCATAACCTGTTGCAGTTAACTTAAACCAATCACTTTCTTTGTATGACATATCTGCATATTCATAAGATGACAAAGTCTGATTAACATAAACACCCTGTGGATAGTATTCGGAAGAATCCTCTTTGTATACAGCTGTATGTTCCGCATCAGAAGGAGAATAATATCCTACTGTATAAGTGCTGTTATTTCCCTCCAAACCGCACATAGAAGCCGCATAATAATATTTATCAAACTCTCTTAAACCTGCAGTATCCCCTATATTACTTACAGAGAATCCCATTGCCATAAACCAATACCAATCTGCTATATAATAACCGTAACCTACGAAATTAAGTCCGTTATCTCTATAGTTTTTATAGTAGTAATCCATTTCCATATCTTCATCATAGACTTTTGTATCGTAATTTGTCAATGAGATAAGGTCGTATGTGTTTTCTTCGGTAAGCAATGAGTTAAAATCTGCGATTGTGTATACTTCTCTACCGTTAATTACTCCTATTCCTGCTAAATCAAAACCTGCCGAATAGGTATTTTCGCTTACTGCATCGTAGATAAGATTGCCTTGAGTATCTTTATCCTGACCGCTTATTATGTCTATCAAACGTACAAAGCGGATATTGTTCTTATCAAGCAATTCATTGTCCTGAATATCGTCCAAGTCAAACCCCGTTCCGTAGTTATAATCGGTGTTACCTGCCAAATTGGTGTAATTAAAAGGTATTTGAGTGGATTTATCATCCGTTGCAGCGGATGCACACGGGAATCTGAAGAAATTAACTCCGTCGGAAGATACCTCAACAAACGCCAACTCCAAAAATGTCGTGTCAAACGCATTTTCAAAAACTACGAAATCGCATCCGTAATCATTGATTATAGGACGGTCGAACGTAACTAATGCACTTCCTCCGTTACCCAAAGATACGCAACGCAAGTTTCCTGCATCCGCTTCGCCTATTGCGTCATACACGTTGCCGTAAGTAACCTTTGTGTCTTTGTTTTCACCGCTTGTAGACCATGTTCCGCGGTTAACCTCTACTCCTTTTGCCCATGAAATGATTGATGGGTCGCTTTTTGCAATGACTTTATTGCTTTTTTGTGCCATAATAGGCAACGTCATAAGCCCAAGGGCTAAAAATAAAATACTTTTCTTCATCGCATTTAATTATTTTAATCAAGTTTCTTTCTGTAAAAACTATATTAATAATTGATTACTTCCGAAGAAAAGTACAAAAAAATAAAAAAAATAACAAACAACATGCTATTATCTCATTTCCCCGAAGATAATCAACAAAACTAAACATTTGCGGCAGGTCTCCTGACTTACTTCCGTTGCAATAACGCCTTCCCGTTAATATATTACAGGTTATATCTTACAGTGGCTTATATGCTATTGCCTTTATATGAAAGAATACAGTAGCGGGCCTGCACAGGATTCACACCTGTTTCCCTTTTAATCTTTTGACAAAAAGCCAAAGAACCGTAAATGCAACTGCAAAATTACATATTATTTCATTAAGGACAAAAGAAATTTTGATTTTTTTTGATTTCCATATACTTTTTCAGCAAAATACCGAAGCATTTTCACATGTAAATCTGCCGACGTAGCACAGTGTTTTTATGCATGTATTTATCCAAAAATTTCCGCATTTTTACGGCATCTTTTTAACGCATTATAACTGCTTGATATTCAGCAACATTAAAACAACACGCCGTTTCGTAAAAATAAAACGCCGTATTAATAAATTTTTATCGCTGATTAATTTATTAATACGGCGTTTTATTTTCGCCAAACGGCGTGTCAATATTTTTTAATAATATTTCTGCGTTTTTTGAAGATGAATTTATCTTCCGCGTTTACGCATGTTTTTGTATAGTCTGTGTATAATTTTGGTAAAGTATCGTCCCACAACAAGCACAAATACGGAAAATACGAAACTTCCCACTGCCATGTATGTAGTACGTCTGTCCAATACGTTCGGATCCCATCTATCACCGAACAAAACAATGAATGCTATCGTTGCAATCACCGTCATAACAACGGCAATCAGCACCAACATCGCATTTATCTTCACCTCACGGAACCAAAAACCTGCAGAGAATCTGTCACGCGGCTTTTCTTCCCTTTCTTTTGCTTTGTAAGCGTCACGGTAAGGGTCTTCCTTGGTATCAACCATTGCTGCATGTCCTTTTTCTATTGTCCGCAAGAAATGTGCTGCATCTTCGTCGCCTTTTTGTGCCGCAATATTGATGTACTCCAATGCTTTCTCATTGTCAGAGGCGACACCTTTGCCCTCCAAATAGCAAATACCAAGTCTGTATATAGCAAAGGCATAACCCTGATCGGCTGCTTTTTTTATCCAATAGAAAGCTTTGTCAAAATCTTTCTCAAATCCTTGTTCCCCTTTGTAATAAAAAATACCTAAAGCGCATTGGGCTTTTGCCGAACCCTCATTTGCTTTTAATTTATAGTCTTCTGCATTCATGCTTCAATAGTTTTAGGTTAATAACATTTATTTCATATCGTGTATTATGGTTTTAAAACCGAATTTTTCAAATTCTTTCTCCAATTGTTTCATATCCGTATCGGTCGTATGATAAGGATAAAAAACTTCGGGAGCAACTTTTTCTGCGTATTCAGCTGCTTGTTTTATTGTCATTGTGTAAGGCTGATTTACGGCAAGGAACAAAACGTTACAATTCTTTATTTCGTCGTTGTCTTCCACCGTTTCGGTATCTCCGGATATGTAAATACGGAAATCATCCTTGGTTAAAAGATAGCCGTTATCCCTTCCTTTAGGATGAAACTTATCCCTACCCAAAGTAGTATTATATGCGCTGAACGCTTTTATGTCTATCCCGTATTTTTGTGTACTCTCACCGTTTTTTAAAGTCTCGCCTCTGCCGTATAAATTAATGGTATTGGGATTGGATACTATTTGCGTATTTTCTTTTAGCAGATTATTGATGGCTTTTGCATCAAAATGGTCGTAATGTTCGTGTGTTATAAGTATCAAATCGGCTTTTGGCAACAGCGAATAATCAGCATAATCGCTTACAGGGTCCACATAAACCTTTGTTCCGCCGTAATCAATCATAAAAGAAGCGTGTCCGTAAAACTCAATTGTCACCGTATTGCTGTCTTTCAATAAATAAGTATCCTGTTCAAATGTTTTCATATTGCCGTTATCCGTATTAAAAGAAAATAACCATGATACAATGCTAATTAACAGTATCTTTATCATCCCGAACACTGTTTTCGATGTATTTCAACTCGTTTTGCATAGTGTCAAGCATTATCATACGCCGTGCAGTCTCCGCATGTTTGGATTGAGGAAACTTCTCTATATATGTTTCAAACGCTTTGACGCTTTCCTGCGTATTCAAACAAACGTCTTTCAACACAACGCCTTTGAAAAAATACGCAGCACCGACTTTATTTCCGTATGGATATTCTTTAATTATCCTGTCAAGGCAATAAAGTGCCGAATCGCATTTGTTCATTGCCTGATAAACGTTGGACATCTGGAACAAATAAAATTCGCACATAGTATCCTGCGGAAAATCCTTTACATAATTTCCGTACATTGCTATCAGAGTATCGGCTTTCTTTTGATCCAGCAGCGTAGGATTGATATTCAACGCATCCACATATTCACTTATTTCCTTCTGACGCTTTTGCTGTTTGTCTTCCTGTGAAGAACATGCAGTGATAAGCAGCACCAATGCAATAAAACTTAATGTCCTAAAAAAATATCTCATTTTCAAAAAACCGTTTTTCTATTTTATCATTTTATAATCCGTTCTCACCTTGTTTTGCTCAATGTCTTTGAGTTTTCTTTTCAGAAATGCCCGTTTTATATTCGACAAACGTTCCACGAAAACCTTGCCTTGAAGGTGGTCATACTCATGCTGAAAGACTCTTGCCCTTATCCCGGTAAGCCATTGTTCGTGTTCATTGAAATCAACATCGTAATAGCGCACTTTAACATCGCTCGGACGCATAACCTCTTCGTGTATTCCCGGTACGGAAAGACATCCTTCTTCAAAAGCCCACTCTTTGCCTGCCGTTTCCAATACTTCGGGATTAATCATTGCTATTTTCCATCCTTCCCCTTCGGGATAATTTTCCTTGAAAACGTCGGTATCTATAACCAAAACGCTTATCGGCAGATTTACCTGCGGTGCGGCAAGTCCCACACCGTTTGCTTTGTACATCGTTTCAAACATGTTTTCCGTCAATTGCTTTAAATCAGGATAATCTTTAGTTATGTTTTGCGTTTTTTTTCTCAATACAGAATGTCCGTAACCTACTATAGGAAGTATCATATCTTATTCAGTCTTTTTATCTGTTATCTTTTTCTTATTTATATTAAACATGCTCTACGGTAACTCCGTTTTGATACATTTTCATGAAATCCTGAAGTATTAAAACGGCTGCAACGGTGTCTATCAAACCTTTTTCCTGCCGTTTTTTCTTCTTCATTCCGCTTTGGGCTATTGTTTGGGAAGCCATTTTGCTCGTATAACGTTCGTCAATCATATAAATATCCATATCAGGAAACGAATTGGAGAGATTATCCACGAATGTCTGCACATATTTGGCACTTTCGCTCGGTGTGTTATCCATCTGTTTGGGATTACCCACCACTATCAAATCAACTTCCTCCCTTGACATATAATCTTTCAAATAAGGGAATATATCCAAAGTAGAAACCGTTGTAAGTTTTGTGGCAATCATCTGCATATAATCGCTTACCGCCAAACCGACACGCTTTTCTCCGTAATCAATAGCTAAAAACCGCCCCATCTGAAAATGTTTTTATATTTTTAATTTGCAAAAGTACTATAATTTTTCCACAAATACAAGAAATAAGACCAAAATTCCGCAAACCCGTCCGTCATACCGACGGTTAAAAACCGCTTTTTACTGTCTTTTGACGCTGTTTTACGGCAAAAATAACGCATGTTTTGCACCCGCTTGCGCATCCTGCAAAAATAAGACGCCGTTTTAATAAATTAATCTGCGATAAAAATTTATTTTTACGGCGTTTTAATATTTTTTTACGCCGTCTTTTTTAACCAGCTTATTATCAAGTATTTTCAAAAGGGCATTTTAACGCTGTTTTTACTGCCTTTGAGGGACGTTTTTAAGCGTATGAAAAAA
>JAGBOF010000004.1 GCA_017633985.1 Bacteroidales bacterium
GGTTTGTCTGGTATATTTAATTATTGAGACGGGAAATAAAAATTTTCTGCCCGCTGATAATTCAAAACCATTGAGACGGCAAAAAAGTTTTTTGATTTCGGACATTTCCCCGCCCCTCAAAACGCTTCAAATGCCTGTTTTATGTGCGTTATTTGAGGCTGTGAAGTTGGCATCAGCGTTATCGAAATGATGTCAAAACGGGCTTCCGAATCGATGTTATACCGCCGCAGATAGTTGTCGGCAACGTCAATAATTTTGCGTTGTTTGGCTTTTGTCACCGCCTGATACGGCATGCCGAAAACCTCGGTGGCACGTTCTTTGACTTCGACAAAAACGACTGTATTGCCGTCCCGTGCAATTATGTCAATCTCTTTTTTGCAATAAACGTAATTGCGGGTCAATATGCGGTAGCCCAATGATTCCAGATATTCGGCAGCAATGTCTTCACCCTTACGTCCTATGATGTAAGTGGATTCTTTATTCATTGAAAGAATACTCTTTGGCGTAAAACAGTTGCTGGTCGATAAAAGATTTAGGGTAAATAACCAAAATATCTTTCACCTTGCCTTTGGAATCGATAAGCTGAACCAAATCAGGATTGACAAAACCGCCGTAAGGTTTTATATTAAGGTTTTCGTATCTTTTCAAAATTTCGCTGTGCAAATCGTTGTCAATCTTTACTCCGTATCTTTCCACCAAATCCTTGCCTGCATCATAATCTCCGCGTGATTTGATGTCCTGGATTATGTAAAGCAATTGTCCGAAAACTTTGCGCAGTTGCTGATAATCGGTTACAACGAAATAAGTCTTGCCGTCCTTGGTTTCTTTTTTGACGCAGCCATTGCCGTTTTGCAATGCATATTCGCATATAAGTTTACGGTTCTGCATATGTGCTTCGGTAATGTTTTCGCCCAAAGGAATGCGGGCAAGTTGTATCAAAAGACCGTTGCGTATATATGAGTCATATTGGGCTTTTCCCGTTTCCATGGAAGAAATTAGCCCCAAATCCATCATTTTCTTATCCATAAGGTAATAAAGTGCGAACAAATCGGCACGGGCTTCCTCCAAAGTGGAAGAATATTCCTTCAAAGCGTTTGCAGGAGTGGTTTCAAGCAATTGCCCCGAAGCATGTCCAAGGCATTCATGCATATCGGTGTGCAGATTATCCGAAAGCATACCGTATTGCAGCTCTCTGTCAATCTCTTGTTGGGAGTAAGCAAATTCTTTCAATGCGCTTTTCGGGCTTTCCATAGAAGCGTAGAAATAAGCATCGGAAAGGTTGGCAATAGTTACCGATTTGCTGCCGTATTGTTTGCGTATCCAGTCGGCATTAGGCAGGTTGATGCCTATAGGAGGGGTTGGATAGCTGTCACCTGCTAACATTGCGGCATTGATAACCTTTGCACTTACGCCAGTAACCTTTTTCTTGCGGTATTCAGGCTTGACAGGTGAATTGTCTTCGAACCATTGGGCATTGTTGCAGATGATTTCGGTTCTTTTTGTGGATTTCAAATCCTTGTAATCAACGATTGATTCCCATGCACCTTTCATTCCCAAAGGGTCGTTGTAGGTCTCCACAAAACCGTTTACATAATCACAGACGGATTCGGTGTCCTGCGACCACAGGATATTGTATTCGTCCCATGTTGTCAAATCTCCCGTTTTGTAGAACTCAATTAATTTTTTTGTGTAAGCAATTTGTTTGTCATTTTCCGCAAACTCAAGTGATTTTTCCAACCATCCGACTATTTTTTGCAGGTATTTGCCGTACATTTGTGACGTTGTGGCGATTTTTTCGGTTATTTTGCCGTTTTCTTTCACCAATTTGCTGTTAATACCCAGTGAAACGGGACGCAAAGAATCAGTCTCAATGCCGTTATAATAGTCTTCGGCTTCCTTACGGGATATGTTTTCGTAGAAATTCACTGCAGAAGTTTGGACAATGTCATTGTCAGGGTTATTGTCCCTTCTGACAGGTGCAATATCAGGGTCGTAAATCTGCTGCAAAACAAAGTCCGCATCTTTTTGTCCGCTTAAAAGCGAAGCAAAATACGCTTTGCTGCAGTCAGGGAAGAATTTTTTCTCTCCGTAAAAATGATGTATACCGTTGGCAAAGAAGAAACGTTTGGCATAGACTTCGAATTTCTTCCAGTCTTCGCATGTGCGGTCTCCTTTATAGGTGTTAAGGATGGTTTCAAGGGCTTTGCGTATTTTCAGATTGTGCTT
This sequence comes from Bacteroidales bacterium, assembly GCA_017633985.1. Taxonomy (GTDB): domain Bacteria; phylum Bacteroidota; class Bacteroidia; order Bacteroidales; family P3; genus Scybalousia_A. The sequence goes on from JAGBOF010000004.1 coordinate 2,227, forward strand.
ATAGTTCTGATCATAATAAATGTCCCTTCCCCACAATGCCGCCTGCGAAAGGCAAAACAGATACTGCTTTTGTTTCAAAGAAAGGGAATCCCAATCGGGCATTTGATATTTCATTACTTTACAATCGGCGAATTCGTCAATTATAAATTTAAAATCTTCCGGTTTTTGTGCATGTATACCGTTACACATAACCGTTGCACCAATTAATGCTGCCATAATTGTTGAATGTTTAAAGAATTTTTTCATATACTATTTCATTACCAATTCTATAACTGTATTTCCGTTTAAAGTGTTTACCGCTTGTTTTGCGCTTTGTTTTTTACCGTTTACAATAATGTGGGATAGTTTTTCTCCGCTGCCTGTTTTTATTATTGTAAGCGTTGCATTTTTGTAACGTAGACCTTCAAGTTTAGTAAATCCTGTTTCGTTTATTACTTTGCCCTCAGGGCGGAATATTATGCCTTGTTCGGTAAAATCCATACCGGGCAGACCGTATATCACCATCCGCAAGAATCCTGTTGCAGACCATGTTTGGTCGTGTACAGAATTCCATGCGTATCCCTGTTGCCAACCGCCGTCTTGTAAGCCCGTGTTGCCGTTATATATTTCATAAAAACAGTTGTCGGACTTATTGACAGCCAAATCCGCCAGATTAAAGAACTCTTGTAAGAATACATCCGTATTGCCTGTCTTATAGCAAGCTTGGGCAAAGAATGCATTGACAAAAGGCCACACAATCTGATTGTGCCTTCCGGGTTTGTCAGCTGAAAATCTCTCAAAGCAAGGATATATGCTCGGTAAACCGTATTTGTCCCTGTAAACACCCTCAAGAAGTAACCGCGCTTCTTTTTTATCAACTATATTAAATAGCACGGCAAAGGAAATGCCCAAACCTTCCTGGAACTTATGAATTTTTCCAGTGTTGTCAATCAAATAATATAACTTATTATTTTCCTTATCATAGAAATTATTTCTTACGGATTGCTTTAGTTTTTTTGCTTTTGCCGTATAGATTTTTGCATTTGCTTTGTCGTTAAATTCTTGTGCCATAAGAGCTAAACAGTTATATGATTGAAAATATACGCAATTGGTACTCAAACATTTGATATACTTGCTGGAGGGGTGATCAAGCACAAACGATGAAACGATATAAGGATCGAAAACAGGAAATTCATATCCGGCAATACCGTCGTTAAATACCGACGGACCTGTAAACAGATTGTAATTCTTGTCAAAGGCAGTTAGTTCCAATTCTTCCATAGTATTTTTGCACGTTGTGTATGCCTGCTGTAAAAATGCCGTATCTGCGGTTTTTAAATAGTAATCCCACGCCGCTATTGTCCAGATAATTTTATCCCAATACTGATGAGAGATAGTTTTTCTGCCGTTTTCGGTTACACTCCACAGAGAATACTTTGTTTTTTCGGGTATTAACAAAGTAGATGCGTTCCATGCATTGATAGATACATCTCTTGTCCATTCTCCGCCGTATGTTCCGCCTGCTTTTATCAAACTGTCGGGTGAATTCTTATACAGCGTATTTACAGCCAGAGTGAATGCCTTGTTTAAAACGGAATCCTTTGTATATAGGTTTTGCGCATAAGCGTTCGGCAGTATCAGAAGAGCAAACGTTATAAGGATTTTACATTTCATATAAGTGCAAAATATTTATTAAAATCATTGTTTTTCCGTGCAGTGTAATGCTGTGGTATAATTTTTACTGTTTTTTGCAAAATTACAAATAAAAATCGTAACTTTGCCGCCTGAAAAGAAAAAATTTAATTTTGAAGAAATTAGACAAACTTATATTAAAATCCTATCTCGGACCCTTGGCATTGACGTTTTCGATATCAATGTTCGTTTTGTTGTTGGAATTTCTTTGGCGAAAAATAGAATCTCTGATAGGCAAAGGTTTGGAGATTGCGACACTGGCTGAACTATTTGCCTATGCAGCCGCTTCAATCGTCCCGATGGCACTTCCTTTAAGCATATTGCTTGCATCCATTATGACAATGGGTAATTTCGGAGAGAAATACGAGCTTGTGGCAATGAAAAGTGCAGGCATATCCTTGTGGAGAATATACCGCCCGCTGATAATCTTAAGTTTGGTGCTTTCTGTTACGGCATTTTATTTTTCCTCATACGTTATTCCCAATGCCGAATTGAAAGTAAAGCAAATTATAGGGGATATAAAGGATAAAAAACCTGCATTGAATATCCGTCCCAATGAGTTTTATAACGAGATATCGTCTTATGTCATCAGAATAAATGCCAAAGATAATAACACGGGGAAGATGTACGGCATTATAATATACAATCATTCCAAGGATATAGGCAATGTGGAGGTTATAAAGGCTGACAGCGGATATATGTATTCGGCGGAAAACAATCTGACAATGGTTTTTAAACTTTATAACGGTGAGGTATTTACCGAAAACATAACTAACGGAAATTATCACAACCGTCCGCTTACGAGAATACATTTCAACCAGCAGACGATGCGATTTGATGTGAGTGATTTTGCAATGCAAAAGTCGGATGATGATAAATACTCTGATTCTTATAAGACGATGAATATAAGCCAACTGTACAGACGTATAGATTCTTTGCAACATGCGCAAAACGATCAATTAAGCGGGTATGAAAAGCATTTGGCTAAAAAACTTACAATAATGTGTGACGGCACCACAGCCCAACAACAGGTGTCTGATTTTTATAAAGATTTTTCCGAACTTGATGTGCAGCAGCGTAAGCAAGTTGAAAGAGTTGCCGGTGACATGATTCAATCGCTCAATGAAGAGTATTCTTCCAATATTTTGATGAGGGAATACGACAGACAGTATCTTTCAAGAAACAAGATAGAGTTTTACCGTAAGTTTACTTTGTCTTTGGCTTGTATAATCCTGTTTTTTATAGGTGCACCTTTGGGTGCTATAATAAGAAAAGGCGGATTGGGTATGCCCGTTGTGGTGTCTATAATCGCCTTTGTGATATATTATGCAATAGGAATGTTGGGTGAATCGGCGGCAAAGGTTGGTTCTTTATCACCGCTTGTTGCAATGTGGTTGTCTTCCATAATCTTTTTCCCGTTAGGGTTGTTTTTTACATTGAAGGCAACTTCGGACAGTAAGATATTTTCACTTGAGAATTGGGAGAAAATATTTTCTAAATTATTTATTTCGCTCAAATTACGTAAAAACCGTATTGATCAATGAATATACTTCAATTTTGTTATAAACCTCCTTATCCTGCCGTTGACGGTGGGACTATAGGAATGTATTCGGTGGCACAGGGATTTGTCAATGCAGGACATAAAGTCAAAGTCCTTACTTTTTGTTCGGATAAGAATCCTTTTCAAAAAGATATGCTCCCGCAAAATTATATTGAGACATATAAACCCGAAGCCGTATGGGTGGATTTAAAGACCAATGTGTTCGACGCATTGCTTTATGTTATGATTGCACGGAGTTATGTAGTTGAAAGATTCGTAACTTCCAAGATGAAAAATAAGTTGATGAGCGTTTTGCAGAAAGACGATTATGATATAGTACAGATAGAAAGCATTAATTTGGTGCCTTACATACCTTTGATAAGACAAATCAGCAAAGCGGCGGTTACTTTTCATTGTCCCAATGTGGAGCATCTGATTTGGAAGCGGATGTACATGAATCAAAAAAACAATATATTCAAGCGCTGGTATCTGAAAAACACTTATCAAAACATGAAGTACTTCGAAACGGCGCATATAAATGATTTTGATTTGGTTTTGCCTGCAACTGACGTGGATGCGCAGTATTTAAAACGTGAGATGAAGTGTGTTAAACCTTGTAAAGGCGTTCCTATAGGTTTTGAAGTCGCAGAGGATTTGCCCGAAGTAGCAGTAGAAGAAAATTCATTGTTCCATATAGGCAGTATGAACTGGTTTCCGAATCAGCAAGGTATAAAATGGTTCTTAAACGAAGTCTGGCAGGAAGTGTTAAAAGCTTCTCCCGATGTTAAACTCTATTTGGCAGGCCGTCAAATGGGCAGTTATTTTACGCAGGGCAGTTGGAAAAACGTCAATGCAGTGGGGGAAGTTGCCGACAGTACGCTGTTTATGTGCTCAAAGCAGATAATGGTTGTTCCGTTGTTATCAGGCAGCGGCATAAGAATCAAGATTCTTGAGGCGATGAGCCTTTCAAAGGCGGTTATTGCCACAACTATCGCCGCCGAAGGCATAATGTACACCGATAAGGTGAATATCCTGATTGCCGATACACCGCAGGAATTTGCACAGGCGGTTAAAAAACTTACCCAAGATAAAGAATATTGCACCCAAATAGGCAATAACGCCGCAGAGTTGATAAAAGAAAAATATAACATCAATACAGTGGCAAATCAAATATTGGATGAATACGGTAAACTGCTGAATAAACAATAACGATATGAATATTTTGGTATTTCTTCCGCGTTTTCCTTACCCATTGAATAAAGGAGATAAACTCCGGGCATTCAATCAAATCAAAGAACTGTCAAAAAAACACAGTATATACCTGTTTGCTTTGTCTGACGGCAAAATAAAAGACAGCCAATACAATGCGGTAAAAAAATATTGTAAAGACATACACGTTGAAAAACTCTCATTGGCGGGCAGATTTGTCTCTTTGCTGAAATGTCTTGTCAGCAAATTGCCTTTACAAGTGGCTTTGTTTACAACCGCCAAGGCAAAAAAGCAATTTTGTAAGTATTTCAATACTGTGAAGCCCGACAGCGTTTACTTCCAATTCGTACGCAGCGGTGAGTATGCCAAAGAAATAAGAAAAAAGTGCGGCAATACGGAAACAAGGCTTGTTTTGGATTTTCAGGATTGTTTATCCATGAATATGTTCCGCAGGGCTGAAGTTTCTTCTTATATTGCCAAGAGTTTGTTTTTGCAGGAAACCAAACGTTTGCGTGATTACGAAGATTCGATGTTCGGTGTTTTTGACGGCTTTTGTATAATTACCAAAGAAGACAAGAGTTGTATAATGTCGCAACAACGCAGGCAGATAAAGGTTGTGGAAAACGGCGTAAGCATTCCGTATCTTAAACCTGCAAATGACGGTAAAAAAACATTGAAGAAGGAATTTGACGTATTGTTTTCGGGTAATATGTCATACAAACCCAATATCGTGGCGGCACAATTCCTTGTTAATGACATAATGCCGCTTGTTTGGAAAAAGAATAAGGACGTTAAAGTTTGTTTGGCGGGCAGTAATCCCGTTAAGGCAGTAAAGAAATTGGCTTGTGACAGGGTTACGGTCACAGGATGGGTTGAAGATATGAACGAATATTACGCCAAAAGTACGGTATTCGTTGCCCCGATGCAGATAGGTACGGGATTGCAGAACAAATTACTGGAAGCAATGGCAATGATGTTGCCTTGTGTGACCACACCGCTGGCAAATTGTGCATTGAAAACGGAGGATGGAGTACATATACTTGTAGGTACGCAAGCCAAAGAGATAGCGCAGCATATATGCAGCCTTTTGAAAAACCCGTCGTACCGTTTCAATATAGCCAAACAAGGCAATGCGTTTGTCAAAGAGAATTATTCCTGGCAGACGTCAGTATATAAATTGGAGAAATTATTGACTAAATCCGACAGACGTATACACCGTGAAAATAATACGCCGTCAGAGTAAAATAATCTGCGACGTCAGTAAAATAATCTGCGAGATTAATAAAATAATCTGCGAGATTAATAAAATAATCTGCGAGATTAATAAAATAATCTGCGACGGAAATTTCAGACATCTTTACATATCGGTCGGGATATAGCATAATTTGAATTTTCTGCAAAAATATTTTCCGTAAGTACAAGATATTTGCTGCAAAGTTTGTAACTTTGCAACTCGGTTATGATAACGGCTGAAAAACATATTACGGAGATAAAAAATAAGAAGGCTTCGTTTGAGTATTTCCTTATGCAGGAGTATACGGCGGGCATTGTTCTGTTCGGAAGCGAGATAAAGAGCATACGGGCGGGCAAAGCCAATTTGAACGATGCGTGGTGCAGTTTTCTTAACGGGGAGTTGTGGGTTAATCAAATGCATATTGCCGAATACAGATTCTCCTCTTACGGAAAATTTAACGCCAAACGTGAGCGCAAATTGCTGTTGAATAAAAAGGAATTGCGTAAACTTGAAGCCAAAAGTAAGGAAAAGGGTTACACAATAGTCCCTGTAATGTTGTATATCAATGAAAAAGGTTTGGCAAAACTGCAGATAGCTTTGGCAAAAGGTAAGCATTCTTACGATAAACGTGAGAGCATCAAAGCAAAGGATATCAACAGGGATGTGGAAAGGATAATAAGAAGTTAGCAATAGGGTAGAAGCGGATTGAAACAAGTGCATCCGAAACCTTTTGTACGGAGTAAAGAATAAAGATACAAAATAAAATATGAAGAAACTGTTTTTATTGGTGATAAGCGTCTGTTTGGGAATAGGATTATACGCCCAACAGTACGTAATGACTTCAAAAGGATATATAATTGAAGGTGAAATAAAAAAAGGAGTGGGTTACGTTACCTTAAGAAGTTTGCTTAATGACGGTAATGAACTATATGATTCGGTTTGGATGGACAAAAAAGGCAAATTTACATTCAGAGGTTATACCGAAAGAAGCATTCCCGCAACTTTAACGGTTAACGGAAAGAAAACATACCGCATATACCTTGAACCGTCAATGGAAATGAAACTTCAAATCAATATGAAGAAAAATTCCTTTAAGACAAAGAACGCTCCTTTGACTGATAAATGGTATTCAATAGTCAATCCTGTGGGCATTGAAGATAATACGGTGTATTTGTCAAGGCTTGAGAATTGGGCGTTAAACAATCCTGAAGATATATTTTCGCCTGATATTATGGCGTCGTATTTGGCTTACGGGTGGGATTATGACAAACTGCGTTTGAGACTCAACGTCCTTAAAGGAAATGCGGTTAATACTTATTTCTATTACCATTTGAGAGAAAGACAAAAACAGCTTGAAAGCATCAGACAGGGTGCCAAAGCTCCTGATATAACCACTGCAAAGGATATAAACAGCAAGACGGTGTCTTTAACTTCGTTTTATAAGTCAAAGAAATATGTGTTGATTGATTTTACAGCCTCTTACTGCAAACAATGCAGGGACAACATACCGTCTTTGTCGGGCGTTTATTCGGCTTATAAACCTAAAGGATTCGATATCTATGCAGTTTCTTTGGACGATAACCGCAAGCAATTGGATGCATTTATAAAAGAAAGCGCTATTCCGTGGACTGTGGTCTGTGACGGCAAGAAATGGGAAGGCGATGCAGTAAAAAGTTATATGATAAAGTCAATCCCTGACAATGTGTTGGTGGATAATACGGGTAAGATAGTTGCAAGAAACCTTTCGGTCAGTGATTTGAAAAACAAATTGGCGGAACTGTTGGATTATAAAGGTTATAATATAACCGGAAAGATAAACGGAATAAACGAAGGTATTGTAAAGATGGATCTTTTGCTTGAAAACGGGAAGAAAGAAAGTTCATCCGTTAGAATAAAGAACGGAACCTTTACGTTTTCCGGCACGGTGGATAAGGTATGTATGGCAATGATTACCCTGCCTGTGAAAGACGGAGAAATATCTTTCTTTATGGATAACGACAATATAACAATCAGCGGAGAGAAGCGGCAGTTGGAGAACGTTAAAATACAAGGTTCTTCTTCGCAGGACGGTTTCGCAGCAATAGCATCCTCATGCAATAACAGGAAGAATCCTATGCAATGTTTAAGTGATTATGTCCGCAACAATCCGTCAAGCATTTATTCGCCTTTTATTATTTCTTCGTATCTTTATCCGTATTTAAGTGAGGATGATTTGGCAAAAGCTGTCAATTCTTTAAACGGTCAAGCAACCCAAATGTATCAATACGCATTATTAAAAGAAGATGCACGCAAAACTCAAGAGGCAAAAGACATGCAGACCGATAAGGCAAAGGATTTTCTTTTAAAGAACATAAAAGGAGAAGACGTAACGCTTTATTCGGAAATAGGATTTACGGATTATACATTGCTGATTTTCTGGGCATCGTGGGATAATATCTCGGTAAACAGAAATCTGGATTATTTGAAAATGCAGAACAATCTTACAAAGAAACAATCTTTGAGAATCATTGCAGTGTCATTGGATGACAGCAGGGTACAATGGGAGAATGCGGTGAAAGATGGCGGATTGCAGGTGTTTGAAAATGTCTCCGATTTGAAACGTTGGTCGTCTTCGGTTGTAAGATTGTACGGTTTGAACAGTATACCGTCCAATATGTTGTTGGATAATCAGGGTAATATACTTGGAAAAAATCTCGGTATAAACGATATTTTGAATATCATAAGCAGATAAATAAATTAATAAGAATATAAATAAAACTTGACATGAATTCAGAGGTAAAAATCTCGGTTTGGAAGACATTGAGGATTTATTTATCCATCGCATTGGGTATTTCGTTATACGTTATTGCGTGGACAGTATTTTTAATTCCCAACCATATCGTCGGCGGAGGTGTAGTCGGTTTGGCATCTGTCATATATATTATAACCTCGGAGGCTATTCCCGTCGGTGTAAGTAACCTTGCAATCAATGCCATATTGTTTTGTTTCGGTCTTTACTTCTTGGGAAAGAAATTTGCAATCAGTAATATTTTCGGAATATTGGTTACATCTTTTTGGTTCATGCTTTTTCAGCAATGGTTGGCAATTCAAAACATACCTGAATTGATTAAATTGTCCCAAACATTGGATCCAGCGGTTTGTTCACTTATCGGCGGCGTTATGTCAGGTATAGGTATCGGCATAGTGTTGTCTAACGGCGGCAATTCAGGCGGAAGTGATGTTGTGGCATTGATACTGAACAAGTTTTACAATGTATCTTTGGGCAGCGTTATCATGGTTGCGGATGCGTTGGTTATATTTTCTTCCATAATAATACCGGGTAACGATATTACGGAGATAGTTTACGGATTTTTGGTATTGGCTTCTTACACCTTTACCATTGATTACATCGTTGACGGAAGGAAACAAACTTATAAGATATTGATTTTTTCCAAAAAGAATGAAGAATTGGCGGATATAATAGGCAACAAAATCCACAGAGGTGTTACATTTTTGAATGCATCTGGCTGGTATTCGAAACAGGATGTGAAAATCCTTATGGTCGTTGTGCACCGCACTGAAAAGGTACAGCTTATGCATTTTGTAAAGGCGGTGGATCCCGAGGCTTTTATGACCGTTGAGAAAACCGAAGGGGTATTCGGAAAGAACTTTGATACAATTAAAAAATAGTATGTTACATTATGCGGAAATAAAACGTTGTTTTATTTTACTGAAACGGCGTTTTATTTTTTTTAAACAGCGTTTTAAAAATTTTTTCAGCCTGATTAATCCGAAGGCTTTATATGCGGTTGTTTTGTCATGTCTTTTGGTGCTTACAGGATGCGGCAAAAAGGCGGTTAATTCCGATAAAAAAATATTTTATTACAATGAGAGTGCGGGCATATCGACATTGGATCCCGCCTTTGCAAAGGATCAGGCACTGATATGGGCTTGCAATCAGCTATATAACGGTTTGGTGCAGTTGGATAATGATATGAATGTCCTGCCGTGCATAGCCAAATCGTGGCAAATAAGCGAAGACAAAAGAACATATACTTTTACAATCCGTGACGATGTGTATTTCCATGATGATAAGTGCTTTTCAGAACCTCAAAAGGTTACTGCGCATGATTTTGTCTACTCTTTCAACCGCATAACGGATGAAAAAACCGCATCACCCGGCATTTGGATATTCTCACATATAGAAAAGACGGATAAATATCATTTCATTGCATTGAACGACACAACGCTTGAAATCAAGTTAAAGGAACCTTTCGCACCGTTTTTGGGCCTGTTGACGATGCCTTACGCTTTTGTAATTTCCCAAAAGGCTGTTGAATATTATAAAGAGTCCTACAGAACGCATCCTGTGGGTACGGGAGCGTTCAGATTCAAGTATTGGAAAGAAGGAGTTAAGTTAGTGCTTTTGAAAAATGATAACTATTTTGAAAAGGATTCGCTCAACAATCCGCTGCCTTATCTGGATGCCGTCAATATATCGTTTATTACGGACAAACAAAGTGTTTTCTTGGAATTTATCAAGGGTAACATCGATTTTATTTCGGGAATAGATCCGAATTATAAGGATGAGGTCTTGACAAAAAAAGGCACATTGCAACCTAAATATAAAAACAGAATCAATCTTTTGCGGCAAAGTTACCTGAATACGGAGTATCTGGGATTTTTCTTGGGCGGTGATGCTTCTGATCCGCTTAACAACCGATTGATAAGGCAGGCAATAAATTACGGATTTGACAGAAAAAAGATGGTGAAGTACTTAAGAAATAATATAGGTACTGCGGCATTGGGCGGAATGGTGCCTCCTGTTTTGTTAGGCGGCGTGCAATCCGAAAAAGGCTATGATTACAATCCAGAAAAGGCAAAAGAGCTGTTGACAAAAGCTGGATATTACAAAACAACACCCGAGATAACTTTGACCACAACGGCATCTTATTCGGATTTATGCAAATATATTCAGCAGCAATTGATACTTTTGGGTATGAAAGTGAAGTTACAGACGGCTCCTGCGGCTGAATTGAGACAAAATATGGCGGAGGGAAAAGTGCCTTTCTTCCGCGGATCTTGGATAGCGGATTATCCTGATGCGGAAAACTATCTTTCGTTGTTTTACAGTAAGAATTTTGCTCCTGTAGGTCCTAATTATACGCATTTTTCGGATAAGACATTTGATTTGTTGTATGAACAGTGTTTAAAGGAAACGGACGAAGTTAAACGCAGGGAACTTTACAGACGGATGAACGACATGGTTATTGAACAAGCTCCGGTAGTTGTTCTTTATTATGATGAAGTTCTGCGTTTTGTTCAGCGTAATATTACGGGGTTAGAACCCAACGCAATGAATCTTTTGATATTGAAAAACGTTAATAAGCAACAATAATCTTTTATTTATAGGTGTAACTTTATTTATTCTTCCGTATAAATAAACGGGAGTGATAAAAAATATTTTAAACTCATGTGAAAATAATTCCCCTTTGCACATTGTCTATTCAATATTATTTTGTACTTTTGCAACTTCTTTTTAAAAGATGTTTAATAAAATATAAAGATTAATTAAAAACTACAAAACATTATGACAAGTGCTATGATAATCATGGTTGTTGTATTTGTGATAGGTTACTTCTTCATTGCGATGGAGCATACCTTCAAAATCAACAAAAGTGCAACCGCTTTGTTATTGGCAGTTGCGATGTGGACACTGTATGTTGCCATAGGAGGCTTTCATGCGGGCGAGCACCACGAAGTATTAATAGAAGCCTTGGGAGATACGGCCGAGATACTGTTCTTCCTTTTGGGTGCTATGACGATAGTGGAAACTATTGATCAGCACGGCGGCTTTTCTATTATCACGGACAGAATTACCACAAAGAGCAAACGTAAATTGCTTTGGGTAATTGCCATCCTTACATTCTTCATGTCCGCAGTTTTGGACAACTTAACTACATCTATCGTTATGTGTGCGTTACTCCGTAAACTTATATCTGACAAAAAAGACCGTTGGTTCTTCGGCGGTGTGGTTATTTTGGCTGCTAATGCCGGCGGAGCATGGAGTCCGATAGGCGATGTAACCACTATTATGCTTTGGATCAAAGGAAACATAACGGCAGGCGGAGTTATAAAAGAAACTTTGTTGGCTTCAATAGTTTGCTTGATAGTTCCTGTTGCAGGAATATCCATGATGCTTAAAGGAGAAATAGAAAAATCTCCTGAAGCACAGACAGGAAACAGTTTATCACCGGTTTCCAAATTCCAAAGCAAAGTTGTTTTATTCACAGGTGTGGGATTCCTTGTATTTACTCCTGTATTCAAAACAATAACACATCTTCCTCCTTATATGGGAATCTTACTTGGTTTAGGTGTTTTGTGGGTTGTAACAGAACTTATGCACAAACACAGCCCTGAAGTTTACCAAAAGATGAACATAGGTAACATTATTACCCGCGTAGATACCCCTTCGGTATTGTTCTTCTTGGGTATATTGATGGCTGTTGCTTGTTTGTCAGACGCAGGTCACTTGAAACTGTTGGCACAGAGCCTTGACAAACTCGGAAACTTCTATTTGACAGACCTTATCATAGGTGTATTGTCATCAATAGTTGATAACGTTCCTTTGGTTGCCGCTGCAATGGGTATGTATGACATAGAGGCGGTAGGACATTTCGGAGTAGACGGCTCATTCTGGGAATTTTTGGCATACTGCGCCGGAACAGGTGGATCTCTACTTATCATAGGTTCTGCAGCAGGCGTTGCAGTTATGGGAATGGAGAAAATAGATTTCGTTTGGTATTTAAAACACATATCAATCTGGGCATTGCTTGGTTATCTTGCAGGTGCAGGAGTATATGTTTTGATGTCAATGTTCATTTTCCACTCGTAACAGACAGAAATTTTGACATTGATTTGATCAATTGTATAATTAAAAAATCGGGGAATGTTTGTTCTCCGATTTTTTTATATCATTCACTTGCATAGATATTTGTCATTGTGTATTTATTTGATAGGGTAAACAAGATTTAATATTATTTTGTCATGTTATAAAATTGTATTATTTTTGTTTCCTGTTAATAAATGCAGATATATTGTTTGATGTACATCTGCGTATAAGTAAAAGAAGAGTTATAATAATAAATATGTCAACAGTAACAACGACAAATTCAAAAAAAGTAACGGTACATACGTTAGAGAATATGACGCACAGAGGAGAGAAAATCTCCATGATAACCGCTTATGATTATTCGATGGCTAAACTAGTGGATGCGTCCAACATAGATGTTATTTTGGTAGGAGACAGTGCAGCCAATGTAATGGCGGGATACGAAACAACGTTGCCTATTACTTTGGATGAAATGATATATCATGCCAAAAGTGTTGTCCGCGGAGTAAACCGTGCGTTGGTAGTAGTGGATATGCCGTTCGGAACATATCAGGGCAATAGTAAAATGGCGTTGCAAAGTGCTATTCAGATAATGAAAGAAACCCAAGCAGGTGCCATTAAGTTGGAAGGCGGAAAGGAAGTTCTGGAATCAATATCACGTATACTTTCTGCAGGTATTCCTGTTATGGGGCATTTGGGTTTGACTCCGCAATCAATAAATAAATTCGGAACTTATGCCGTAAGGGCGACGACACAGGATGAAGCAGAAAGAATTCTTGCCGATGCTCATGCTTTGGAAGATGCAGGTTGTTTCGCTTTGGTGTTGGAGAAGATTCCTGCCGTATTGGCTAAACGTATTGCGGAAGAATTGACAATACCTGTAATAGGAATAGGAGCGGGAAGGTATACAGACGGACAGGTATTGGTATTGCATGACATGTTGGGAATTACGCAGGATTTTTCACCGAGGTTTTTACGTCGATATCATTCGTTGGGAGATGAAATCCGTTCCGCCGTAAGACAATATTCGTCAGATGTCAAAAGCGGTAACTTCCCTAATGACTCGGAGCAATATTAGTAAGTATGTCAGTATTATATTAAAAGTTCCGTATAATATTCCTACCAGTTACGTTTATTGTATTTAGACAAATCGTAACGCTTGAATCCGTATTTCTGGGAATTGGCAAAATCTATTTTAGCAGGTTCTTCATTATCATTTTCTTCATGTTTGCTGTCTTCAGCCTGAAGAAAATGACTGTATTTGTCAAGATTGATTTTGTTTTTGGTCTCCCAGTCTTCTTCGCCTGACATCATGCTTTGGTAGTTCATATAATCGATTTCGGCTTTTTGTTTCTCCCAAGCTTTCTTTCTCGCATTTGCCCGTTTATTATAAACTCTTATGCTTATAATTAATGTTATTACGGCAACGGCTATTATAAGAAACATGATGGTGTTTTCAATGAAAAAGAATCTGTAAGCCGAATTCTCAAGTAAAACTCCCTGTATAAGGATTATATCGGCAATACAACAAATAGCCAAGATACCTAAAGGCAGTAAATTGATTTTTTCATCGTATGGTTCATCGTGTTGCTCTTGTAGTGTGCCGCGGTATATGAACAGAAACGGTCTGCACATAAAAAACGAAACACAGAAAAGCATCATTAACAAACAACCTATTTCATTGGCAGGCAGATAAGGAAGATTAAACAATGCCAAGAATATGCATCCTATAAGAACAGGAAGAAATATATTGGAGATAAGATTATTAAACCTTCCGTTTAAGTAAGGATTGAACAGTTTCTTTATTTCTTTGGTCATGGCAATGAATAACACTGCAGTAATTATAAAGACAATGATTACAACAGTGTATTTCAGAAATGTGCTCGGATAGGTAAGTCCCATAAAGTCAGTAACCAGGTTCCAAGACCATAGATGGAATAACTGTCCGAAAATAAAATTGCCGTTAATCCTTATTATAAGACATAATATCAGCCAAAACAGAAATCTTCGCATATTAAGTCTGTCGGAATTCCATTTGATGAGAAACAAAACGGCAGTCAGAGCTAATATTACGGAAAAGATTACAGGAGTAAAAAATACTGTATTGATATTATCAGCAGAAGACCACAGGTCTTTATCACTTGCAGCGGTATTTACACTGTTGAAGTCAATAAAGCTGTTATATATCAGCATTTTTACACCCAAGGAAAAAGCAGGTAGGAGTGTAAAAAAGCTAAAGAACCAATAAGCACAAATCCATGCTAAAATAAACAGCACGGCATTATTCACCATCGCGGGAATGTCTATTTTAGACTTATATATTTTTTTTATCGTATCGTTAATCTCATTCATCATTATTACAATTTTACCGTTTTCTGTAAGGGAATACTTGTTCTTTTTGTTGCAATTCCTGTATTGTTTGAACTTCCTTTGCAATTAATACAAAGATTTCCAGATTTTTTTTCTGTAACCATCTGATACCGTACATATCTTTTTTGCACGCAGCCGTGAAATAAATCAAAAAATCATCGTTTGTATCATTTATCCACTTTTGCGCATCGGCATGCCCGTCTACTGCTATTGTTATTATTGCAATTGACTGGAAGCCGTTATTAAACAACCAATGCAAAGCTTCTTCATCACCGCGTACTACATTGCTCCATGCAGCAAGTTCGGGATAACCGTTAGTTGCAAGGAACTTAAAGAATTTTTTGTCTCCTTTAAGTGCCTGCAACAATGCCATCAGAACTTTTATGTCGTAATGTAAAAAACTTTTCATGTGCTTTAAAGGTTTAAAGTTTAAGTTTCGTTAATTCCTAATCACTCTTGCTTTAAACGTTTATCTTAATTTAGCTCCTATTTTAGTCTCAAGTGTTTTTACGATCTTATTGACAACTGCTTCGATTTGTTTGTCAGTAAGCGTTTTCTGTTCATCCTGTAAGATAATGCTTATTGCATATTGTTTTTTGCCCAATTCCTGCAGTTTGTCATAAACGTCAAACAGTGTTACATTCTTTATAAGTTTTTTGTCACACTCTTTAACCACTTGTTCTATGGAAGCAAAAGATGTATCTTTATCCACAACCAATGCCAAATCCCTTTTAACTGACGGGAATTTAGAGATGTTTTCGTATTTTACCTCTTTTTTAGGCATAATTTTCACAATAGCATCCCAGTTCAAGTCAGCAAAGAATACGTCTTGTTTGATGTCAAATTTTTTGCGCAGTTGCGGGTTAATACTTCCCAATACGGCAATCGTTTTCTTGCTTTCTTTATTTACAAGAGCCAATCCTTGTGACAAATATCCTGCATCGCTATCTTTTTGTTCTATATTATCCAAATTGATACGCAATCTTTGCAAAATATTCATTACAATATTTTTCAAATAAAAGAAATCCGTATCCTGAACCTTACCCTGCCAAGACTGATTACTCAATTTGCCCGTAGTAAACAGCGAAAGATGCTTTTCTTCTTTGAATCTTTTATCTACTTTTAGGTTATCAGGTGCACCGATATTCTTTTGATAGCAATTGCCGAATTCAAAAGTTTTCAGGTTTGTTGTTTTGCGGTTAATATTAAACGAAATAACCTCCAAACCCGAATAAAGAAGAGTTTGGCGCATCACGTCCAAATCAGTAGACAAAGGATTGAGAATCTTAACACTCTTTTCAATCGGATAATCTGCGTTATTATCGTAATAATTTCCCACGGTAAGAGAATTATTCAGCGTTTCGTTAAATCCGTTTGCTGCCAAAAACGCAGTAATGGTGTATTGGATTTTTTCTTTGTCAGGTTTAGGGTTGTAGGACAAAGAAGATTTAACTCCGTCAGGGAATTCAATATTATTATATCCGTATATACGCAAAATTTCTTCCGCTAAATCGCAAGGACGTGTTACATCCACCTTATTGGTAGGTATATGGGCAACTAAATGTTCAGTATCAAAAACAGAAGTTTCGATATTCAGTCCGTTAAGTATTTCTTTTATCTTCTCTCTTTCTATTTTCTTTCCTATAAGTGAGTCAAGATAAGAAAAAGATAAATCAATAACGGCTTTTTCTATTACTTTAGGGTAAACATCATTGATGTTACTGCTGATTTTACCGCCGGCAATTTCTTTGATAAGCAAAGCAGCACGTTTTAATGCATAAACGGTTATATTAGGATCGGCTCCGCGTTCGTAACGGAAGGAAGCATCGGTGCTTAATCCGTGATATTTTGCCGCTTTTCTTATAACAACAGGATTGAAATAAGCACTTTCCAAGAATATTTCCGTAGTAGCATCGGTAACACCCGAATCCTGTCCGCCGAATATTCCTCCGAGACACATAGGCTCTGATTCATTGCAAACCACAGCCTCTTTGCTGTTAAGTTTTCTTTTAATACCGTCCAAAGTTACAAATTCAGTTCCTTCAGGCATTGTCTTAACGTTGATCTGCAGCCCTTTTATTTTATTCAAATCAAAAGCATGCAGCGGTTGTCCCGTTTCCATTAAGACAAAGTTGGTAATGTCAACTATGTTGTTGATACTTCTTATGCCTATTGCAGCTAAATGTTCTTTCAGCCATTTAGGAGATTCGCCCACTTTTACATCCGAGATTGTCACTCCGGAATATCTGCCGCATAAGTTCTCGTCTATATTGATAGGAATATCGTATTTTTTTTCATCAACAGCGAATTTATCAACGTCAGGCATTAACAAATCAACTTTTTCATTCTTCTGTGATGCCAAAATCGCTACCAAATCCCTGCCTACACCCAAATGTGACGCTGCATCCGAACGGTTTGCAGTCAAGCCTATTTCAAATACTGTGTCTTCTTCCAATTTGAAATATTCTTTGGCAGGAGTACCTGGTGTACCTGATTGAAGAACCATAATACCGTCGTGATTATTGCTTAATTGCAATTCTTTTTCGGAACAAATCATTCCTTCTGAAGGTTCTCCGCGCAGTTTGGATTTTTTAATCTCGAAACATTCGTCTCCGTCATATACTTTAGCACCTACGGTAGCAACGACTACTGTCTGACCTGCTGCAACGTTAGGGGCACCGCATACGATATTCAAAGGCTCTCCTCCGCCGATGTCAACCGTTGTTATATGCAGATGATCGCTGTTAGGATGCGGTATACAAGTAAGCACTTTACCTATCAAATATTTTTCCATACCGCCTTTAACGGATTCTATTTTTTCCAAACCTTCCACTTCCAATCCTGAAAATGTCAAAAGATCGGCGGTTTCCTGTGCATTATGCTTTGTAGGAACATATTCCTTAAGCCAATTATATGAGATTTTCATTTTATATTTCCTTATTATTTTATTATTTCCAATTCGTCAATAAGATTCTGTGCTTCCAGATATTTGTCAATAATCAACAGACAATAGCGGATGTCCAAGGTTATATTACGGCATAAGTCTTTGTCGTAAAGAACGTCCGACATGGTGCCTTCCCAATTCCTGTCAAAGTTAAGACCTATCAAATTGCCGTCGGCATCCATTACCGGCGATCCGCTGTTTCCTCCCGTAGTGTGGTTGGTTGCGATAAAGGCAACTCTGTCACCGTACGGAGCCATATCATTATTGTAATAAATATCCTTTAGTTTTTGTTCAACTACATAATCGTAAATATTAGGGTCTTCTTTCTCCATAATACCTGCAATTGTCGTGTAATGGCGGTACTCAACACCGTCTTTAGGTTTGAAAGGTGCGATATTGCCGTAAGTAACCCTCAAAGTAAGGTTGGCATCGGGGAAAATGCCGTCATTCATTGACACGTCTTTATTACCTTTCGCTTTGTATTCTTCAAGAATCTTTGCAACGTGGATGCGGTACAATGAGTCCAATTTATTACGGTTGTCTTTCAGATGCAAAGCCGTAGAATTATAGTATTGACCCCATATAGGAGACAGGAATTCAACTGCAACATCATCCTGCAGTTTCTTATAATCTTTGCGTTTATAGTTTTTAAGAAGTTTCTTTATCTTGTCAGGATTGTTAAGTATACTTTTGCCGTATATTTGTGCGAAATAGTTTTCCGCAGACTTAACGGTATTGACTTTATATCTTAAAAACGTATAATTATCTTTTGCAAAATCATTGTAGAAAATGATCATCGTGCGTACGAATATCAAACTGTCAACCTCTCTGTGCTGTTTAAAATCATTATCATAGTATGCTTCCAAAGAATACAATGTGTTTTTGGCTTTTGTCTGCAATTCGTTATCGCTGACGGTGTCTGTCATCGAAGCATTTATTAAGTTAAGCAAACGTCTTGTGTTTTGCATAAAATCACTTGCCAATACGGCTTCGGTTATGTATAATTGCTCCATCTTATATTTGCGGTTCTCATCATAAATTTGTTTGAACTGCGGCATAAGACTGTTGCTTATTTCCTGTTGTTTCTTCTTTTCTACGGCATTAAGGAATTTCAATCCTTTTACTTCGCCCTGCCATTTCTTCCAACCGTTAGCTATCGAAGCCACATCGGAAGCATAACGCAATCTTTGTGCAGGCGAAGAATTCATAGCCTGATTGTAAACTTTAAGTCTTTCGTCTCTCAATTTTATTCTCGCAGGATCTTCAAGGTTTTGAATATCTTCTACAGCGTATGAGGTTAAAAACTGTTGCGTAGTTCCCGGATAGCCCATAACAAAGGTAAAATCACCTTCCTGTTTGTCTTTTAAAGAGATTTTTAAGAATTTTTTCGGCTGGTAAGGTTTGTTATCTTTGCTGTATTCCGCAGGTTCATTATCCGCATTGGCATAAACACGGAATACGGAGAAGTCTCCCGTATGACGCGGCCACATCCAGTTATCCGTATCTCCGCCGAATTTGCCTATATTGCTCGGAGGAGCGGCTACAAGTCTGACATCTTTGTATATTTTATTGACATAAAGCATATATTGGTTGCCGTAATACAGCGGTTTGATATATGCGTTAAGGTTAGTGCCTTTGGTGGTGTTGTCAACAATGGTTTCTATGTTTTTATTTATCTTTTCGCTGCGTTGTTGTTCCGTCATAGAGGAGCTTACGCCTTGTAAAACTTCGTCGGTTACGTCTTTCATATATTGCAACAGTGTAACAGTAAGTCCGGGACACGGCAACTCTTCGTCTTTGCTTTTTGCAGCGAAACCGTTAGTCAAATAGTCGTGATCAACCGTGGAGTGTTTGACAATTTCTCCGTAACCGCAATGATGGTTTGTAAACAAAAGTCCCTGATTGCTTACAAACTCGCCCGTACATCCCCTTCCGAACAGGACAACGGCGTCCTTGACTGACGGATTGGTCTCATTGTAGATGTCGGATGCTGAAATGCGCGCACCTTTGGACTGCATGTCTTTTTGGTTGGCTTGTAAAAGTGACGGCAACCACATTCCGCCTTGGGCAAATACTCCCAAAGGAAGCATAAGCGATAAACATACGGTAGTAAAAAACTTTTTCATAAAATGTTATTCTTTAAAACAAAGTGCAAATTTACGAAAAATTCACTTAAAATTGCCTATAATTCCGATAATTTTACAACATGGCAAAAATAAAACGGCGTTTCAGTAAAATAATCAGGCGTATTATTTTACTGAAACGTCTGATTATTTCGGGGTATTCCGCTTGTTTTGTAAGTGATTGTTAATAAACGTATTTCGAGATGACTTGCCCCAACCGTTTTGTGATGAAAAACGGCAGCATTCCCCACAGTTTGTAAAGCAATTTGTAATCCCTTATATTTTTCTTCTTCTTTGAATACGACCAATAAAGCGGGATGTCTTCTCCTTTATAATGTTTCTTATAATTATGCACCGAACTGTTCCGCGTACTTCGCCCCAAGGAATAGTAAACAGCGTTTTTGTCTTTTGAAAAGTTTATCATTGCGTTGTGAAGTGCGTATGAGACATAAAAATGATTGAATTTCGAAAGCGTAGAAAACAGTCCGTTTGCCATAACTCCGTTATCCATATCGTCAAGTGTGGCACTTCCCACTGCTTGTTTGCCTTTATAGGCGACAAACAATACAGTCCGTTTGCATTTTATGCTTCTTGTAATTATGTTTTTATGAATGGGGGCGACTCCTATCTCTTTCATACGCAATTGATACACTCTGTAAAAATCTTTTATCAAATGTTTGTCCGTTCCGTGCTTGATGATAATTCCTTCTTTTTCGCTTTTGCGTATTTTTCTGCGTATATCGGAGGAATAAAGCTGCATCGTGTTTTGTTTTTCCGTAAGATTTATCCATGTAAACAACTTATCGGAATAAATATACGGCGAATGGGCAAGTGTATCTCTTATTTCCCATTGTTTTTTTGAGGTGGAAATGATATTTCCTTCCTCTGTTTCGAACAGCATAAACGGCGCAGTTTTTCTGTCCGTTATTTTATTTTCCGTAACACCCAAAGACAAATACGGCAAGCTGATAAACGTTTTGCCGCATTGGCACATCAAAATAGTTTTCCGCACACCCTCTTTCGTAGTATATGGGATACGTATGATTTTTTTCGAATATATGAATTCGAAATCGCTTATAAATTTTGAGGCATCGGAAAATTCTATCATTTTGTTTGTGTTTTACGTCTTTAAGTTTGCGGTTTGTGATTAAGATATAGCGTTTAGCGCGTGAAGTTTGCCGGTTTATGATTGCATTTTACGGTTTAATGCCTATAATGCAGATGTTCTGAAGTTTTAAGCATTAAACCGCAAAACATTTTATTACAAATTAAACGGATGAGGAGAAAGCGGAAGCCGTGCAAGCGGATGATAATCTCCTTTTAATCCGATAGGGGCGGAGTTTCTTATCGTGCTGACAATCTCAATACAGTTGCGGGCGTCTTCCAAAGTGAATCCGTTACCCGCAAGTATGTTCTTGTAACTCTCCGTATGCAGTTCGGTAAATCCTCCCGAGAATTCAATTTCTTCACCCTCGCAGGTAATTTTTCGGTATGTGCGTTTGCCTTCTTTTTTTATCTCATCGGGGATTGTATCATAGTTTATAGACAAAAAATATCTCACTCTGGCGCGTTTAAACCTCAAAAGACCTGCCGCTCTGTCGTGAGTGTAGATATGAACCGTGTTTTCCTGCAAATCTCCGAATATCCAAGAAAGCATATCATAGAAATGAACGCCTATATTTGTGGCAACGCCGCCCGATTTGCTTACATCACCTTTCCAAGACGTGTAATACCAAAGCCCGCGTGAGGTAATATAAGTCAGATCTACATCAAAAATTTTGTCCTGCGGCGAATTGTCGATTTTTTTCTTCCATTCAATTATCGCAGGATGCAATCTGAGCTGAAGAATATTGAAAACTCTGTGTCCCGTTTCCTTTTCCAATTGCTCAAGAGCGTCAATATTCCAAGGATTGAGCACAATAGGTTTTTCGCATATAACATCGCAACCGTTTTTTAATCCGAAACGGATGTGTGAATCGTGAAGATAGTTAGGTGTGCAGACAGTAACAAAATCAAGTTTCTTATCCGTGCGTTTGATCTTGTCTACATAGCGGTCGAACCTCTCATACTCGGTATAAAACGAGCATTGCGGAAAATAAGAGTCCATAATACCGACGCTGTCACTCTTATCCAAGGCAACGATAAGCTCATTGCCCGTATCTTTTATGGCTTTTAAATGACGCGGAGCTATATAACCGCCCACACCTATGATTGCAAAATTCTTTTTTGTCATAATTTATGTTGTCCTTTGCGGATTGTGTTTTGTTATTCCGTCTTTTTCTTTGTTTTTGTCTTCGATTTATTGCTGCTGACTATCCCTAATACGGCAACGGCTGCGGTTATCAACCAATTTAACCACGATTTACTTCCGCCGTCTTTGGATTTGGAAGAAACTTTTTTGCGGTACGAAAGCCCCGTTCCCGGAATGCCTACCGTATAATTAGTTCCCGTTTTGCCGACAGTGGCTTTTGCGGATTTGTTACCGAAAGACAAACTCGCACCGTTTTGTCCTACATTGATATATACGCCGGGGAAGATTTTTATTCTCCTGCTTGTCGGGGCGTAATAACGTCTGCGCCGTGTAGTTGCCATAGTTAACAAACCAAAGTGCCTATATTTTCCCCTTCAACGACCTTTTGCAGATTGCCTTGTTTGTTCATGTCAAAGACATATATAGGAAGATTGTTTTCCTGACACAAAGCAAAAGCCGTAAGGTCCATAACCTTGAGTTTTTTACTCAAAGCCTCGTCAAAAGACAATGTCTCATACTTAACAGCCGTTTTGTCTTTTTCGGGATCTGCCGTATAAACGCCGTCAACCCTTGTTCCCTTCAATATAACGTCGGCTTTGATTTCTATTGCTCTCAAAGTGGAAGCCGTATCTGTCGTAAAGAAAGGATTACCCGTTCCTCCGCCGATGATAACCACCTTTTTGTCTTCCAAAGCCGTTATTGCACGTCTGCGGGAAAACGCTTTGGCGATAGGTTCTATCGAAAGACCGCCCAAAAGTTCCGTCTTTACACCCTGACGCTCCAATTCACCCTGCAAAGCCAATGAATTAATCATCGTAGCCATCATTCCCATATAATCGCCCTGCACTCTGTCCATGCCTTTAGCCGATCCCTGCAAACCGCGGTATATGTTGCCTCCGCCGATTACCACAGCCACTTCAACGCCTTTGAGATAAGCCTGTTTTATTTCGTTACAATACATCGTCAGCATGTCGGAAGAAATACCGTATGCTTGGTTTCCCATCAAACTTTCGCCAGAAAGTTTAAGTAATATTCTTTTATATTTCATATCCATTGTTATTTACCGTGCAAAAATAATAAAAAAAATTAAAATGATACCGTTATGCCGTAATAAAACGCTTTTTTAATGCAGCAAAACGTTCTTTTGCGGCAGCAAAATATCTTTTCAAAAATACAAGACGCCTTCCCTTAAAATTAATCACGCTGATTAAAAAATTTTTATCGCAGATCAGTAAAATAATCAGCCTGATTATTTCGGGCATTTGTAACTTGCTTAATTTAAAACATATACAAAGGGCTTTTTTTACCAAGAACGGGAGACCGAAAAGTCTCCCGAAAGAACGAATTAAACAAACTAATTATATTTATGATGAGTAAATAAATTAGTCAAAACTTATTTAATAACTATTTTACCAGATTTGCTTCCCAAAGCGGTTGTTACCTTATAAATATAGACGCCTGAAGGTTGGTTGAAGTCAAATTGATGCCAATCGGAGTTAATGTCCTTGTTATAAACCGTCATGCCCAAAGTATTAATCATTTTTACATTCATCAGATTGTAACCTTTTATTTGTATGCGGTTGTTGTCGTTTATAACGGAAACATTAACTTCCGATGCATCATTATCTATTGCCGATTTCTTTTCGGCGAATGCTATGACAAATCTGCCTTCGTTTTCGCCTTCATCTGCAGTAAAGCGGTAGGAAGTACCGTCAGAAACCAACGTCATATTGCCGTAAGTCAAATCTTTGATGTAAACGTCAATTCCTTCGGGTACATTACCGACAGTAAAATCAGTTTCTACGCTTTTTTCTGTATGGAAATTAACAGGAACTTCATAAGGCAGTGATTTAAACTCGTTTTTAAGTATTTTTCTTTGCTCTACAACGAAATAAGGTTCTGCATTGCCGTTATCTTTCGAAGAAAGAAGTATAAAAGCATCCTTCTTGTCAAAACCGTTTTCCGCTTTGTCATTCATTCTTGCGTAAACGGTGTTTTCATTACCGCCTGCCGTGCATGTAAAAGTCATCAAAGAGTTGTCAAGACTGCTTTTCTTTGCTGCACTTTCATATTCGGTAGGTTTGCTGAAGGTAAATGTTTTTTCGCCTTTGTCGGCAAATGCGACCATAAAGCCTTGTCCCGGTTTGATTGTAAGGTCTGTGTTTTTAATATTGTCAGACCATCCGTCGTTGTATACATATACTGCTTCGCCTTGCATGTCTTTTGCCAGTTGTGAGGCTTTTAATGCGGCGGTATAAGGGTTTGCCAGTGCCATCCAGTAGCCTTCGTTGGTTTTGTCGCCCGATAATGTTTTTGTTACGCTGATAGTGTTGTCCGTAAATATGTTTCCGTTTACGGCAAGTGTTATTTTCTCACCTTTAGAGGCTGCTTCACCCTCAAGAGACTTGTCTTCGGGTTTTGCATCAAACGGCCAAATGAAATAACCTTCGCCTTTAACCAACTGATCACCGTTTTTAATTGACAGATATGTGCCATCACTCCAGTTGCCTGCATCGTAATTGTAAGCAACTACCGCCATATCGTTCGCAGAAGCCTTTTGGGAATTGTTAAAACGGCTGTCTAATGAAGTTTCATTAACGTCTATTCCCCTTAAATTCCATTGTCCGACGGTAAGTGCATACTCCGAAGTGATTTTGCTTAATGTGCCTGAATTGTCAATAAGTTCTCCGCCTTCTTTAAGGGTGACGGATTTGATTGGAGGGTAATCCTCTTCAATACCTTCGCTTGGAATCAAAGCCTGATTGTTTATAGATATATTGCCGTTGCCTATTGCCGTTTCCAAATCGGCTTTTGTTACTCTTGTGCTATAGGTTGCACCCTCTGTAAGGGCGAAATGGTCGAAGTATTTACGGTTTGCGTTTATTTTGGTATTGACTTTTCCGCCTATTTCTTCGGTATTGGAACCTGTTGTGGATAATAGGCATACGTATTTCGCATCGTCGTCTCCGCTTGAAACGTTGCACCGTGTGTTAGTCTTACCGCTGTTTACCGTTCCCGTGTAATTATAGGCGTAGGTGTTTGTTATTATGATTTTATTTGTAGAAAGGCTGAAGTAACCTACCAAACCTGCAACATAACACGTCCCCGTACCCGTTGAAGTTATCGTACTGTTTAAAACGGCACAGTTGTTAATGCTTAAACTGTTGTTTGTAACGTAACCGATAAGGCTGCCTATTTTTGCATTTGCTTGGGTTGATGTAATAGTAAGGTTTTCCACCCAACAGTTTTCTATTTTCACGTTAGCGTTTATGCATGTCATTGCCAGCGCACCCGAATTAGCACCTGCTGCGGTGATGTTTGAATTGTACAAACCGAGGTTTTGTACCGTTCCTCCTGCGGCAAGAGAAGTGAAAAGAGGCTTTGTCATGTTTTTAATCACGAATCCGTCGCCGTCCAATGTGCCGCCGAAGTATAGAATAGGTGAGAAGGTTTGATCTTTTGCGTCAATGTCGCATGCCAATTTATAAGACCCTTTGTTGGATGCGGATGATGTGCCGTTTAACGCCGACAATTCTTCCATATTATGGATAAGCGTTTGGGCGTAAAGCGTATTAAAAGAAAGCAACAAACAAAAAACCAAGCCTATGAAAGACTTTAAGAGGCTGTTTTACGAATCCCCCCCCCCGAGAGGTCTTTTAACCGATACAAAATCAGTTAATTGTAGATTAAATCTATAAATCATCATTTTAAAATTAAGTTTTATTTGTTTAATAAATTATATTCGCTCGTAAAGAGATGACAAAATTATATCAATTTTGCATATTGACCAAATATTTTACCGAAAAAATTTCGTAGGAAGATGAAAACCGTTTTATAATCAGTAGATTAAATAATCTAAAAAATCGCTGTATTTTAATTTTATCAAACTAAAATTAGGAGAAAATGTAACTAAAAACTCAAAAAAGAAGTTACATTTTTTTTAAAAAGTTATTTGAAAAAATTAAAATGCAGAATTAATAATTGAAAAAGTTATCCGAAGCGATTAAAACTGCGGTTCAAAAAAGCGTGTAGGCGTATGGCAAAATTAATCACGCTGATTAAAAAATTTTTATCGCAGATCAGTAAAATAATCAGCGTGATTAATTTTGCCACACGCCTTATTATTTTTTAGAATGAGCATCTGACTTTTAAGGACCATTGCGGCATGTTGTACGGATTGTCTTTTGCGATGCGTTTTACAACTTCCAAACCCAAGAAACCGAAGATATGATCGACTCCGAAGCCTGCTTCGCAGTACGGATCGTCGTTTTCGGTAAACAAAGCCTTGAAGTTGATAAATTCGTTAGGGCGGAAATTTTTGAAGAAACTGATATTGTCAAGCAATATGCCGCCTAAATTCAGTTGCGTATAGGTCTGGACGTATTGTTTGTACATATATTCCCCCGGCATATAGCAATTAAACCCGAACATGTTGCTTACCGATGCCAAAGAGTAGTTAGGCGTGAAGTACATGTAGCCGTCGCTTTCCCCGAATATCTTTCCTCCGCTTATTTTTATATCCAAAGCCATCGGTTTGAAGGAAAAACGGTGCTGGGCGGAGAGTTCCAAACGGTTATATTCGTGTTTATATATATATTGTTGTATATTGTAGGAATAATCCAGTGATATTTGGGTTTGGAAAGCATAAAATCGGGAATTTAAGATATTGAATATACCGATTCCTTTGCGTGACGGGGTGTAAGAAAGTTCTGCTCCGAATGATTTATTGGTGTAATCGTAATCGGGATCAATCAATTCGGTGACGTTTCCTCCGTCATAAAGCATATAAGAAGTTATTTGCCTGTGGTAAAAGAACGGCCGAACGGCAAATGTAGACGGGAATTCATGCAGATAAGATGCCGAAAATTGGCGTTTTCTTGCAAAATAAAATTTGTCCCACGATCCGAAGGAAAAATATGCGACATCATAGTTCGGATATGACGGCATGTAAGTATTGTCTTCCCAATTTACGCTTAAAGTTGAGCACGGAAAACCGTAAACGCTTCTTGCCTTGGGCATGAAATTATAAGCCGCTCCCAATGCATACTTGAATTTGTTGTCTTTGGTGCCGTATGCTGCCATTAAAGACAATGCCAAATGCTTCGAAAACGAAGAATTGGTTTCTCCGCTTATTCTTAAACGCGTTCCTTCAATAGGATTGTAAGAAACCATATTCACTACGTTTGTCAGACTTACGGGTCCTAATGGAATACGGTCATTAACCAAGAATGTGGATACGTTATGTGCGAACATATAGTTGTCAATCTCCGATTTTTGGTTACGTGTCATCGGCTGATAACTGTATTTGGTTTGGGCATTCAGGCTTGTTATGCAAGCCAAAAGCATGAAAATAATTACGTGCGTTTTATCCATTTTAAAAAGTATATAAATTCGATTAAAAATCCCGTTAAATAGGCTGTCACCGCAGTCAGTGCCGCCCCTGTTATATTATATATAGGTATAAGTATGTAGCCTAATATCAGTGTTACCCCTAAAGAAGCAAAAGACGCCCCTGCGGATATAGTGAAATTGCCTCTTGAGGCAAAATATTGACTGATATTACTCGTTGAACTCAACAGCAGTATTCCCAAAGCAAGTATGCGTATGTAATAACCTACCTTTTCAAATCCGTTTCCGAACAGAAAGACCCAGAAACTTTCGGGTAAAAGGCATATAACAAGCAGTCCTATCGCCGTAACTGCGACGTTTACCGCCGTCATCTTTATCGTAAGGTCTTTAGCCTGCGTATTGCTTTCCGTATTGCTTAACGACGAATATTGGACAAGCGCCAATGAGGTACCGAAAAGCAGTATGGCTTCGGCTATACTGGTGGAATTGGAGTATATGCCGCTGTATTGTTCGCCTTTTGTGCCGAAAAAATAAACCATGAACATCAACGAAACCCTGTAAACAAATGTCTGGGCGATGGAACCCAACTGTCTGACCGTGCCCAAAGAGAAAAGCGTTTTGGTTGTCTGCAAAAAACTGTCTTTATCGGGCAGATGCAGGTTTTTGTATTCGTCTTTAAGAATATAAACTCCGTAAATAAGGCTTAAAATATACGCAATCCAAAGCGAAAATACGTATTGACCTATATCGTTAAAGTGTCCCGTAAGCCACAAAAGGCATATCACAACCGCATTGCTTAACGGGTAGATAAGTTTGAGGTTGTTAGCTTTGATAACTTGTTGTTTGCCCATAAGGACATAGTAATTTATCTCGGTAATTGACGCCAAAAGCGATATCCCTATCGTTTGCAGGAAATATTTTCCCGTTTCTTGTGTACCCGTAAAGATGGTTAAAAGTCCTGTTTTGTTAAGTGCGGTGAACAATATAGCGCACAGCACCGACCAAAGGACGGAAGGGATAAACATCTGCGAAAAACTTTTCCTCGGGGTGAGATAAACCAAGGTGGAATTGCCCAAAAGAGTGAAAAAAAGCAATATAATATTGATATTAAACGCTATTACCGCCTGTTGTCCTTTGCCTGCCGTGCCGAGCAAATGCGATACGAGGATTATGATAGCGAATCCCGTAGCGGCGGTAAAGAATTTCATGAACAAAGTATTTAATATCTTTTTAAACATACTGTTTTTTATTACAAGGTGCAAAGATAAGAAAAATTACTTAAATGAGAACATTACGCTAAAAAGACATTTCTTTTGTACCTTATATTATATTAATGTATATATGAGTCAAAACAGATGAAATTTACCTTAAAAAAATACCTCGAAAAACGTCTTTGTAAATACCTGATATTGAGCTGTCGGAAAAAGACGCCGTTTTAAGAAATTTTTACGGCGTTTTAATAAAATAATCAGGCTGATTAATTTTTTAAAACGCCGTCTTATTTTTTTTATTTTAAAATAAACATATAATTTTTCGTATTTATAAAATAAAAATTCTTAATTTTGCAACTTCAAAACAAAGTTATAATTGTGTAAATTATTTAAAAAATTAAATAAACAATGACAAGAGACGCACAAATATTTGATTTGATTGCACAGGAACGTGCAAGACAAACAAAGGGTATAGAGTTGATTGCTTCTGAAAACTTCGTATCCGACCAAGTTATGGAAGCAATGGGTTCGGTTATGACCAACAAGTATGCAGAAGGCTATCCCGGAAAACGTTATTACGGAGGATGCCAGATAGTAGACCAGTCAGAAACCATAGCAATAGAAAGAGCAAAACAATTGTTCGGTGCATGCTGGGCAAACGTTCAGCCGCATTCGGGAGCACAGGCTAATTTGGCTGTATTCTTCGCTTGCTTGAATCCGGGCGAAACATTCATGGGATTAGACCTTAACCACGGCGGACACCTTTCCCACGGATCACCGGTAAATATCTCCGGAACATATTACCGTCAGGTAGCATACGGTGTAAAAGAAGAGACAGGCACTATTGACTACGACATGATGGAAGAAGTTGCCAGAAGAGAGAAACCAAGACTTATCATAGGCGGAGCATCTGCTTATTCAAGAGAATGGGATTGGGCAAGAATGCGTAAAATTGCTGACGAAATAGGAGCGATATTGCTTGCCGATATTTCACATCCTGCAGGTTTGATAGCAACAGGCGAATTGAATAACGCAGTTAAATATTGTCACATCGTTACGACCACAACTCACAAGACTTTGAGAGGTCCCCGCGGCGGTATGATAATGATGGGTGAAGATTTTGAGAACCCATGGGGAAAGAAAACACCTAAAGGTGCCGTTAAGATGATGTCTGCACTTTTGGATTCTGCAGTATTCCCGGGTATTCAGGGAGGTCCGCTTGAGCATGTGATAGCTGCCAAAGCCGTAGCATTCGGTGAAGCTCTTACTCCTGAATATCATGAGTACATTAAGCAGGTTCGCAAAAACGCTTCCGCTATGGCTGCAGAGTTTGTAAAGAGAGGTTACAAGGTTATATCGGGCGGAACGGACAATCACCTTATGTTGATAGACCTTAGAACCAAATTCCCTGAATTAACGGGTAAAGTGGCTGAAAATACTTTGGTAAGAGCCGACATAACTATCAACAAAAACATGGTACCGTTTGATTCACGTTCTGCATTCCAGACATCAGGTTTGAGAGTAGGTACTCCTGCAATTACAACAAGAGGTTTGAAAGAAGATGCAATGGGCGAAATCGTATCAATGATAGATGCAATTCTTTGCGATGTTGAAAACGAGACATTGATCGACAACACGAGAAAGAAAGTTAACGATATGATGCAAAACCGTCCGTTGTTTGCTTGGTAGAAAATAAAGATAACTGATTTAAATAAGAAGGCGGGTAAGAAATTCTTACCCGCCTTCGGTTTGTTCATCATCTTCTTTTGGCATTCTTTTGTCTTTCTTCCAAAAGTTTGCGGTTTTGTTTTTCCAAAGCTTCCATCCGTTGTTGCCATTTGGATTTTTTCATCGGCTTTTTGGAGTTTTGCTGAAGCGTTTCAAGTATCTTTTGTTCGTTAGTTGTCTTCCTTATTATATACATCTGTATAACGGAGATGAACAGCGACAGAAGATAATAGTAATTCAATGCAGCGGAGAAATTATTCAGCACGAAAAACATGAATATAGGCATTCCGTACATCATAAACTTCATTCCCGGCATGGCATTGGTCTGCGCCTGTTGGTTCATCGTCATTTTGGTATAAAGAAGCTGCGCAACGGTCATCAAAACGCAGAACAAAGAGATATGATTGCCCGCAAACGGAATGTTAAACGGAAGATTTACGATACTGTCGTAGGTAGATAAATCGTCAGCCCATAGGAAAGGTTGTTGCCTTAACTCTATTGACGAAGGGAAGAAGCGGAACATGGCTATCAATATAGGGAACTGGATCAGCATAGGCAGGCATCCTGCCGCAGGATTGATACCCGCACGGCGGTAAAGTTGCTGGATAGCCATTTGTTTTTGCTGCATCTGATCCTGTTTAGGGTATTTCTCGTTTATTTTGTTTATTTCAGGCTGTAAAACCCTCATCTTGGCTGTGGAAGAATACGATTTGTAAGCCAACGGGAACAAAACAATCTTCACAAGCAATGTAAGAATCAAGATAATCAATCCGTAGTTCAATCCGTAACTTACCAAAAAGTCAAAAACAGGAATGATAACAAAACGGTTTACCCATTGCATTAAGAAAAATCCCCATCCCAAAGGTATAGTCCGCTCAAAATCGATTTTAAATTTCTTTACAATATTATATTTGTTAGGTCCGAAGAAGAAATCCATGCTGTAGGCTGTCGCAGGTTTGGAGTTATCGTAACCAAGCGTCATCGAGGTTGTCATCGTACGCATGTAATCTTGGCTTTGCTGCTTTTGAGTCACTGTTTTTAGCGACGCACTCTCGAACCATGACTCTTTGTTGTTGCAAATCAATGCCGCAGAGAAAAATTGTTGCTTAAAGGAAATCCATTTAACGGGAACGCCAGTCTCTTGCTTGCTGTCGTCGCGGCCTTGCTCTTTAAGATATTCGACATCATCGGAAAGTTTGTAATAAAGCGTGGAATTCTTTCTTTCAATGTCCACGTCTTTTTCTTTCAACCGCAAATCGCTTGACCAATTCATCTCTATCTGCGAATCATCGCTGATAACATCCTGCATATTGTTCAAGACAATATTGTACCCCAACCTGTAGTCGTCACCCCTTAATATATAGCGGTATTCGATGTATGTCTTGCTCGCACGGTAAAAATCCTCCTCCGAAAGGTTTATGCTGTCAGGTTTGTTAGGATACAAACGCATGCTTACAATCAGCGAATCCTTACCAGATACCTTCAATTTGTCCGTGCCGTTGTACATTTTGCCGTTTACAAACGGAACGAAATACAAATCCTGCGTAGAGATAATGATGTTATCCGCCGAAAGATTCAGCCCGTAGGAGTTACCGTTTTCGGTAAAAAACGTAACGGGTTTTTTGTAATAAGTTTTATAGTCTTTAAGCGTTACTTGATTGACAATTCCGCCCTTGTTAGCCAAATCAACCGTGAAAACGTCGTTCTCCAATGTCAGATGCTTGTCTTCTTTCAATGCACTGTTGGAAAACGATGCGAATTTCTCGTTTACTTTCTTTGTCAACTCGGCTTTAAGCGAGTCGTTGCCTTCGCTTTGCGCCATCATTTGGGCAAGTTGTGCCGTCTCGTCCTCTTTAGCCTCTTTGTTGTTTGCTTTGTCGGCCTTACGGGCGGCTGCCTGCGCCGCAGCAATCGAATCCTGTTGTTTTTTTATTTGTGCCCTTTGTTCTTCGCTCGGACGGTTCAGCAAACTGAACACCAGAAACACCAAGCATATAAGCACCAGTCCTATTATTGATTTTTTATCCATATTCCTTATATTTATAATATACAGTATAAATTAAGCCGTGCGTTGCGCCGCACCTGCCGTTTTGCCGCTAAAGGCATGCAAAGTTATTAAAAATTTAAGGGTGCAAAGATACACAAAAATTTTATACTGACAAAACGAAACGCCTATGTTTTGTTATTTTTGCAATGTGCGGCAAAATTTATACATTAATATATAATAAGGTATAAAAAATGCAATTTGCGGAAAAAATGCGTCGTCAGGCGAAAATAATCAGGCTGATTATTTTACTGATCTGCGATAAAAATTTTTTAATCTGCGTGATTATTTTTGCCTCTTGTAACTGCGTGAAAATCAAATGCTGTTTTAAGGCAATTTTTTGCTGTTTTTCAAAGGCAAAATGCCGCAAAAAGAGGTATTTTGAGGCTTAAAAATAAAATTTTTGGTAAAATTGTTTTGCTGGTAAATAAAAAAGAAGTAATTTTGCAAACTGATTAACAGCGTAGAAACATATAAAATAACAATAAAACAAATGTTTAGAAAAATGATGACACGTAAAAATGTATTAACTGTTGATAAACAGTTAATTAAACGACCGACGGGGGGGGGGGGATTTTAAGAAGTAATCCCGTAAAGACCCTAACATTAATCCTTTTAGGTATATTCCTTTTACCCAATATAGCCTCCGCACAGCCAAGTTTAAGCGGTTCAGGTACACAAAGCGATCCTTACTTAATACAATCCTACGACGATTTTATCTACTTTGCTAATTATTGTAACAACAATGCGAACGGCACATTATTAACTGTTCAGATAACTCAGTGGAATTCCGAACAAAATGCTGCTTATTTCTCAATAGAAACAGATATTACTTTAACAGGTAGTGAAACATGCTTTCCTATTAAGAATTTTAAGGGAAGAATAAATGGTAACGGACATACTATTTCGGGACTTGTGATAGATAAGGCAGCAGAAGATAATGTGGCTTTATTTTCTAATCCTGGTTGGAGAGGTAGCACATGGAACGGTTCTACTACGGCTGAACAAGAAAAATATATTTCTGCAATAGAAGGAATAGGTCTGATAGATCCTGTCATTAAAGGAAAAAATTATGTGGCATGTTTCGTTGATTATTTTTCAGGTACATTGCAATATGTTAAAAATTGCTATGCTCAAAATCCTACAATAGAAATGTTGAACGGCGGACAAAAGGGCGGAGGTATAGCAGGTGAAGTAAACGACGGTAATAATGATTTGGCAGATTCAAAGTCGGGAATAATAGAAAATTGTTACGTTTCCGGAGGTACTCTTACATTTAAATATTCAGGACAGTCTGAAATTATGATAGGCGGAATTGTCGGAGGAGAGCATTATAAACTTGATAAATGCTTCTCTACGATGAAGATAATTGTCGAAGATTGCCCTTCCGATCAAGATATGGGAGTGTCTCCTATAGCTTATAGACAAGGATCGAATAGTTATATTGAAGACGCTTTTTATTTGAGTGGAACGATAGAGCCTTCAACTATAAAATTGAATACAGGTTCTTATCCGCAGACAGCAGAAGAAAAAGCCGCATCAGAAAAAGCAGATATGGAATCTTTGATTGAAGCTGTAACAGCTTTAACAGATGATGACGGAAATCAAATCTTTGTAGAAAATCCTAAAGATCCTACAGGTGCCCCTATTTTGGCATCACAATTATCCTCCGCTGTTAGTTCAGGTAGTTTGGTTAAGTTGTATATTGATAAATGGAACTTGGTAGGAAGTTTTGGTAATGTGGCTCAGTTAAACGAAAATACTGACGGTAATGATATGGCTGCAGTAGAGTTTAATTATGATGAAAACAATTGGCAGAACAAGTACATGCATGCAACTGACGAAAGCAAAGGAAGTACAAAGATGACACCTGGTTTGGGTTATTTCGTATGGCCGTTTGCATACAAACCATTGACAGAAGAACAGAACAATAACGGTTCGGAAAACGGCGATGAAGTAACGACAAATAAGAGTGATAAAATCGGTAAATATACTTATGTGCCGAGAAATGATTCCTTTGTTAAAGACGGTGATTTCACTGTATCTTTAATAAACAGCAATGACCCTCATTGGTACGCTCTTTCCAATCCTTATACAAAGAATATATATGTAAAACCTTTCGCAGACGATAACAGTTTAAACGGAGAGTATGTTTATACGTATGATGTAGATAAAGGATGGAATTATGTAGCAATTAATGCATATGTCAGATATGATACAGTTGTGACTGTTCCTTATAATCAGTACAATAGTTGGTTGGAAGTAACAACAACGATTAAAAAAGTTGAGTTTGACGGTACTAAAACAACAGAAGAAGAATTATCTACGACAAAAGTAACTAGACAAGTTTCTGATGCCGAAAAAGGGACAACTACAACAACAAGTGGAACAACTTATGGATCTTATATTCAGCCTACACAGGGCTTTGTTATAAGCGGACAAAATGCTTCTTATACAGCTTCGTTTAAATCAACACATGCAAAACAAACGGTAGAGAACTCTTCCAAAGTATCATCGAAAAGTTTGGCACAGCCATTAGAAAAGATGGTATTTAGCAGCGTTGCAAACAATACTGAAAGGAAGATGTTGGCTGCACAGACAGAGTTAGCAAGCAACGGTTATGACAACGGCGATTCATACGTAATGTTATCAACAAACAGAACTGATTATGTTGAACCTTACTTCGTAGTGGAAAATAAGAATCTGTATTCGAATAGATTTAAATCACTTCCTTACGAGGCAGAGATAAACTTCCATGCAGCAAAACAGAGTGAGACTGAATTCTCTGTAAGCAATGTTCCGCAGGATATGGATGTTTATATTGTTGATTTGGCAAAACAAACAGAGACTTTGTTATCTGACGGCAGCACATTCACCTTTACGGCAGAAGAAGGCGAGAATGAGGGCAGATATAAGATAAAATTCATCAATAAGAAATCAGGAATTAACGATGTTACCGAAGCTGATGCGAACGTTGTGTCTTACGACCGTAACGTTTCGGTTAGCGGAACAGACTTGAAGAGTGTAAAAGTGGTGAATATGTTAGGCCTGCAAGTTTACAAGGCGAACATCAACTCCGGCACACACCGTTTTGATTTGGAAGGCGCAGAGGCAGGCACATACGTGGTAGTAGTTGAGACTGCAAAGGGCACAAAATCACAGAAGATAATAATAAAATAGTTTTGACTAATTTATTTACTCATCATTATAAATTAGTTTTGTTTAATAAATTCGTTCTTAGGAGCAGGTGTTCTACCTGCTCTTTTTCTTTTTCGTATAAACAAAACAAACAAATATAATCTAACGGAAATAAGACGCCGTTAAAAAAAATTAATCAGCCTGATTAAAAAATTTTTAAGGCTGATTAAAAAATTTTTACGCCTTAAAAATTTTGCATTATTGCATTAGGTAGGTATTTTATTATGTCAGAGGCAATTAAGCTGACTTCTCCGACATTTGTTTTGGCACTGTCGCCAGCCGCTGCGTGAAGGTAAACGCCAAGTTTCGCCGTCTCTTGTGCAGAAAAGCCTTGAGCGAGGATTCCCAAGAGAATGCCAGTCAATACATCGCCGCTTCCCGCCGTTGCCATGCCCGCATTACCTGTTGTGTTAAAGAAAATATCGCCTGTCTGGACGGATACAGCCGTTATGCCGCCTTTTAAAACGATTGTAACGCCCGTTTGAGCGGAGAAATTACGCATAAATTCCAATTTGTCTTTGTAAGAAGGGAATTTGCCGAAAAGGCGTTCGAATTCTTTGGGGTGGGGCGTAAGTATGGTGTCCTTATGCAGGAGGGATTCGAAGTCAGGTATTTGCGAGAGCAGATTAAGTCCGTCCGCATCGATGATAAGCGGTTTTTTATTTGTGTTTAAAAGATGTAAAAGTGCCTGTTTGGTTTCTTCTTTGGTATCAAGCCCGGGACCTATTGCCACGGCGGAATATTTGTCAGTGTTTATATTTTGGGTAAAAAACTTGTCGCTGCCGTCAATTGACACCATGGCTTCGGGAACGGACGTTTGCATTATATTATATAATAAGGTAGGTATGTGAACTGTCAAAAGACCCAAACCCGAGCGCAGCGCCGCTTTGGCGGAAAGCACACTTGCGCCACCTTTGCCGTAAGAGCCTGCGATGAGTAGCCCGTGACCGAAATTGCCTTTGTGTGCAAACTCATTGCGGGGCTGAAAGAACGTTTTATCAAGCGATTGTTTGTCTATAACTTGATAAAAAGTCCCGTTATTTAAACCGTTGGTTTGAATGAAATAATTAAAATCTTTCATGTAGCAAAAAAATCTTTTTGCAAAAATAGGCAATATTTTCTGATTGTTTGCAAAAAAATAATTAACTTTGCAAACTTGAAAATAAAAATAATTAATTAATAAAATACAAAAAGTTATGGTTACATGGATTTTAATTGCAGTGGCTGCTATTTGGCTGCTGGGCTCCTTGGGAGTGCTTATCTCGGGCAGTATTAAAGGACATCCTAAAGGTCTTATTCCTGCCGCATTGAGTAATATGGGAGAACGTTTCGGCTATTATATAATGAACGCCGTTTTGTTGCTCTTCCTTTGTTCCAAATTCGGACTTTCCGACGGTACATCGGGCTTGATTTACTCTGTTTTCTATGCTGCTATCTATGTGTTGTCACTTGTGGGCGGTATAATTGCAGACCGTACCCAGAATTATAAAGGTACGATACAGAAAGGTTTGATAGTAATGGCATTGGGCTATGTTCTTCTGGCTATTCCTATCACCGCAACGAGCGGTAATCTGTCATGGCTGCTTCCTTTCACATGCGTTGCTTTGGCTTTGATTGCTTTCGGTAACGGATTATTCAAAGGAAACTTGCAGGCTATCGTCGGACAGATGTATGACGATTATGAAGCACAGGAAGCCAAGAAAGGCGAAGATGCTTTAAGAGTTGCAAAAGAGAAAAGAGATTCGGGCTTCCAGATATTCTATGTTTTCATCAATATAGGCGGTTTAATAGCACCGTTTGTTGCTCCTTCAATCCGTCAGTGGTGGTTAAAAGCCCATGATTTTATCTACAATGCCAATCTTCCTGAACTTTGCCACAAAGCAATTGCAGGCAATTTGGGCGAGAGTGCCGATAAATATGCTACATTGTCACAAGAGGCTGTAATAAGCGGCGGAACTTTTGACCCGAGTGCTTATTTGGAAGTATTCAATCAAGGTGTTCACTTCTCATTCTGGGCATCCGTTGCAGCAATGGTGTTGTCCTTGATAATCTTTATAGCAAGTAAGAAAATGTTCCCTACACCTGTAAAGAAAGAAGCTGCAGCTGCAGTGGAATATACAGCAGCAGAAAAACAGGCAATGGCTAAAGAAATCAAACAAAGAATGTATGCATTGTTTGCAGTATTGGGTATAGCAATCTTTTTCTGGTTCTCATTCCATCAAAACGGTCAGTCGTTGTCCGTATTTGCGAGAGACTTCGTTAAAACCGACGCTATAGCTCCTGAAATCTGGCAGGCAGTCAATCCGTTCTTCGTAATAGTTTTGACACCTATAATTATGGCTATTTTCGGTTCCTTGGCAAGAAAAGGAAAAGATATCTCCACTCCGCGTAAGATAGCATACGGTATGGCAATAGCAGCCTGTGCTTACTTATTCCTTACAGCATTCTCCTATATGCAGGGATACCCTTCGGGAGAAGAATTCAGAGCAACGGGCAATGAGGCAGACAAAGCCGGATGGTGGGTTTTGATTGTGACTTACTTCTTCCTTACGGTTGCCGAATTGTTTATCTCGCCTTTGGGATTGTCATTTGTTTCCAAGGTAGCCCCTAAACATCTTTTGGGATTGTGTCAGGGACTTTGGTTAGGCGCAACTGCAGTCGGTAATCTTCTTATTTGGATAGGACCTGTTATGTATAACGCTTGGCCTATATGGAAATGCTGGACTGTTTTCGCATGCGTATGTATTATATCAATGGGCGTAATGTTGGGAATGGTTAAATGGTTGGAAAGAGTAACCAAATAACAACAGCAGAACATAAAAAAGAAGTTTTTTAGTAAAAATTTCATAAAAATGAATACGGGTAACGTTTTGTTATCCGTATTTTTTATATCTTTGCAAACTCAAATCACAAACGGCGGATATTGAATAATGAAAGAAATACATTTCAAAATACGAACGGAAGACGAGTTTATACAGCTTATTCAGCTTTTGAAGGCATCTAATGCGGCAGAATCGGGCGGTATGGCACAAATTTTGGTAACCCAAGGCATGGTAAAACGTAACGGAGAGACAGAATTGAGGAAAAGAGCAAAGATAAAAAGAGGTGAGAGGATAGAAACGCAGGGTTTTGTGATTATTACGGAGTAGGATTAGGAAGTTTTAAGTTTTAAAGCAGTGTTTAGGGTGAGTGGTTTAGTGTTTGGGGATTTGGAATCATAGAAAAAAGAAAGCAAGAAAACAATAAAATTTACTGAACAGAAATAAAAAACTAAGAAGTATGGATCTTAACGCAATTTTATCAATTTCCGGCAAACCCGGATTATACAAATTGATATCAAGAACTAAAAGCGGTGCATTGGTTGAGTCATTGATTGACAAAAAACGTATGCCTGCATTTTCCAATGAAAGAATTTCTTCCCTTAAAGACATAAGTATTTTTACGGAAGACGAAGATAAACCGCTTACGGAGGTATTCCAAAATATCTACCGCATTGAAAACGGCGGCAAATGTATTGATCACAAATCCGACGAGAAGACTTTGAAAGATTATATGTCTAAAATTCTTCCTGACTATGATAAAGACCGCGTGCATTTGTCGGATATGAAAAAACTTTTCTCTTGGTACAACATTTTGTTGGAAAACGGTCTTGTTGATTTGGACGAAGATAAAGCCCAAGAGCAGGAGCCATCCACTCAAGACGGACAATAAAACAATAAAAATACTATAACATTCAGCGGAGCAATGCAAAAACTCCGCTTTCTTTTTATCTTAATCTATTTATGGAGAATATTTACAATCTGAAAACGGATAACGGTTTTACAATATCACATCTGGAGTTCTTCCCGTGCGTAAAACAGTTGGCATTATTCGAAAACAAAAAAAATATAAGCATAGATATTTACGAGAATTTTCCTAAACAGACATTGAGAAACCGTGCCGTTGTGATGTCTTCGCAGGGCATTTTGAATATTATAGTTCCCGTTAATAAACACGGACGTGATAAGGTGATGACATCCGATATTGAAATATCTTATTCGCAGAATTGGCACGTGCAGGCATGGCGTACGGTATATTCTTGCTATGGCAAGAGTCCTTATTTCATATATTATGCCGACAGAGTGAAGGAAATTTTGTTTAAAAAGCACAAATATCTTATGGATCTGAATATTGACGCTTTTTATTTCCTAAAAGACGTATTCCGTTTGCAGTGCGAATTATATCTTACCTCTGATTATATTGAAACGGCGCAGGATAATTACCGCAATTGTTTTATTCCCAAAGACAGAATCAAGGACGGAGAGAATTTAAAACCGTATTACCAATGTTTTGAGGAAAAATACGGATTTCAGACTAATCTTTCCGCCCTTGATTTGTTGTTTAATTTAGGCAATCAGGCTAACGGATATATCAAAAACTCCTTTTAAGCCGCTGCCTTGACCTTACGGTTTAATTATATGTTACCGTAGGTTCGTAATTAAGCTCAAATTTGATTTTTGCTATCGAATCAGGATTAGGTTCAACGCTTATAAGCAACAATGCAAGCCAAAATTTAGGATGTTCA
This sequence comes from Bacteroidales bacterium, assembly GCA_017633985.1. Taxonomy (GTDB): domain Bacteria; phylum Bacteroidota; class Bacteroidia; order Bacteroidales; family P3; genus Scybalousia_A. Next base: position 42,534 of record JAGBOF010000004.1, read on the forward strand.
AGCTCTTGTTTGTCGGCACCCAATACTTTGGTTTTGTCTTTTATGCTTATATAAAGTGTGTAACCCATCGTGGTGAATTTCAAAAGGTGTTTGCCGTCATATTCACGCTTGATGTTTTGGTCAACAATCACCATTTCCATAACTTCTTCCAAAGTTTTGTCGGCAAGTTCTTCTTCCTTACGGCAGATGTTGTACTCACGGATAATATCTCCCACGGTAGGTTCTTTGATAGGTGAATAAGGGTGGAATTTCTCGATTTCCTTTCTTACATTGTTCGCAAAATCATTTGCCAATAATTCTAATGTTCTCATATTATTAAGTGTTTTTTATTTTATTTCCATGATTAATTTTTGCAAATATAGTAAAAAAAATGTTATTTCTGCAAAAATTTTGCTTTTTTCGTCTTTTTGTAGTGAAAAAAGTGTAATTGACGGCATCAAAATACTGAAAAAAGATTCGGATTCCGCATATTAAGAGTTTAAAACATATCGGCAGAAAAATATTAAAATATTGCGTCAAAATAAAACGCCGTTTTAAAAAATTAATCAGCCTGATTAAAAAATTTTTAAGGCTGATTAAAAAATTTTTACGCCTTAAAAATTTACGCCCTTATTGTATCAATGTTTTAAGGCGTGGCTTTCGTAGGTTAATGTGCTGATTTATTGACCGATTATGCGGTTTTTGTGCTCATTTACGAATGCAGCCCAAGACAAAGTCTTCGTTTTGGGTTTCTTTTGGGCAAGTTGAGAGTTTACACCCGTGTCCATTTTCTGCGATTGTCCGCAATAGCAAACAGCAACTGCCAAAGCATCGGACGCATCCAGGTATTTGGGATTTTCATCAATGAGTTTCATCATTTGCAACATTTTCATGACTTGTTCTTTTGAGGCGTTGCCGTTGCCCGTTATGGATTGCTTTACCCTTTTGGGCGGAAACTCCACAAAAGGTATGCTTTGGGATAATCCCGCAGCGATACAAATACCCTGAACACGCCCCAATTTGAGCATACTTTGCACGTTTTTGCCGAAAAACGGGGCTTCCAATGCCAGAATATCGGGTTTGTATTCGTTGATTTTCGCAATTATAAAATCAAAAATCTGTTTCATACGTGTGGACATCTCTGTTTTAGTGCTCAATTTCAGTACGTCCATCTCCAAAACTTCCATTTGTTTGCCTGTTTTTCGGACAAACGAATATCCCATTACGTTTGTGCCTGGGTCAATGCCCAAAACTATTTCTTCTTTTGCCGTGTATTCCATGTTATTTTGATAAAAAAACGCATAATATAAACGTAATTTGGTATAAATATTGTATCTTTGCACTTTATAAAAGCAGAAAATATTATAAAACAGTAGAATAAAACATTCATTATATAATAGGAAATGGAAGACAGAACAAGATATTCCGATGAAGAGTTGCAGGAATTCAAGCAGATAATTCTTGAAAAGATTGCCAAGGCGAAGGAAAATTTGGAGATGTTGGAAAACGCAGCATATAATAAGGATTCCAATGACATTACCGACACTTCGGCGGTGTACCATACGCTTGACGATGATTTTACTTCGGATGCGGAAAATAAAGAGGAGAACGTGCGTCAGGCTTTGAGACAAAGAAAGTTTATCAAGGATTTGGAAGCGGCATTGGTACGTATAGAAAATAAGACATACGGTATATGCAGGGTAACGGGTAAGTTGATACCGAAAGAAAGATTGCGTTTGGTGCCGCATGCAACATTGAGCGTGGAAGCAAAAATGCAGAGAAAATAAGCAGACTTATGAAAAAACCGCTTATTCTTATATTTCTGGTCTTATTGATTGACCAGATAATAAAGATATACGTTAAAACACACTTTTATTTAGGAGAAGAGATTGAGTTTTGGGGTTTGTCTTGGTTCAGAATTCATTTCATAGAAAACAAAGGCATGGCTTTCGGAATGAATTTCGGGGACAATATAGGCAAACTGTTGCTTACCGTTGTAAGGATAATAGCCTCTGCGGCGATATTCGTATTGCTTGTCAGATTGGTTAAACGGAAAGAAAACAGTCTTATTATTTATGCGTTTTCTTTAATCTTTGCAGGTGCTGCGGGCAACATAATAGACTCTTTGTTTTACGGACTTATTTTTTCTCAAAGTACGTTTTTTCAGGTTGCAACACTCTTTCCGCAGGGCGGAGGTTATGCTCCGATGTTGTTCGGCAAGGTAGTTGACATGTTTTATTTCCCGTTGATTGATACGTATTGGCCTGATTGGCTGCCGCTGTTGGGAGGCAAACATTTGAGTTTTTTTGATGCGATATTTAATTTCTCCGATGCGGCTATAACAGTGGGCGTAGGAATGTTGATAGTGGCATTGATAAAAAAGGATAACAAACAAAGTGAAGACGAAACGGCTTCGGCGCAGTAGATAGTTATATGGAAATTCTTATAATCGTATTTTTTGTTATACTGAACGGATTTTTTTCTTTGGCGGAAATAGCAGTGGTTTCGTCAAGAAAAACCAAATTGGAATTAGAATCTAAAAAAGGTAATAAAAATGCAGGGAAGATTCTTTCGGTTATAGAAAACCCTGACAAATTCCTTTCAACCGTTCAAATATGTATTACTACCATAGGATTGATTATAGGTTTGTATACAGGGGAATCATACGTAAACAGGCTTTCATGTTTGTTTGCAGGAATGAATATAGACCCTGCATTGGCTACGATAATATCGCGTGTTGTAATAGTCGTAGTGGAAACGTTTTTTATGTTGGTCTTCGGCGAACTGTTGCCTAAACGTATAGGTATGGCGAATCCCGAAAAGGTGGCTTCGCTTGTTATCCGTCCGATGGGCACATTGTCTTATTTGTTTGCACCGTTTGTTTGGTTGTTGTCAAAGACTACGGGCGGATTGGCAAAGATTTTCGGAATAAAACAAGTATCAGGACAAAAGGTTACGGAGGATGAAATAAAATCAATAATTGATGACAGCGCCAATGCGGGTGAAATAGCTTTGGCTGAACAGGATATTGTAAACAGAGTGTTTGATCTGGATGACAGAAGAATAGAATCTTTGATGACTCCGAGAAAAGATTTGCAGTGGGTGGAACAAGACGAGTATTTAAAGGATTTGGTAAAACGTGTGGACAGGGAAGATATACATTATATATATCCTGTTTGCGAAAAATCTCTTGACAATATCGTAGGGGTTATGTTTATTAAAGATATGTTTCCTATATCGCCGAAGTCAGTAGACTATAAGGTGAAGGATATTATGCGTGAGCCTAATTTTATTCACGAGAGCGTGTCCATTTATAACTTACTTGAGGTTTTCAAACAATCCAAAATACATTATGCTTTCATTATTGATGAATTCGGTCTTGTGCAGGGAATGATTACGATGAACGATATTTTGGAGACATTGGTAGGAAATTCCTCCGAACTTGAGACCAATCCCGATGAACAGGAATTTTTAAAACGTCAGGACGGAACATATTTGATTGACGGGCAATATCCGTTTTATGATTTTTTGAGTCATTTTGATTTGGAGGAACAATATCAGAACTATAAATATAATACTGTAAGCGGATTGATCCTTGCCATAACGGGCAAAGTGCCCAAAACGGGAGATAAGATAAATTGGAGGAATTTTACATTTGAAATAATGGATATGGATTCGGTTCGTATAGACAAATTATTAGTAACTGAAAATAAGGAAGAAAAAGAAAAAAATAATTAAAAAAACGCAAAAAATCAGAAATATTTATTGTGTTTTGAAAATAACGTTGTATTTTTGCAACTAAATTTTGAAATTAGAATAAAAGGACAAATAATTAAAAAAACAATTAAAAAACTATGAAAAAAGTATGTGCTTATTTGTCAATAATGTTCTTATTATTGACATTCGTATCAAACAGAGCTTTTGCACAAGATGCTAAAGCAGCAACGGAATCCGCTACGGAAACTGTGGCAACTGCAACGGAGACTGAAGAGTCTGCAACAATGAATGCAGCGGAAGAATCTGCACCTGTGGCAGAGAAACAATCTTTCCACCAAGTATTGAAGACCAAATATATCGAAGGTGGTGTAGGTTGGATGACTCCTATTCTTATTTGTTTGATTTTAGGTTTGGGTTTGGTTATTGAAAGAATCATTTACCTTAACCTTGCTACTACGAATACGGATAAATTGCTTCAGAAGATAGAGGATAACGTAAAAGCAGGTAATTACAATGCTGCTAAAGACGTTTGCAGGAATACAAGAGGTCCTGTTGCTTCAATATTCTTCCAAGGTCTTGACAGAGTTGATAACGGTTTGGAAGACGTAGAAAAATCCATCACTTCTTACGGCGGAGTTCAGATGGCAAGATTGGAAAGCAACATGGTTTGGATTTCTTTGTTCATCGCTATTGCACCGTCATTGGGATTCTTGGGAACAGTTGTCGGAATGGTACAGGCATTTGATGATATCGAAAAAGCCGGTGATATTTCTCCGACAGTCGTTGCAGGCGGTATGAAAGTGGCTTTGATTACCACAATCTTCGGTCTTATCGTGGCTTTGATTCTTCAGGTTTGTTACAACTATTTGTTATCAAAGATAGAAAGTTTGGTTTCTTCAATGGAAGATGCTTCTATATCATTTATGGACATCTTGGTAAAGAACAGAAAGTAAATGATGTTTTAGCCTGAAGATAACTGATGTTTAATAAATACAGGCACGTTAACCGGTTATTTACTTAATTAAAACCAAGGAGGAAATATAATGAAAAAAGAAAAGAGACCTATATTAATAGTGGCATTGGTGGTTGCAATATTGGCAGTTATTGCTGCATTGGGATATGCTTTTACATTTGATAAAAACATACCTGTAAGTGAACAACCTACTGCTTCTATGTTTTGGGGAATAGCATATTGGACGGCATTTATTCTTACAGTATGTTCGGCATTAGTCGGAATAATTTTCCTAATAAAAGATGCAATAGGAGTTAAGGCTAGATTCCTTATAATTTTAGCAGCTACTATTGTCGTATTTTTCGTATCATATTTTGTTGCATCGGGAACGGATATTTCAGCAGCTTTGTTTGAAAAAACCGGTGCTGCATTGAGTTCTTCTAAATGGATCAGTGCGGGATTATACACTGTATATGTATTGTTTGCAGGTGTAGTAGTTTCATTGATTTACGCAGAAGTATCAAAACTTATAAAAAAATAACGGAACTATGGCAGGAAAAAAGTTACCGGCATTAAACAGTTCATCAATGTCAGACATTTCGTTTCTGTTGTTGACCTTCTTCTTGATGGTTTCTTCCATCAATACGGATCAAGGTATCCAGAGACGTTTGCCGCCGCCTGCAGACCCTAATCAAAAACCGCCAGAGATACATAAGCGAAACACATTTACCGTTTTGGTAAACATGAATGACAATCTGCTTATTAACGGCGAAATTGGTGACATTAATGCCTTGAAAGAACGGGCAAAGGAATTTTTGGGTAATCCTAACAATTCACCAGATTTACCTGAAAAAGAAAATATAGATATTCCTTTGTTAGGAAATACTCCTGTATCAAAAGGTGTTATTTCTCTACAAAACGACCGCGGAACTTCGTATGATATGTACATTAAAGTACAGAATGAATTGACGGCAGCCGTTAATGAATTGAGAGACGAACTTTCCCGCGAGAAATTTTCAAGAAAATACGTTGACTGCAATGATGAACAAAAGGAAGCTATAGATAAGGCGGTACCTGTTGCTATATCGGAGGCAGAACCTAAGAATATCGGCGGTCAGAAAACACAAGGAGGTAACTAATGGCAAGATTTAAGAAAAAAGGTTCTAATGATTTACCTGCAATGAACTCCGGTTCAATGTCAGATATAGTATTTATCTTGTTGTTCTTCTTTATGGTGATTTCCAATATGCGTGAAGCAACGGTTTTGGTACGCTTAACCGTTCCGCAGGCATCGGAAATACAGAAATTGGAGAAAAAATCATTGGCATCCAATATATATATTGGTACACCGATGGAGACAAATAAATACGGATTGGGAACACGAATTCAATTAAATGACCAATTAAGTGAGGTTTCTGATATTGCGGCATTTGTGGAAAGTGAAAGAGCTGCAAGAAATGAATCAGACCGCCCTTATATTACAACTACATTAAAATGTGACAAAGACGTGCGTATGGGAGATGTGACTGACGTTAAGCAAGAATTGAGAAAATCAGGTGCTTTACGTATCATGTATTCAGCATCACGCAGAGTTAAAGACACATATTAAGATTGATATTGTGAGTGTGACAACTGCTTAATGAAGTATAACAAATTAAGCAGTTGTTTTTTTATTTTATCAATTTGAAGTGTAGTTTTGTTGAATTTAAATAGGCAGAATAGAACTTATTATTGTGATAACTTTGCGAAAATAATCTTTTACAATAAAGCATTATATGAATTTTATAGTAGAATTATATGGAATTTAGATGCAAACAATTTTCTTTAAACCATTCGAATTCTTCGATGAAAGTCGGTACGGATGCAGTGTTGTTGGCTTCCGTTGCGGCTGAATTCTTTAAGGAAATAAACATATTGCCCTTACCTGAAAATAAACTATCCAATGATGTAAACGGAGTGTTTGACGGATTAGGCGGCATAGATGAACTATCCGACAGACAGAGAGATAATATTAAAATTTTGGATATAGGTACAGGTTGCGGGATATTATCTTTATGTATGGCGCAGGTGTTTGATAATTCTGATGTTACTGCGATAGATATTGACAAAGAGTCTGTCAAAGAGGCTGAATCTAACTTTTTAAACAGCCCGTATTGCAAAAGAATGACGGCAAAATGTATATCCGTTCAGCAATTTGCAGCAGAAACAAAGGGAAGATTTGATTTGATTATTTCCAATCCTCCGTTTTTTACTTTGTCGTTGCATTCTCCTGATGTAAGGCGTTCAAATGCACGGCATAATGATAGTTTGGGGCTGACGGATTTTGCTTATTGTTGCTCAAAGTTACTTAATCCAAATGGCTATATCGCTGTCGTTTTGCCTGAAAAGGAAATGGCGGAATTGACATTGTTATTTGATTCACAAAGTATTTATCCTGTATTAGTTACAGATGTTTTTGCAAAACCGAATACGCCTGTAAAAAGGCAGATATGTATTTTTGCCTATTCACGGCAACACGCTGCCAAGAAACAATATCAAACGCTTTATATAAGAGACGCAGATAATGAATATTCGCGGGATTATAAGCAATTGACTTCACTGTTTTTGTTGTAATCATTTTGAATTATTTTACTAATCACGCAGATTATTTTATTAATCACGCAGAATAATTTTTTCTTATCGCAGATTAATTTCGCGGGACGGCGTGATGGTTTTTCAGAATGCTGTTTTATTTCCCGCGGAATTCGTTTTATTTGTATAAGTGGTGAAATTTGGCAAAAAATTTGTATCTTTGCACCTTGATTATAATTAGTAAAATATGACAAAAGACAGAAAAGCGGCTGAATTGTTAAGCAAGATAGCAGTGAAAGCCATTCAGGATAAATTGGGAAAGGACATAACGCTGATAGATTTCGACGGCGTGAAAGGCTCTTTGTTTGATTTTTATGTGATTTGCACTGCCAATTCGCCGTCACATGCTGACAGTTTGGCAGAACATATACGCAAAAAAATTAAAGAAGAAATAAACTTAAAACCGACTAAAGAAGAAGGATTGCAAAATTGTCAATGGGTGCTGTTAGATTATTTTGACGTGATTGTTCACATATTTTTGCCCGACACAAGGGAGTTTTACAATATTGAAAGTATGTGGAAAGACGTAAAACAGACTCATTATCCAAATGTTAATGAATAAATTATGGCTGATAATAAGAAAAAAGAATTTAAAGTAAATCCGCAGGGCAATAAAGATAAGAAACCTAAATTCAGTATTACATGGATTTATCTTGCAGTGCTTGCTGTAATTATTTTCTTGTGGACTTCAGGAGAAAAAACCTCCAAAGTTGACCGTGAAGTCAGTTGGGATAAACTTCAAAAGGTACTTGTTCAAAGGGATTACACCAAAATAACGGTTGTCAACGGACAGTTTGCCGAAATTGCCATAAGTACCGATGCCGTAAGGCGTGATACAATGTATAATGACTTGTTCAATACCGACGGCGGAATGTTTTCCGACGATAAGTTGGATATAAGTAAACTGCAGGCGATGTATGTCTATAAGTTTGTCACCTTTGAGGATTTCAGGGATCAGTTAAAGACAGTTGAAAACCAATGGATAGCACAGGATACGACGGATAAGAATTTGACGGAATTGCAAAAACAGGAAGTTATTGCAAACGACAGAATCAATACCGTGAGTGAAAAACGCAGCAGTCTGTTCGGAGAAAATATGGGATGGATTTGGTCTACCGTCTTTATAATCTTGATATGGGTTGTTTTCTTCAGACTGATGAGCCGTGGCAGCGGCGGCGGAGCAATGGGCGGCGGCTTGGGCGGTATATTCTCTGTAGGCCGCAGCAAAGCCAAGTTATACGAAAAAGGCAAGAATGTTGATGTTACTTTTGCCGACGTTGCGGGATTGGAAGAAGCCAAGGTGGAGATTATGGAGATAGTAGATTTCCTTAAAAACCCTGATAAATATACTAAACTCGGAGGTAAGATACCTAAAGGCGCATTGCTTGTCGGCCCTCCGGGAACGGGAAAAACTCTTTTGGCTAAAGCCGTTGCGGGAGAGGCGAAAGTGCCGTTCTTTTCCATGAGCGGAAGTGATTTTGTGGAGATGTTCGTCGGTGTCGGCGCATCACGTGTAAGGGATTTGTTTGCTAACGCCAAAAGTAAAGCACCGTGTATTATTTTTATAGACGAAATAGATGCTATAGGACGTGCACGTGGTAAGACTTTGGCAAGCGGTGCCAACGATGAAAGGGAAAATACCCTTAATCAGTTATTAACCGAGATGGACGGGTTCTCTACCAATGCGGGTGTTATCATTCTGGCAGCCACCAACAGAGCGGAGATATTAGATCCTGCACTTTTGCGTGCCGGCAGATTTGACCGTCAGATATATGTGGAACTTCCGGGGGTTAAGGAACGTGAGGCTATATTCAACGTTCACATGAAAAACCTTAAGTATGATAAGAATGACGTTAATGTCTCATTTTTGGCAAAACAGACACCGGGATTTTCGGGTGCGGATATAGCAAATATATGTAATGAGGCAGCATTGTTTGCCGCAAGGCACAGTCGTAACAATATAACCAGACAGGACTTCCTTGATGCGATAGACCGTATTGTCGGCGGAATGGAGAAAAAAAGCAAGATAATATCTCCGAAGGAAAAAGAACGTATTGCTTATCACGAAGCAGGACATGCATCGGTAAGTTGGTTGAGGGAGTTTGCCAATCCATTGATAAAGGTTACCATTGTTCCGAGAGGTCAGGCTTTGGGCGCAGCGTGGTATGTTCCCGAGGAAAGGCAGATTACTACCAAATCGCAGCTGATAGATCAAATGATTTCTTTGTTAGGCGGACGTGCAAGTGAAGAAATTGTATTCGGTGAAGTTTCTACTGGAGCGTTGAATGATTTGGAGCGTGCCACCAAGATGGCAATGAGTATGATAACCTATTACGGTTTGGACGAACAAATAGGCAATCTGTCTTATTATGATTCCTCGCCTGAAAGGGAATATTCATTCGGCAAACCTTACAGTGAAAAAACTGCGGAACTTATAGACAAACGTGTGCATGATTTGATAGAGGATATATACCGTCAGGCAAAACAAATACTTCTGGAAAACCGCGGCAAATTGGATCAACTTGCCAAGATATTAATAGAGCGTGAGGTAATATTCAGAGAGGATGTCGAAGAAATATTCGGACCGCGCCAATGGGATGACAATATTGAGGGGATAAAAGATATGGTAACTCCGAAAGAGAATTCCCAAACGGTAACGGAGAATGCGGATATCAACGTAAGTTATGACGTTAAATCAGAGGATAATAAGGACAATCAGGATTAGACGGACAGTTTAAAATTGCGGATTGTTTGAAATACAGGCAATGTTATGAAGAACTCATCCGAGAAGGAGAAAATTTTAAAATTATTGCGTGACTCTCTTTTCAGGGGAGACGAGCAAATATCCATAGCGGATACGCACGAGGAGATATTCACTCCTTGTAATGATGACCCTGTTATGGTATTTGCCGAGAAATTATCTTCCGACGGCGGACGGTTCGTATATTGTCAGAATGAGGCTGAATTGTTTGAAAATCTCAAGAATCTGGCTTCTTACAGGAATTGGACGCATTACAATGCTTATTCCTCAAATTTACAGAATTATTTGCAGCAAAACGGACTGTCATCAACTTTGGCCGATCCTTCTACCAATGTAGGTATTTCATTGTGCCAAGGCATAGTTGCACCTACGGGAAGCATAATTATCACTTCCGCACAAGGTGTAGGCTCATCGTTGATTCATTTCCCGCAGATAATGATTGTTGTTGCAATGACATCACAGATATACACCTCATATAAACAAATCCTCAATTTGCTTCCTCCGACTCCTCCCGAATGGATTATTTCCATCAAATCTTCCAAACTGATAGAGGAGGAGATTAAGGAATTGTATCTTTTTGTTGTTGATGAATAATAGAACTAAACACTTTATACAAGTATATGAATAATTTAGTAAAGCGTGCAATCACGGGTACAATATATGTTTTGAGTGTCATAGCGGCTGTATTTATCCATCCGATAGTTACTGCCGTTTATTTTTTAATCGTTGCAATGTTAGGATTGCGGGAATTCTACTCGGTATCTGGCAAAAAGGATATATCGGTTAACAGGATTGCAGCTCTTGGATTAGGTTTTGTGGCTTACGCCTGCGTTTTGCTTGTCTCCAAAGCCCAGTATCAGACTGCGGAGATTGTTATATGTTTTTTAACGGCTTTTATTCTTTTTCTGTTTATTAATGAACTTTACCGCAAAAATAAAAATCCTTTTACAAATATAGCATATACCGTTACGGGTGTTGTTTACGTTGTCTTGCCTCTGGCATTGACCAATGTGATAATTAACTTTAACGGTGTTTATTCCCCGATGATACTTATGAGCGTGTTTATCTTCGCATGGTGTAACGATACTTTTGCTTACTTAACGGGAATGAAACTGGGCAAACATAAACTTTTCGAACGCATATCCCCGAAGAAAACATGGGAAGGCTGGGTCGGCGGATTTTTATTCACAATCATCGCAGCCGTTATAATTTCTTCTTGTTCGGATGTGCTGAAAACGGGAGACTTTATCGCCATAGCAATAATAACTTCGGTTATCGGAACATTCGGAGACCTTGTCGAAAGCATGTTCAAACGTCAGATGGAAGTAAAAGACAGCGGCAATATCCTGCCGGGTCACGGCGGCATATTGGACAGATTCGATATTCTTTTGTTGGTTCTTCCTGCCGTATGGTGCTATCTGCTTATCAGGTTCTGAATATAAAATCCCGAAGGTCAAATATATGAAATCAAAAAAATAAAAGCGATGTATATTCACAAAGAAGGTTATAAGATTTCGTTTATTACGCTGGTTTGTTTTGTAATTCTTACCTGCGTTATATTAATATTCTCCCACGGTTGGATAAAATGGTTATTGGAATTTATGGTCTTCGCTTTAAGTTTCTTTATAATCCGTTTCTTCCGCATACCTAACAGAGAACTGTTGGACAATCCGAATAAAGTTTTGGCATCTGCCGATGGGACGATCGTCGTTGTGGAACAAGTCTTTGAAAACGAATACCTGAAATGCGACTGTCTGCAAATCTCTACTTTTATGTCGCCCAATAATGTACACGTCAACCGTTACCCTATATCGGGAAAGATAGTTTATCAAAAATATTACGACGGCAAAAAACTTTATGCCCGCAATCCCAAATCCTCTTTTCTTAACGAACGGACAAGCGTCTGCATTGAGCATGAAAGCGGCAAAAAGGTTTTGGTAAGACAAATAGCGGGAGCATTGGCACGCCGTATTGTCTGCTATGCAAAGGAAGGTGAGAGCGTAAAACAAGGGCAGGAACTGGGATTTATTAAATTCGGCTCACGTGTTGATTTGCTTATCCCGTTGGAAAGCGAAGTGCATGTGGAGATTGAGGATAAGGTACGTGCAGCACAGAGCGTTATAGCGACATTGTAACATTCCTGAAAGGCATCATAACAAATACACAAGCTATGGAGACGGGAAATAATTTTGCGCTGTTTGATCAAATCGATTCTCAGGTGTTGTATGAGGACAACCACATCATAATAATAAACAAAAAATGCTCTCAAATCGTACACGGTGACAAAACGGGCGACGAAAGTTTGGACAAAAAAGTAATGCAATACCTGAAAATCAAATACAACAAGCCGGGTAATGTATTTTTGGGCGTAGTCCACCGTCTGGACAGACCTGTCAGCGGAGCGGTGATATTTGCCAAAACCTCCAAGGCGCTTTCCCGTTTGAATGAAATGATAAAAAACCGTGAGGTAAAAAAGACTTATTGGGCTGTAACGCGCAACAATCCGCCCAAGGACGCAGATACGTTGAAAAATTACGTGCTTAAAAACGAAAAAAACAACAAATCCTACATAACAAACGACGTTATTCACGGTCTGTATGCTGAACTGTCATACAAGGTCATTGCAAAAAGTGATTATTATTGCTTGTTGGAGATTAATTTGGCAACAGGACGCCACCATCAAATAAGACTGCAATTGGCAAACATCGGTTGTCCGATCAAAGGCGACTTAAAATACGGTTTCGGACGCAGTAATAAGATTGCATCAATAAGTCTCCATGCCCGTAAGTTGGAATTTATCCATCCGGTAAGCAAAGAAAAGATCCGTATTGTTGCACCCTGTCCGCAGGAAAGCCTTTGGCAATATTTTGAAGATGTAGTAGCGCAAGACGAAGCGGAGAGGTAAAATATTTACTCACTTATTTATCTGATTTATTAATTCTGCGGGAAATTTGTATTATCTTTGCAGTCTCAATATTTAATCACATGAAAAAACATAACAAACTTATCACCTTGTCGGTTATTGCTATAGTCTTAAGCAGTATAGCAATAATGTCGCAGATTTTCGTTTTTGCCACCCATCACCGCAATGAAGATGAAAAATATGCGGAGATACTTAAAGAACATTTCCACAATTTCGCAGCCCCTGTGCCTAAAGAAGTGACCTTCTGCGGAGAAAAAGTACCTTTGGAGAATACTTTTGTTTACGAAGCTTTGGACAGGGAACTTTCTTATATAACCTATCAGCATGCCTCTACGTTTATAATCTTAAAGCGTGCATTCAGATATTTTCCGCAGATAGAAAAGGTACTTAAATCGCAGAACGTGCCCGAGGATTTGAAGTATTTGGCAGTTGCGGAAAGCAGTCTTAACAATGCGGTATCGCCTGCCAAGGCTGAAGGGTTCTGGCAGTTTATGCCGCAGACGGCAAAAGAGTACGGATTGGTTGTCAATGCGGAATATGACGAGCGTTACGACGTGGAAAAATCGGCAATGGCGGCTTGTAAGTATCTTAAAGGGAGTTATTCACGTTTGGGCAATTGGCCGTTGGCATGTGCAGCCTATAATTGCGGCGAAGGCGGCATTAAAGCACGTATCAAAGAACAGAATGTGAGGAATTATTGGGATTTGGCACTGAATAACGAGACCGCGCGGTACGTATACAGGATTATAGCCTATAAGATTATTATGCAAAACCCGCAGGCGTACGGATTTTATATCCGCAATATTGACTGCCACCAACCATTGGAATACGACACCATAACTGTGGATACGACGATAAACGATTTTTATGCTTTTTCCAAACAGATAGGCACCGAATATAAGTACTTTCGGTTAGCCAATCCGCAGCTGCAAGCAAAAAAACTTACGAACAAAGAGGGCAGAAGATACACCTTGAAAGTACTTAATAAGAATTCTTACAACCGCAAATATCTTACCGACAAATTGGAAGACCCTTACGGTTTTGCGGAAGGATTTTAAAAGGCAAAACAATAAACAGGAGCGTTTTTATTGACTTGTGCGCCTATTTGACGGGCAGTTTGAATTTCATTGTATTCAGCGTAAGCAAATCAATCATAAACAAAGTATCTTTCATTACCTCACCCGTACCTGTAATCATCTTGACGGCTTCATTGACCTGCAAGGAAGCGATAACTGACGGCAATACACCCATCACACCCTTATTGATGTTGCCTTGGGCAATCAGTTCCTTTTCGTTAGGGTATAAAGTGCGGTAATCGGCACACGGCTTTTTGTAGTTAAACACTGCCAACTGTCCTTTAGTGTCTCCGATAGTGGCGTAAATAAACGGTTTGCCTGATTTAACGCACGTGTCGTTAATCAGATAGCGTGCAGCGTAGTTATCGGTGCAGTCCAATACAATATCATAGTCCTTGATTATGCTTTCGGCATTGTCTTTGGTTAAAAAACAGTCATACGGCACAAATTTCACTTCCCTGTTCAGGCGCTTAAGTGTGCTTACAGCCAGATCCAATTTGGATTTGCCTATTTCGTCTTCGCGGTAAAGCACTTGGCGTTGCAGATTGTGCAGACTTACCGTATCTTTTTCCACTAAACCTATCGTTCCTATTCCCGCCGCAGTGAGGTACAGCGAACTTACACTGCCCAATCCACCTACGCCTACGACTAACACCTTGGCGTCAGCCAGTTTGCATTGTCCTATCTCGCCGAAATCAGGTAACACCAGTTGCCGTTGATACCTCTGCAATTCGTAATCACTTAACATAATAACGTTTGTTTTTGCAAAAGTACGAAGAAAATTTAAAACAGGCTTTATTTAAACAGCAAAAACAGGCATTTGAAGCGTTTTGAGGGGCGGGGAAATGTCCGAAATCAAAAAACTTTTTTGCCGTCTCAATGGTTTTGAATTATCAGCGGGCAGAAAATTTTTATTTCCCGTCTCAATAATTAAATATACCAGACAAACC
>JAGBOF010000005.1 GCA_017633985.1 Bacteroidales bacterium
GAGTTGTATTTGAATAATAAAGAAAAGCGTTTATTACATGAGGCTGAAGGTAATTTTGAAACAACTTGGCATAAATATATCCAACAAACAATAAGAAAAAGTAATATACAAAGTATAGGCGGACAGGCAGACAAATTTATAGAAGAAAGACATCCTATTATAGGCGTTTTGAATAAGCCAACTGCCAATGATTTATTTCATGAAAATGATTTTGTGTATTTTAAAGCTAAATATTATTATTATAATGGTTATATATTACATAAAGAGGATGATGGTAATCGAGATGTTGAAAGATATAATTTAGTGTCGTACAATTACAATAATGTAGTAGGATGGGATATGATTTATATGAACAAGGTGTACATATGGGAAGGTGATGGTACATATAAAATTGGTTATTATGCTTATGTAATGAGTCCGGCTTATATTGAAATTAAAAAAAATAATTATGTAGATATAAATATCAAACAAGCTATATTATCATCTTATGATTTTTTTGTAGACTCATTGCCATATTTTTATCCTCAAATTAATAATATTTTAAACGAGTTAGAAACATCAAGTAGTAATGAATATTTTAATTTGCAAAGAGTTCAAAAAACTGGTAGTGAATTTGTCGGTATTGATACATACGCCCGACTGACTAATTTCTATAATGTTTATTTGAAATTAGGAACAGAACCATATACATATTTGATAAAAATGCGAAATGATTATGGAGAAAGCCCGAAGCAATTAGACCGAATTAAAATTTGGAAACGTTGGGGTATATCAATAACAGTTATAACTGTTATATTGATTTATCTTATAGCATTCAGGTATAAAGAAGATTAATATTCAGTAAATAATGTAAAAAACTAATAAAATTATAAAGGAGAGTTTATAAATTTTATAAACTCTCCTTTACTACTATAGAAAATTATTAATTTTGCAAAAATTGTTTAATTTAAAATATAAAGAAATGAAAGAAATAAAAATGTATATCAAAGAATTAATACAGGAGCATATTAAAATAGATATGTATGATAAAAATGATGCAATTAAGTATATGAATAAAATTATGGATTTGTTGCTTAAAATTCCGGATTGTTGCGAACTTTTTAATGCGGCATATTTATATGATATGAGTTATAGAAATTTCAAAATAAAAGAGAGTGTTATAAACAATGCCTTTGACCATATGGAGGAATTTAAGAAAACAATGTGTGGTAATATGAACAGACAGCAAGAGCACATATTAAAAATAGATATGACATATTGTAAAAATATAGTTAAAGATGCTTTGAAAGATAATATTATATATAATTATTAGATCGGATATTTGTAATTTTACCGTCACTTTCAAAAGTGTAAAATTTTTAAAGTTTTGAAAGTGAAAACCTAAAACTGATTGAAAGACAATAAATCATCATAATATCCTTAAAAGATTACAACTGAACGAAAGAAGATTGAGATATGCTCTGTTTCTCTTTGTCAAACGGAAAACTTTTTGTAATTTTGCAAAACAAATATTTGAATTATGTTTTTTGAGGATTATTTACAACATAAGGATGCAACTATACGGGAAAATCTGTTTTGGGAATACGATATGAATAGGTTTGATTGGCAAAAGATGAAGTCTATTGTCGTTCAACGTGTGATAGAAAGAGGATTTGTTCTCGATTTTTATGCTATGTTTAATTTATATGACTACGATGATATAGTAAATACTGTCAAAAATATCCCTTATTTGAATAAAAAAGATATGTCTTTCGTTTGTGCATTGTTTAATTTGAAAAAAGAAGATTTGAAATGCTATACCTCTCAACCGTCAGTCACCCGACATTGGAACTCATAAAACAGTTAATGTCCGAAGAATTATTAAATGATTTCATTCTTGTGGGCGGAACTTCGCTTGCTTTGCAGATAGGACACCGTAAAAGTGTAGATATTGACTTATTTGCGGAAAAGAGTTTTGACACCCAAATATTAAAAAGAGATTTACAGGAGAAATATAGTTTTGTTCCAGAATTTGAAGCGCAAGACACTATAAAAGGAACTATAAGCAATGTTCAAATAGATTGCCTTACACATTACTATCCTTGGATTAGGAAGTTTAAAATAGAAGAGGGCATACGTTTTGCAAGCATTGAGGACATAATTGCAATGAAGCTCAACGCAATATCTTCAAACGGCACAAGAATAAAGGATTTTGTGGATATTGCTTATCTGTCTGATAGATTTTCTTTGAATATGATGTTATCTTTTTATGAAGAAAAATATCATTCTTCTACACTTATGCCATTAAAGGGTTTAACTTTTTTTGATGAGATTAATTTTGAAGAACCGTTATTGGTTCTTGATGGCAATTATTCGTGGGAAAAAGTTGCTGTAAGGCTATTACAAATGCAGGATAATCCGAATAATGTTTTTAGTAAGTTATAAAATCAGAATTTTATCGCTACAACGTAAAACTTTTTGGTAATTTTGCAGTCGGGTTATGAATACTATATTGGATATATTGCAAAAAGAGAAAAATAATAAAATAAAAGGTGGGCTGTATCATAAGATTCAGGTGCTTCTGACTTATAACTCCAATCATATTGAGGGAAGCAATCTGACACAAGAACAAACACGTCAGATATTTGAAACAAATACTCTCGGCATTGAGGCATCACAAGTCAATGTTGATGATATTCTGGAGGCTGTTAATCATTTCCACTGTATTGATTATATGATTGATAATGCCGAACAGACTATTACAGAATCTTTTATCAAAGAATTGCATCGTATTTTGAAGACTAATACATCGCAAAGCAGATTAGATTGGTTTTAGGTCGGAGATTGGAAAACTCTTCCTAACGAAGTCGGAGGTGAAGAGACAACTAAACCTGAAGATGTAGAAAAAGAAATCAATAGATTTATATCTTGGTACAATGATTTAAAAGAAAAAACTTTTGAAAACATTTTAGATTTTCATGTAAAGTTTGAAAAAATCCATCCTTTTCAAGACGGTAACGGCAGAGTCGGACGGCTGATTCTTTTTAAACAATGTTTGGAAAACAATATCGTACCTTTTATCATTGATGAGCAGCATAAATTATATTATTACAGAGGATTACAGCAATGGAATAGTATAAAAGAGTACTTAACGGACACTTGCCTTTCGTGTCAAGACATTTTCAAAACATATTTAGATTATTTCCAAATAGATTATTAGAATATATTTTTATTAATCTACGATACTTTAGTCATTACATCACAATGAATATTATTGTCAAACGGAAAACTTTTTGTAATTTTGCAAAACAAAATATTATTTGTAAATAGCAGGTAAGGTTTTTGTGAGAAAAATAAGTTCTTTGAAGAATATTTATTTATAAAAAAGGAATGCAACGAAAGTTATCTGTCGCTTGTACTTAATGTATAAGAGGAAAGTCCGTGCAACAAAGAGCATCATACTGTCTAACGGACAGGCAGGGATATTAATATCTTTGACAGAAAGTGCAACAGAAAATAACCGCCGTCTTTTATGTATATGTATTATGTGATATGTATTATGTAAAATCCGGTAAGGGTGAAAACGCAGGGTAAGAGCCTACGGCAACCGTTAGTGATAACGGTTTGAGTGTAAACCTTATGAGTTGAAAGTCCAAATATATCGGCATGCAGTGATTGTTTGTCATTGCAAAGTGTCTGCTCGGCACTGCCGAGGGGTAGGACGATAGAGTCTTATCGCAAGGTAAGACGTAGATTAATGACAGATGAAAAACAGAACACGGCTTACGAAACGTTGCATTCCTTTTTTATTTATGCATAAATTAAAACACCTTATTTAAATAAGGTGTTTTTCCAATAATGTTTTAGTTGCCTGTGAAAAAACGATTATCAGTTTCAGCGTTTTATTAATTTACTTACTTTATTCCCCGTTTTGATAAAATAAACTCCGTTATCCCAATTTCGGATATTTATTTTATTGTTATCATTTACGAGATAAGCATTGTAAATAGTTTGTCCCAACGAATTGGTTATTGTTACATTGCCCTGATGGCTGACATTGATGAAATCAGTCGCAGGATTAGGGTATATATTTATAAGGTTATTGTCTGCAATACCGTCAAGTCCCGAAAGATTGCAATCTTCCTGAATATTAGTAAAGAATTTCCAGTCACTGTTATCGTAAGCATCTTTGTGATTGCATAATACAAACACATCAATGTCTGTAAGACTTTCGTCAAATGAGTCTTCAGCCAATGAAGGCGGATTGTCAGCCAAAACAATTAATGTTTTGATTGCCGTGCTTCCTGCAAATGCACCTTGATCAACTGTTGTAACGCCGTCCCATAATGTAACTTTCTTTAAAGATGAGCAATAGGCAAACGTATACCAGTTAACTTTCTTTACTTTTGCAGGAACGGTGATTTCTTTCAATGCACTGCACAAAGAAAATGCACCATCGGAGATCGTTTCCACGCTTTCTGGTATTTCAATTGAGGTAAGAGCACTGCATTCCATAAAAGCCCACCAACCAATGGTTTTTAAAGTGCCGGGAAGTTTGATGCTTGTAATGTATCTTCCGCCTTGAAAAGCCGAATTCTCCAATTCGGTAACCGTATATGTCACTCCTTCGTACTCAACCTCAGAGGGAACTTCTATATCTCCTGTATAATAAGTTTCCCCGCCCGAATCACACCAAGCGGCAACGCAGACATTGTTACCCGTTAATTGTTTGTAGAACAGCTTACCTACTTTAAACGCCCCTTCGGGCTCATCGGCTGCATAAACATTGACAAAAGCCAAACACAATGCAATTGACAAAATTTTCTTTAATGTTTTCATGATGTTTATTTTTATTTATTATTACTTATTTCCTAATTCCGAAAGCAAAAATACAGTAATTATAAATACAGCGCCTAACAAAATCCCACTAAATGCAGAATTTTGCCTACAAAGTTCAGAAATTTGCTTACCGATTTAATTATTTACTTCAATCCAATGCAGAAAATCCGCCACGTTTTCGCGTGATATGGTTACAATATCATCATTCGGTTTGGGTTTTAAAGTAATTATCAAACGGGAATTAAAATATTTTTCAATCTTTTGTATACTTGAAGAATTGATTATATAACTGCGGTTGATGCGGTAGAACTTTGAAGCATCAATTTCACTCATTACCTTATCCAAACTGTCATCTATCAAAAACTTATCGCCGCTGAAAGTAACCAAATAGCAAACCCTGTTCTCGGAAACGAAATACGCCGTATCGTTTGTATCAATTATTTTGATCTTGTCATTGAATTTTAAAACGAATCTGCGCTTTATTTCTTTCTCTTTCGGTTGGACGTTCATCTGTTGCAACATTGAAGACAGATTAGCGGAAAACGACGTTTTTTCTTTTAAAGACAGAAAATTATTTACTGCATTTACGAATTTTTCTTCCCTTATAGGTTTAAGCAAATAGCCTATTGCGTTATGCTCAAAGGCTTCTATCGCATAATTGTCATAAGCCGTTGTAAAGATTACGTAAGAAGAGACATTGACTTGTGAAAATATGTTAAAACTACTGCCGTCCGTCAGCTGTATATCCATAAAGATTAAATCAACTTCATTATTTGCTAAAGAATCTACGCTGTCTTTTATATTGTCAATACATCTGACTACTTCCAATTGCGGAAAATTTTCTTTTATCAGACATTTTAACAAATCCTGTGCAGATACTTCGTCTTCTATTATAAGTGCTGTCATATCAATGGTACAATTACTTTAAAAGTTGTTTCATCTTTTCGGACCGTTATTCCTTTTTTACAAGCCATTTCATATCTTTGGTTAAGGTTTTTCAGCCCTATGCCGCTTTTTTTATACGCATCGGTTTCCTTTGTGTTGATATTGTTCTCCGTAATTATATAATCACCGCTGTCATATATCAAAACCTTAAGCGGATTATCCTTATTAAAAGCATTATGCTTCACCGCGTTCTCAACAAGCAACTGAAGGGTGAGAAAAAGCATCTTTTTATTCTGCGTTTTATCACTTATATTGACTTGAAGCATCAAACCTTCCTTATATCTTTGCTTTAAAACCCCGTAATAATTCAAAATAAAATCCTGTTCCTGCTTTACGGTTACTTCGTCCTCGTTTTTACTGTTAAGTATATACCTATAAATATCGGCAAGCGACGAAGTGTAAACGGCAATCTCCTTAACACCGCCCTTATATCCCATGCTGCTGATAGTATTGAAGCAATTAAAAAGAAAATGCGGGTCAAGCTGGGCTTTAAGTTGCATATAACGGAACCGTTCTTTCTCTATTTCGGCTTTTTTGCGCATGTCATATTGATAAATAAACTCCGTAATAATCATAACCAACGTTCCCTGAATGTA
This sequence comes from Bacteroidales bacterium, assembly GCA_017633985.1. Taxonomy (GTDB): domain Bacteria; phylum Bacteroidota; class Bacteroidia; order Bacteroidales; family P3; genus Scybalousia_A. Next base: position 6,360 of record JAGBOF010000005.1, read on the forward strand.
ACTTCCCAACAGGGTTTTGTCCCTTATTATGCCGCTGTAAAAATATTCCGCTATGCGGACAGGTTTGTACAAGACATAGTTGCAAACATACAGAATAATATTCACGCTGATTATTACAAACAAAAATTCCGTTATAAGACGCAAAGGATATTTGTTCCGGAAGTTTTCGGAATTGAAAAAATTTACGGCGGATATGCATACAATTGTCATAAGTGAATAAACAACGAAATTGAAAAGCAAATAAAATCCATCAATTCTTAATTCCGTTGCATAATTACTTATTAAAACGTCAATGGGGACCGACGTTACGAAGGTAAAAAGCATTACCGTCAGATAGTATCTTATAAAGAATTTTATCTTATCTCTTTTCACGGTGCAAAAGTACGGATATTTTTAAATAAAATGCGGAAAAATGGGCTTAAAAAGGCACTTGAATTTTATAAGACGTCGTTTTAAGAAAATAATCAGGCTGATTATTTTTTTAATCAGCCTGAATAATTTGCTGAAACGGCGTTTTATTTTGACGGTTTGTAACATGCTGTTATTCAGATGCTAATTCAGGCGTATTTTTACCGCAAAATTTATGCGTATTTTGACGTGAAAAAATGCTGTTTTTATGAATGAAAAATCACTGAAAATTTAATTTTTCAGTGATTTTTCCTGCCATAAAATTTAATCGAGTTCCAGTTTAAATATTGTCTTGGTTTTGTCGGTTATTTTGTATCTTCCGTCAATTCTTTCGCCGACCACCCATATTATATCGTCGTTACTGCACAACAGCCACTGGCTTTCTTTGTCCAAAAGCGAATATTTGTTGTTCGCAAAGTAGTCCGAAAGTTTTTGCTTGCCCTTCATACCGAAAGGAATGAACCAATCGCCTTTTTGCCAATGCCTCAAAGTCAAAGGAAACTGCAACAGGTCATAATCAAACATGGCTATGTTCTTGGCTTTCGGAATTTTTATGAAATTCAAATCACGCAATATTTCCGTATGAAGTTGAAGCGGTGTTGAAATATTGGTTTGATAGTCGCTTAAAGTGTACTTTTGGTTTTCGGCTTCTTCGCTTTGCTTTTCCGTTATAAGAAGATGTTTCCTGTCGATGACAAGACGGTATTTTTCGCTGTAAAACTGTGTGCCCGAAAAGTTATCTTCGTCCAGCAGTTTGCATATTGAATTGATGTTTGTTTCGTTAAATCCGTATTCCGAGAGGATTTCGTAAAGGTATATGTGTTTAGGGTAAAGGGATTTGATTTTGTCGAGTTCTATTTCGGTAATACCGTTGGATTTTATCAAAATATCTTTCTTTGTTTTCTCAATCACTTCCCTGAAAACGACTTCCGTTTCCCTCAAACGCTCAATATCCTTGCGTATTATCACGTCAAAATTCGGCGAAATCTCCCTTAAAACGGGTACGATTTCGTTGCGGATTTTGTTTCTTGTAAATTTGTTGTCTTTATTGGTGGAGTCTTCTACGTAAAGTATGTTGTGCTTTTGTGCATAATGCACAATTTTTCTTCTTGAGGTGAAAAGCATAGGGCGGATTATTTTACCGCTTTTGGGAAGTATGCCGTGAAGTCCCGCAATACCCGTTCCGCGTAAAAGATTTATAAGAAAAGTTTCGGCACTGTCGTCACTGTGGTGGGCAGTTGCAATACAGGTGAAATTATGTTCGTCTATAATTTTCTTAAACCAATCATAACGCAGATCCCTTGCCGACATCTCCAGACTTTTCTTATTCTCATCCATGTAAGCAAACGTGTCAAACTCCTGTTTAAACAAAAGAATGTTGTTTTTTGCGGCATAATCCGACACAAATTGCTCGTCACGGTCGGATTCCTTGCCACGGAGATGGAAATTACAGTGGGCAATTGCATAACTGCAGTTAAGACGGCGGAATAAATCCGCCATAACCATCGAATCAATACCTCCGCTTACGGCAAGCAATATTTTATCTTTGTGAATATCGAAAAGATTGTTTTCTTTGTTGTATTGCAAAAATTCCTGAAACATCTTATTTATGTAGTATGTAGCAATTTGTACGCAGTATATGATTTTGTCGCCATTAATTCACTAAAGGTTTTTCTCTAAAAAGGAGGTCATCATCTGATACAGGTGATAACGTACGTTTCCTCCGTAGATAGAGTGGTTTTTGTCAGGATAAGTGAATTGAAGGAACTGTTTGTTGTGTTTTATCAACTCATCGGTGAATTTCATTGTGTTTTGCAAATGCACATTGTCGTCCGCACTGCCGTGAATCAATAAGAAATTGCCTTCAAGTAAGTCCGCAAAGTTGATAGGACAGTTGTTATCATAACCTTCTGCGTTTTCCTGCGGCGTACGCATAAATCTTTCGGTATAAACATTGTCATACATACGCCAATTGGTTACAGGGGCAACGGCGATAGCCGTCTTGAAATATTCGTGTCCCCTTGTGATGCACAACGATGACATGTAACCGCCGTAACTCCATCCGAAAATACCTATTCTTGACTTATCAATAAAATTAAGTGAGCCGAAATATTTCGCACTTTCCATTTGGTCGGTACATTCCTTATCGCCGAGGTTCAAATACGTGCATTTTTTGAAATCACTTCCCCGCATACCAGTTCCTCTTCCGTCTACACATGCCACAACATAGCCTTTCTGCGTAAGAAGACGGAACCACATGTAATCAAAGAACCTCGCCTGTGAATTAAGTACCTCCTGACTGCCCGGACCACCGTAAACATAGAATAGAAGCGGATATTTCTTATTAGGATTGAAGTCTTTAGGTTTCAAAATCCAATAATTAAGCGTATCACCAAGCGTTGTAACGAAGGAAGCAAACTCTTTATTCGGCACGTTATATTCAATAAGTTGTTCTTTAAGCGCCTTGTTGTCTTCAAGAGTGACAAGAACTTTTCCTTTGTTGTCATTGATAGTGTAAACAGTAGGGGTGGAGGCATCGGAATAAGAACCGATGTAATATTTGCCGTTATCGGAGAATTGGGCTGTGTAAATACCCAAACGGTTCTTGTCGGAAATTTGCGTAAGTTTCTTTCCGTCGAAATTAACCTTGAAAAGCTCGCGGTTATAAGAGAAAGTACTTGCCGCAGTGAAGTAAATACATTTTTCTTTCGAGTCCACATAACAAACATCAGCCACGTCATAGTTGCCTTGTGTTATAGGAGTGACTTTTTTTGTCTCAATATTCAAAAGATACAGGTTCATATAACCGTTTCTTTCGCTTTTGACAACGGCATTCTTCTTATCGTTTAAAAAGATAACGTCTTCAGGTTGTTCAACGTAGCATTTATCGCTGTCTGTGAATATTCTGTCGGTCTGCATTGTCTTTGTATTGACAAGATACAGCCGAAGTTCGTTTTGATGCCTGTTCATCCAAGTGTAGCATAGTTGATTGTCGTCTTTGGTCCACGACATACGCGGAAGATATATGTCATTATGGTCTTCAATATCGACTTTGGTGCTTTTACCCGTATTAAGATTGTACACATATATATCGACAAACGAATTATCTTCCCCCGCTTTCGGGTATTTGTACGTATAGTCTTTTGGATATATGGAATCAACCAAATAAAAAGGAATCGTATATTGTTTAACGTGCGATTCGTCAAAACGGTAATATGCAATCTCATCGCCGTTGTTGTTCCAGAAGAAACCTTTGGTTATCGCAAATTCTTCTTCATACACCCAATCCGTCGTACCGTTGATAATACGGTTCTGTTGCCCGTCAAAAGTGATTTGTTTCTCCGTCATGGTGTTCAGATCGGTTATATAAATATTGTTATCCATCACAAAAGCCACTTTATCCGCATTGGGAGAAAATTCCGCAAGCCTTACCTTGTTTTGTCTTAACTTGATGACGGATTTGTCCTTTACATTATATATATAATAGTCCGCAACGAATGAACGTCTGTATATAAACTCCGGATTGGCAGCCAAAAGAATCTTTTCGTTATTCTTACTGATTGCATAATCCGTTATACGGCTGTTTTTATCAAGCGAAAGAGCGGAAAAATCCACCAAATAACCTGTTTTTTCGCCTGTCTTGTATTCGTATTGCTCTATGCCGTCACGGGTAAGTATGCAATAATGCTCTCCGTCTGCCACAGGGCGTATTTCGCTTATCGCTTTTGGACGGAAAGTGTACTTAAGCCAAATGTCTTCCAACGTAAAAGTCTGTTGTGCATTGATATTAACACAGCAAATCAATGCAACGATTGAAACGAATAGTTTTTTCATCTGTTTTATCAATCCATTAAATTATCTATAAGTATGTCTTCGTATTTCAAAAGGGGATCAACGTTCTTTCTTCCTTCAGGATAAAGTTGCGAAAGGACCCATTTGTCAATGTCGTTCGAGAATCTATACTTGTTAAGTGCCAAACGGTGTACGAATTCAGTCATATATTTGCCCCAAACAGTCTCCGTATGCGCACGGTAATAGGTTTGAAGAGCGTCTTTATACTCTTTTTTAATCACACCCTTATCATCGTAGATGCTTGTGTTCTCAAGACCTTTGGTAACAATGAAACAAAGTTCTTCAATCTCCCTTGTAACCAAATCATTTCTCGAAAAATCTTTCACTCTGTCCAAAAGCTCGTCACGCCACTGAATTCTGGACATCAAATCTTTCGTTGTAAGGGTCTGCGTTGCATGTTTATAAGGCGGGAACTTCTGCCAATGAGGCGGATAATCGTATTCCTTAATCCAACGTGAGCGGTAAAAACGGTAATCATCCGTAAGGTATTTCTCCAACTTGTTAAAAAGAAATGCAGGTTGCACTTCAACGGCGTATGACGTATCTTCGTAAGAAAAGACCCTGTAACCGTATTTGCCGTATTCGCTTTCAAAGGATTTCATGCCGCTGCGGATGCCGCCGATAACCTCTATATCGTTTACTTTCAATGCGCGGATTTGTTCGTCAGACCAATGAACGTGCAAAGTATTTGTTTTGTCTTCGCAAGACAGTTGATGGTAGTAATAAAGCAGTTGATAGCCCCAATCGGCGCACTCTTTATCGTCTTTAAACGTCTGTTCAAACAATTTTACCGCCTTCAAAATAACGTCCCTTTCCGTAAAAGGCAGTTTGGTCAAGTCTTCGGCGAATTTAGTCAGCTTTTCATCATTGAGATATTGCGTATTTTGGCTGTAAGACACCAAAGTTACGGTCAATAACAATGCAAAAATTATTTTTTTCATGGTTTTTATTTCCTGTTTTACCCTATACAATTATTAATTCAGGTTGCAAAGATAATAAATTATTTGTTTACCGTTGCAAGTTTTTATAAAAATTCCGCCTTGGGTGATAAAAATTCCGCCTTTTTGCTTATCGCCGCCGCCCCGTCGCACAATAATCTAAAAAAAAACAGTTTTTTTGAGTCAAAAAAAGGGTTTTTTTAGGGTAAAAAAAGGGTTTTTTTGAAATTAATATGCGATGGGGCGGCGGCAACATGCCTTAAGGCTTTAATTTTTTGTCAAAGGGGGCGGGTTTAAAGTGAGGCAGGTGTATTTTTTGCGGCAAATACACCATTGGTATGCGAAGAAATTGTCCTAATTTTGCACATTATTTAAAAATACTGCATTTATGACAAAACAAAAAGGCAAATTTCTTAATTATTACTGCTTATTGTCCTGTCTTTTCATATTTTCCTTTCCGCAGACAGATGCCTTGTTTGCACAGGATTCACTTAAAACGGATTATCACAACATAGCCTTGGGCAATAAGGACAAATTGCGCAAGGCAAACATAAACATAGGCATTTCAGGCGATATTGACTCCTTGCAAGGTGTGCAGACAAATTTGTTTTCTTCGGTTATACGCCGTTCAGGCAAGGGGTTCAGCGGAGGAATCTTCGCCGCATTGACCGTAAAAGACTTTACGGGTGTGCAACTCTCGTCAATAACCAATATAGTCGGCGGAACAATCGGCGGAGTTCAGATGGCAGGGGTGATGAGTGCTGCAAAAAAAGTTACAGGTGTGCAATTTGCGGGAATGAATAACATAAGCGGATTGGATTTAGTGGGTGTGCAACTCTCGGGAATATGCAATATTTCCATGGGAGTCAGAAGCGGTGCTCAAATATCGGGTGTTATGAATGTCTGTGCGGGCAATATGAACGGTTTTCAATTCTCTGCATTCAATTATTGCGATACTCTTAACGGCGGACAGTTCGGTCTTGTCAATATTTGCATATCACATCCCAAGGGAATGCAGATAGGGTTGGTTAATTACATGCGTGACGACGTCAAAAGGAGGATAGGGCTTGTCAATATATCACCCCAAACGAATATTCAGATGCTTTTGTACGGCGGCAACACCTCACGGTTGAATATTGCGGCGCGTTTTCTTAATCCCAAGACTTATTCCATGCTTGGATTGGGTACGCATTACATGGGCTTGAGCGAAAAATTTTCGGGAGCGTTGTTTTACCGTACGGGATTGTGGTTTTCTCCGTATGAGAATGCGGTTGTCAGCACTGATTTGGGCTTTTATCATATCGAAACGTTTGACAATGCCGATGAGGATACGCCCGAAAGGCTTTATTCATTGCAGGCACGCGTTAATTATGAGTATAAAATCAATCCTGTGCTGAAATTTTTCTTTTCAACAGGCTACGGAGTGACGCGTTATTACGATCAAAATGAATTTTACCGCAAAAGATTTTTGTTTGACATGGGAATAATACTGTTCTGATGCGGTGTCAGCGGTGTAACATACAGCAAGAAAGATTTAATATGTACGACGAAGATGAAAAAAACAGCTCTTATATTATTTATATGTATAAACAGTTCGGTTTTTTGCCAAAGGAGTGAAAATTTATTTGATTATGATTCCGTATTTGCATACAACAATCCGATAAAACAAGAAAAACATTTTGTTAAATCAGCAGCGGAAGTTTTCGGGATAAATGCTTTTGTCAATCTTTTCGACAGATATATCCTTGATGCGGACTTTGCACAAATCAGTTTCCCGTCTATAAGGCATAATATCGAATACGGTTTTGTTTGGGACAATGACAAATTCGCCACCAACTTGTTTTTCCATCCTTATCACGGCAATCTTTATTTCAATGCGGCAAGAAGCAACGGTCTTTCGTTCATTCAGTCGGCTCCGTACGCATTTTTCGGTTCTTTGATGTGGGAAACATGCGGCGAGATAGAACCTCCTGCCATTAATGATTTGATTGCAACGACTATGGGCGGTATTTGTTTGGGAGAGATTACATACCGTTTAAGCGATTTAATACTTGATGACAGTGCGGTGGGATGGGAAAGATTTTTCAGGGAATTGCTGTGCGCTGCCATATCGCCGATGAAAGGTTTTAACCGAATACTTAACGGCGATGCGTGGACAGTACGCACCAAATACTATAAATACCATAATTTCGAGACAACACCTGTGCATCTTTCCGTAACTTTCGGAGACAGATATCTGTGTGACCATGCCCATTTCACCAAAGGAGAAAATAATCCGTTTATTGATGCGGGTGTTATGTACGGTGATGTTTTTAATGATGAGCAAACAAAGCCTTATGACTACTTTACGGCAAACGTTACTGCGGGTTTAAGCAAAAACCAACCGCTTATAACCCACGTTTCAATGCTCGGACGGCTTTGGGGAGTTAATATACAGACGGGAACACCCATGAGAATGCAATTCGGTCTGTTCCAAAATTTCAATTACTATAATTCGGAGCCTGTGTTTGATGCTTCGAAAGACGTGCCTTACCGTATCAGTGAGGCGGCATCAATAGGTACGGGATTGATTTACGAATTCCCAAAGGTAGGAAATATAAACAAGCTGTGGCAACGTATTTTCTTTAACGGAATATTGCTCGGGGGCAGCGTAAGTGACCATTATAATTATATAGACCGTGATTACAATATGGGCAGCGGCTTTTCCGCAAGAATGAATACATATATTCAGTTCGCAAGATACGGAGCTTTTACGTTGAATGCCGAATATTACAGAATATTTACGTGGAAGGGTTACGAGAAAAAGGATTACGCTGCAATAGATCCGCTTTATCTGAATTCCCAAGGGGATAAAAGTGTTGCGTCGTTGTTGGTTGTCAATCCGGTTGTGGAGTTCTTTTTAAACGGATCGTGGGATTTGGAATTGAGTGCGTATTATTTTTTACGCAGAACGCAGTATGATTATTTCAAAGATACCGAAAACCGCACCTTTGAATTGCGTATAGGCATGAATTACCATTTATAATAATATATTGCTGCGTTTTATTGTTTTGTAAAATCAAGGCGTTGATACATTATTATTTAATAAAATATTCATATCTTTGCAAAATCAATTTTAATATAATAAGATACTATGGAAAAGATAAAAACGGGTGATGTTTATGAGTTTGAAACCATGTATCACCAACAGGACGTAAACGTTTTCGCACAAATAAGCGGTGATAACAATCCTATTCATGTTAATCAGGAATATGCCAAAAATACTCCGTTCGGTCAGTGTATTGTTCACGGATTTTTTGCAGGTGCCGTGTTCTCCCGTGTTTTCGGAACTATGTGGCCGGGTGAGGGTACGATATATATGAACCAGGAAATGTCGTTCCGTGCTCCTGTTTTTGTGGAACAACCTTATAAAGCGAAGTTTAAGGTTTTGGAAGTAAACGAAGAAAAACACAGAGGTATAATAGAATGTATTCTTGAATCACAGGACGGCAAACAGGCAATAATAGGCAAAGCCATGTTGATGCATAAAGACAGGTTTTAGGTTTACTGTTTCTTTTATACATTATTATATATGGATAAGTCGGAGATTTTGGATTTTCTTATGCAAAATGCCGACATTAGCCATGCACAAAGTATGCGTAGGTTAGGGATTTGCGGTAATATTTTGGGTATTTCTTTAACCGCATTGCGGCGTTTTGCCGCTAAAATAAAGCCTGACCGCCGTCTCGCATTGGAATTGTTTGATCTCCCTTATCATGAGGCAAAACTTTTATCTACAATTATTGCCGATAAGGAAGAAATGACTTCCGAAGACATTGATTCATGGACGCAGAAGTTTTATTCGTGGGATTTAACCGATCAGGCATGCGTTAATTTGTACAGATATTTACCTATATGTAATAAGAAGATTTTTCAATATGCCGAATCAGATGAAGAATTTGTCAGAAGAACGGCATTTTCTTTGATAGCGGCATGTTCATCAGATAAGAAAATTTCGGACGAAACCTTTTTGAATTATTTACCTTTAATAGAAAAGTATTCATCTGATACAAGACATTATGTTTATAAAGCTGCGGATTGGGCATTAAGGTCAATAGGCAAACGCAGTATTGCTTTGTGCCCATATGCAATGAATACGGCGGAATTATTAGCCGCATCAGGAGATAAAACACAAAGAAAAGTCGGACACAAAGCTTTGCGGGAATTAAAGAAATTAGGAATAAACAATGGTTTTGAATATATCGGAGGTTTATTTCAGTTTTAAATTGATGTGAAAAGCAGCGAAAGAAAATTGAAAAGATATTAAATTGCAACCTTTTGTTTTTATCGGTAATCGTAATTATGTTTTATTAAAATAGTGCAGCGTTTTATTTTACCAAAGCGCTGTTTTAAATTAATGGTACGCTGAATTATCATTTTCATTAGATTTATTCATGTTTTGACACGGCGAGATAGTATTTCATTTTGCTAAATGCTGGGATTTTTGAGAAAAATTCGTCGAAAATTGAGTTATTTTGGTTGTTGGGTGAGAGAATGGGGTAAAAAAATTTTAAAATTTTACATCTTCATAATCAGCGAATTAGTTTTCGGGAGTGAAAAAAGTTGTAAAAAATGTGTAAA
>JAGBOF010000006.1 GCA_017633985.1 Bacteroidales bacterium
AAAAATACCCCCTTTTTTCTGAACTCTTTCCGCAAGTGGCAAAAAAGAGATGTGTTTTGGCAGTTTTTATTTGAGAAAAGGCAGGATTTTGTTATACTGTTACATAAATAAATCCGAAATTTATTTCAACGAATTGCAGAGTTCAGATTATAATACAAGATTATGTTAAACTTCTTCCGTTGTTTATTGCAGGGACATATCATAATAAAAATCTTTTGGTTAGAAATAAGTTACTACAATATGAAATAAAAATAATTATTTATCTTTGCAACTTAATAAACAGTAATTAAGGAACAATAAAGACAAGAGAATTATGATTGATGCACAGTATTGTTTTGACAGATTGAAAGAAAGTTATATTCTTACCTTTGCTACGGTTGATAAAGAGCAAAATCCGCAGGTCAGATACATATCTGCTGTTCATTGGGAGCAAAATGAGATGTATTTTTATACGGCACGCGGAAAGAATTTCAGTTCGCAGTTATTGGAAAACGGGAAAGTGCAGATTATTTGCTACACTCAAAACAAAGAAATGATACGTCTGTCCGCCAAAGCCGAAAAAGCTTCAGACGAGGAGCAGGCAAAAATCAAAGACATTATATTTGAAGAGCAGCCTTACTTGATTAATGTTTATCCGGGGCAAACACGCGAGATTGGAATAATATTTCATATCAAGGACTGCACTATTGAGTATTTCAATTTGGGAGTTCATCCTATCCACCGCTTATATTTTGACATCGGAAAGGCAAGACATCGGAGCAAAGGCTTTTATATAACAGACGAATGTATTGCTTGCGGAACTTGTCAGGCATGTTGTCCGCAGGGAGTGATACATGCAGGTGATATTTACTCCATTGGCCAAGACCATTGCTTGCATTGCGGTAATTGCTTTGAACATTGTCCGACCGATGCTATAAGAAATTTGGATAAAGAGTAATGTCTAAACAGTAATATCTAATTTAATTTATGAAGAGTATGAAAGCAGTGCAATTATATCATTCCTGCAAAGCCGAAGATATGTTTTTAACAGAGGTAAGCGTGCCGAAAGTAAAGCAAGGCTGGATTTTGATACGAGTAAAAGCCTTCGGATTGAATCACAGTGAGGTAATATTGCGTCAATTTGAAATTGAAAACGATTATATTCAAAAACCGATAATCCCTGGTATTGAATGCGTGGGCGAAGTGGAAGAATCGTTGGAAAAAGATTTCGCAAAAGGCGAAAAAGTTATGGCTTTGATGGGCGGAATGGGCAGAAGTTTTAACGGTTCTTACGCAGAATTTTGTTTAGTTCCCGTATCACATTGCTTTCATATCAAAAACACAACGTTATCATGGACTTCGTTGGCGGCAGTGGGCGAAACATATTTCACGGCGTGGGGTTCTCTGTTTGAAAGTCTTAACCTTCAACCGCAAGACCACTTATTAGTAAGGGGAAGTACCTCTACGGTGGGACAATCTGCCGTTCAGATAGCATCAAAGTTAGGTTGCAGAGTAACGGCTGCGGCAAGAAATAACACAAAGTTTAATTTACTTAAATCCATCGGTGCAACCGACTGTATAATTGACGATAAACCTTTATCAACATCACTGAAAGAGGAAGACAGACCTACAAAAATTTTGGAGTTAATAGGACCTAAAACTTTGATTGACTCACTTCACGCTGTCAAAAAGGGAGGAATCGTTTGCAATACGGGAGTTTTGGGCGATGTTTTCACTCTTAGAGATTTTGAACCTATAAAATCAATTCCTAACGGGGTATTTCTGTCAGCCTTTTATTCCAATTATCCAACCCAACAGACAATTGACGGTATTTTTGCGTTTATTGAAAAATATAATTTAACACCTTTGGTAAGCAAAATCTTTCCTTTTAAAGATATTTCTACTGCCCACGCAATTTTAGAGACAGGAAAAAGCGGCGGAAAGATAGTTATAGAAGTTTAATTCACACGTTATAGTATTGTGATAGAATAAGCCAAAATTTTTATCGCAGATCAGTGAAATAATCAGCGATAAAAATTTACTGATCAGCGATAAAAATTTTTTAATCTGCGTGATTAATTTTCAGCGGTGGGGTGTTAAGTAAATATTAGTTAGTTTTATCGGATGTTTTTTACATATCCTGTTGCTCTGCCGCTGCCTGTCTTGATTATATAACCGCTATCCAAAAGTTCTTTGAGGGTTCGTTCTATTGTTGTAATACTTATGTCAGGGCATTGGGCGGAAATGTCGCTTTTTGTTACTTTTCCCAACTGTGAATTAAAGACTTCTTTTATTCTTTGGGCTTTTGAAAGTTTTGTATTTACCACATATTCCATTCTGCTACTGAATTCATGATACCCTTTCAGCACTATTCCCAAATAATACCTGACAAACGGGGCGTAATCATTCATATTGTCGTGCCAAAGTGCAGAACTGTTTTGCAAAACTTCGTAATAAGTTTCTTTACTCTTCTCAATAAGCATTTCCAAACTGATATACTTGCCCACAATATACGAATGCTGATAAAGAAGTAACAAAGTAAGCAAACGGCTCATTCTTCCGTTGCCGTCATTGAACGGATGAATGCAAAGAAAATCCAAAATAAACATAGGAATCAACAACAAAGGGTCGTAAAGTTGCGTATTGATTGCATCATTAAACGCATTGCAAAGATTTTCCATCGCTTCTGGTACTTGAAATGCTGCAACGGGTTGAAATCTTACGTATTCCTTGCCGTCTTTTCCCACTTGGGCAATGATATTATCCGAATTTTTGAAACTGCCACCGCTGTTTGCTCCGTTGAAACTGTATAAATTGCGGTGCAGTTGCAGAATTGTGTTGCTTTTAATCGGAATATACTGATAGTTTTCGTGTATTAATGCCAGTACTTGCCGATATCCCGCAATTTCTTCTTCGCTTCGGTTTTTCGGCTGGGCTTTTTGCGCTACCAAGGCCTTTAATCTGTCGTCCGAAGTGAATATTCCCTCTATTTTGTTGGAAGATTGCGTGCTTTGAATCATTGCAACGTCCAATAGAGATGTCAATACATCGCTTTTAGCCTGCATATACATCTGCTGTTTGCCCCTGTACTCATGCAGAGATGCGATAATATTGACAATTTCAGGCGTTAAAATCCTTTTTGAAGCTTCTTTGTAATCAAAAATATGCATATCATTGACCTATTTTGCAGCAAAATTACAAAGATTTCACGAATTACTGCACCAAAAACTCACTTTTCTGCATCAAATTATAATAAAATGATGCAATAAACAGCGAAATGAGGCAGTAAGATGGCATTTCCTTTCACTGAAATGAAGTTTTAAAACATCGATATATAATCATGCAAAACCAATACGGCATCGTATAAAATTCTTATCGCTGATCAGTAAAATAATCAGCGATAAAAATTTACTGATCAGCGATAAAAATTTTTTAATCTGCGTGATTAATTTTCAGCGGTGGGGTGTTAGATTTATAAGGTGTTATTTTCGACTGTTTATTTTGCGTAAGATTTTGTTGTATTGGCTTCTTGCACCTGCGGAAAGTTCATTGGGGTGGATTATTTGCATTGTTGATTTTAATTCGTTGAGTAATTCGTCGAATAAAATGCATTGTTTGTACGCCAATTTCATACATAACGACTGCACGCCCGTGGGTTGCAGAGGTGATACGCAGTTCGCAAGACAGAAATCTAAGAAATCCGTCCGTAGGTTGTCTTCTTTGTATTCCAATCTCTCCGATAAATTCAGAAATAACCGCAATTGCGTAGATTCTTTTGTCGATAAAACCCCGTCAATCAATATGTCACGTTTTTTATCAAGCCATTTGTTGCAGGATTTTGGCAAATGGGTCATCACCCACGCCGCATTGTCGGACGTTCTCTTGTCTTTGTCAAACATAAGAGCGAAAATATCCTCTTTATCCGCCGTCTTACTCAATTGTTTTATATCTTTAGCGTGAATTCTCTGCGAAAGAATCCCTTTTAATTGCACCTTATCCATAGATTCCGTTATTTTGGCTTAAGGATAATGCACCTAAATTTTGCAAAGACATTCAAGGGCTTCCTGTTTGGTCGCTACAAAAAAGAAATGTCTGCCTTTATTGGATTCATATATAAAATCACGCAAAGGTTTGCTTGTATAAACGGAAAAATCTCCGAATATAGCAACCTGAACATTATAGTTGATGAATTTTTGCAGTATTTCGCCTGCAATACCTGTGCTTAACACGAAGAAATCATCACTTATTAGTGCCTTGTCTATTGCAATCTTTGACGTGGAGGTGTTGTATTTTACGCTCATAACCAAATCTAATGCTGATTGAACGTCAGTTATAATTTTCTTTGTGTCTGTTACAACTGCTATTTCTTTACCTTGATAATTTATCTGCTCAATATTCATAATTTTGTCTTTATTTCCGCTTGCAAAAGTAATATAAAAATTCAATATAATGGCAAATGATGAAATTTTATCGTCAAATTATGGCATTAATAAATAATTTTGTAATTTTGCAACGTTATAACATTAAGTTGAGTATGCCGGAAATAAGTAGGTTCTTCGGAATTATAATCGCTATGTTCACAGATGACCATAATCCTCCGCACTTTCATGTCAGGTATGGTGATTATCAAGCCATCGTTACTATAAAAGACGGTATTGTTAAGGGAGAACTGCCCAAACATGTATTGAAACAGGTTTTTCAGTGGATGGAAGAACATGAGCAGGAATTGATTGACAACTGGCAAAGATTACAAAACGGAGAGCAGGCGAGGAAAATAGAGCCTCTTTCATAATAAAGATTAGATAAGATGGAAGATTTGGATTTGTTAAGGGTTGTTGATGTCCGTCATTTGAAGGATTATACGATGGATATTAGTTTTAGTAACGGCGAAACCAAACGTGTGGATTTTTTTCCGTTATTAAAAGGAAAAATGTTCGAACCTCTGAAGGATTATAAGAATTTTGTACAATTTGCTTTGACGTATTGGACTTTGGAATGGTATAACGGAGCTGATTTTGCACCTGATTATCTTTACAAAAACGGAAAAGCAATTGTGTGAATAATACATTGTAAAAATAAAGCGGCGTTTTATTTCAGCGAAACGCCGCTTTGTTTTTATAAAACGCGGTTTAATGGTCAAAAAGTAGGCTGAATTTGCGTTTTAGAGTGTCAATTGGTCAAAAAGTAGGCTAAAACATAGGCTAACTCAAAGAATGTTAGCAATAAACGTAGCGTAGGTTATTTCTCATATTCTTTTGCGATGTATTTATCAATAAATATCCGACAATGTTCCTTACTTAATCCACTATGGGAGTTAAGGTATGCCTTTAGATGCTTGAAATATCCTTCTAAAGAGTTGTTAGTTTTAGGAATATTTAGTTCTTCATAGTCATACCATGTCCATAGATATTTCATATTAATCTTTAGACTATGATTAGCACTTCTTAATCTCTTATGGATATAAACTTTCTTCTTTGTTTTTTCATCAATTCGACTTTCTTTTAGGAACGCCTCCCATTTGAAATTCCATTGCAGATAAGAACTGATAAAACTATTTTTATCCATCTCTGTAATCTGA
>JAGBOF010000007.1 GCA_017633985.1 Bacteroidales bacterium
TATCTCCTATCTCCTCTCTCCCTAACTCCTACCGCCGGTTTTGGAGTTGCAAAATTACTACCTTTTCCCATACCCACCAAATTTTTTTACACATTTTTTACAACTTTTTTCACTCCCGAAAACTAATTCGCTGATTATGAATAATTAAAATCTACGAAAAAATTTTACCCCATTTGCTCGCTTGACAAACAAAATGACTGCTTTTTCGACAAACTTAGGAGAAATTTTTGTCAAATCACACTAAAAATTTCAGAAAATTGCCTGTTTTTGCCAAGTTTTTGCGGTAATATGTTTCCTATACATTATTCTATTACTATACATATAATATATATAGAAATAAAATCTCAAACAATCCGCATGCAATGCGGCGGTAAACGGACGGAATTTCGTAATTTTGCATCCGTAAGGTTGTTTAATGCAACCATACAACGGTTTAATACAATTATAAGACTGTTTAATACTGTCGCAAAACGATTTAATACAATATAATTATGCGTGTTGTTATTCAAAGGTGCAAATATGCAAAGGTAAGTATTGATAATACCGTGGTATCGTCCGTTAATAACGGTATGATGATATTATTGGCGGTGGAAGATGCAGATACCCAAGCCGATATTGACTGGCTGGTGAAAAAGATATTGGGTCTGCGGATTTTTGACGATGAAAACGGAGTAATGAATCTGGATATTAAACAAACAGGCGGGGATATTATGGTGGTAAGTCAATTCACGCTGTTTGCCTCCACGAAAAAAGGTAACCGCCCGTCATACTTAAGGAGTTCCAAACCCGAATTTTCCCTGCCCATGTATGAGAAATTTATCCTGTCCCTGCAAGCTGCGTTCGGCAAACAGATTGCTGCAGGCAAATTCGGTGCAGATATGCAAATAGAACTATGCAACGACGGACCCGTAACCATAATTATTGACACAAAACTAAAAGAATAGCCCGCCAATATAAATAAGGTAAAACCGCTGCAATTTTTCAAAAAATTTTAAAATAAAATTGCCGTTTTAATATGCTGATTTACGTCAAAAAACAGCCGCAAAAAACGGCTTTGTAATTATCTTAAAATGATGCAATTGCATTCGGCTGAAAAAAGACGCCGTTTTAAAAAATTATTCTGCGTGATTATTTTACTGAAACGGCGTTTTAATTTCTTAAAACGCCGTCTTATTTTTATAAGGTATCAAACCACACCAAAAATACACCTTTCCGCAACTTAAAAACATTGTAAAAATCCTCCGTAATGCCGGGAAAGAACAAAAAAGAGTATCCGCAAATTCTTCAGATACTCTTTCGTTGTCAGATATTATGAACTAAAACTTATTTTCCGCTTCTTGTATTAAGTGCCGCATAAGCATGTTTAGCCGATTTAGCCACAGATTCTTGGTACTCATAGTTATAATACTTTTCGTGTGCAAATATACGCCAAAAATAAATAATGACAACCGTAAAAATACAAAAAGATTCATAACAATACGTCCGTTTATTTAAAAATTCGTAATTTTGCAACCGTTAAACATCAATCTAAAATGAATGAGTTTATATTAATCTTGATTGTTACTGCAGTTGTGGTTGCCGTTTGCGGAATTTTGATAGGCGTTAAAATAATTTTCCAAAAGAACGGGAAGTTTTCCCATACCTGTGCGTTTGATTGGGAAAAAGAAAAGTGTAAAGATTGCAGCGGTAACTGTAAAGAATGCACTGTCAATATAGGTAAAATCAGCGTTAATTAGCATTATGATTTCAAGGGAAGACATTGACCGAATAATGGATGCCGTTAAGGTGGAGGAAGTCGTAGGCGATTTCGTGGAACTCAAACGCCGCGGCGTTAATTACATTGGCCTTTGTCCGTTTCATAATGAAAAAACGCCTTCGTTTAATGTTAATCCGACAAAAGGCATATTCAAATGTTTCGGATGCGGAGAAGGCGGAGACAGTGTTAGTTTCCTGATGAAGTATCAGCATTATACTTATCCCGAAGCATTACGTTTTTTGGCTAAAAAGTATAATATAGAAATCCAAGAGCAGGAACTTTCGCAGGAAGAGCTGAAATCCCGCGACGAAAAGGATTCTCTTTATCATATAAACGAACTTGCAGCCAAATATTTCTATGATAATCTTTTTAACAGCGAGGAAGGACAGAGCGTAGGCTTATCTTATTTCAACGAAAGGCAGATTACCCGCAAAACCATCGACACCTGGCAACTCGGATACGCAAAACAAAAAGGTGATGACTTTGCCCAATACGCCCTTAAGGCGGGTTACAGCGAAGAATTGCTTATTACAAGCGGTCTTTGCTTAAAAAGCGAACGCGACGGGTCGCTTTACGACCGTTTCAGGGGAAGGGTGACTTTTCCCGTGTATAATGCAGGCGGCAGAGTGCTTGGTTTTTCAGCCCGCATATTGACTAAAGACAAGACAAAAGCAAAATACGTAAACAGTCCCGAAAGTCCTATATATATTAAGGGAAAAACGCTTTTCGGATTGAACTTTGCCAGAACCGAAATGGCAAAACAAGACCTTTGTTATTTGGTTGAAGGAAATATTGACGCAATTATGATGAATCAGAACGAGGTTAAAAATGTTGTTGCCTCATCCGGAACGGCTCTGACCGAAGATCAGGTTCATATGATAAAGCGTTACACTTCCAATGTGGCTGTTTTGTATGACGGGGACGCTGCGGGAATCCATGCTGCGATACGTGCAACGGATATGTTCCTTAAAGAAGGAATGCATATCTCTATTGTGCTTTTCCCTGACGGAGATGATCCGGACAGTTTCGCACGTAAACATACCCAGGATGAGTTTCAGCAGTTTTTAAAGCAGAATGCGCAGAATTTTATCCTATACCGTACCAATCTAGCATTGGAACAAGCCCAAGGAGACCCTATTAAAAAAGCCGCATTGGTAAAAGAAATCATCCATTCCATATCCCTTATCCCCGATTTGATAGAACGGACGACTTACATTCAGCAATGCTCGTCTTTGTTGTCCATGCGGGAAGATGTTTTGACGAATGAACTGAACAAAGAGATAATTCACAACGCTTATATAAAGAATAAGGAAGACAAAAAGCTGCAACAACAGAATCAAACTACATCAAGCGACAATAAACCACCTGTTCAGTCTGACGGGACAGCACCTTATTCCGATCAAACGCCGCTTTCTTCCGAACAAACAACAGATACTCAAACCCAAGAACCTTCCGTCGGGATTGAGATATCACCCAAAGAAGAAATATTAGAAAGAAATCTGTTAAGGATATTGGTAAATTACGCCCAATTGCCTACAAACCAACTCGTGCTGATAGATAACAAAAGTCAGATGCGGCAATTCAACGCTGGAGAGTTTATTCTGAATGATATTATATCGACCGAAATAGATTTCAAGCATCCTTTGTACCGCAGTATAATGGATAAATACATTGAAGAGTATAATAAATCTTCCCGTATACTGTCTGCAACAGATATAATGCGGCAAGGTGATACCGAAACGAATAATCTTTTAAGCAGTTTGCTTATGGAGCCGACCAAAATAACTGTTTCGGATAATTGGGAGAAGTTCGGAGTGATTACGCCCGATATAAATTCCCAACAAGTGATTGATAATGACATTAAGTATACGACTCTGTCCGCTAAATTGCATAAACTCTCCGCTATGATGGAGGAACAAAAGCAAAAAATGAAGGAAAACCCCGATGATCAGTCGTTTATCGAAACTTTTGCAGCACTTACAATAATCCGAAACAATATTGCAAAGGAATTAAGCCGCACCGCATTTTAATTTCCCTGCAATCCGTCCGATTTTAACAAGCAACAATCCCCGTAAGAAAGGAATCTGTATCCGTTTTCAAGCGCATGGGCATAAATGTCTTTCCATTTTACGCCGACCATCGCCGAAACCAATAAAAGTAAAGTGCTTTGCGGTTGATGGAAATTCGTAACCATGCCCTTAACTATGCGGTATTTGTATTCGGGAGCGATAATCAGCCGCGTTTGTCCGCTTACGGAATCAAGATTTCGGCTTTTCATAAATTGCAAAACGGTATTTAACGATTCTTTTGCGGATATTTGCTTATGCGGTGCGTACGGATACCACTGCTCTATGTTAAATGATAAATCCTTTGCCGCATCTTCATGCTCCGAAACGCCGTTTTCCGTTAACCAAACGCCGTACCAATACAATGACTCAATAGTTCTGACGGATGTTGTGCCCACGCAGATTATTTCCCTG
This sequence comes from Bacteroidales bacterium, assembly GCA_017633985.1. Classification (GTDB taxonomy): domain Bacteria; phylum Bacteroidota; class Bacteroidia; order Bacteroidales; family P3; genus Scybalousia_A. The sequence goes on from JAGBOF010000007.1 coordinate 4,237, forward strand.
TCGATATAATCCGACAAATCCTCGATTACGCTGCGGCTGACGGTTATTCTTTCGGAATGCATGGCGTGATCACCTATTTTTTCCGCAGTAACAGGTTTGAAAGTACCCGCCCCGACATGCAGGGTTACGAAATCCGTTTTGATATTCAACCGTTTTAAATCCTCAAAAGTCCTTTGCGTGAAATGCAATCCCGCAGTAGGTGCTGCCACCGAACCGTCAAAATGAGCGTAAACGGTTTGATAATCCTCTTTGTCTTTTTCCTGCGACTGACGGTTCAGATAAGGCGGAAGCGGAATCACGCCGAAATGCTGCATTATCTCTGCAAAAGACAATCCGCCGTCCCAAGAAAATTGTACAAGCCAACTTTCATTTTCCGCCTGCATTCTTTGGGCAGTCAAAGTGATTGAACGGCCGTTTATCTCCTTGGTTTGCGACAATAAGGAGTCTTTCCATTTCTTATTGTTGCCTATTAAACATTTCCAAACAACAGTCTTATTTTGCGCAAAAGACACCTGAAAATCATTAGGCGCTACGGGCTCCAAACAAAATATCTCTATAACGCTTCCTGTCGGCTTTTTGAAAAACAAACGTGCATAAACCACTTTGGTATCATTGAATATAAGCAAAGTATCCTGCGAAAGCAGCGAAGGCAAATCGCTGAAAATTTTGTCTTCAATGCCGCTGGCGCCGTAATAAAGCAGTTTGGCGCTGTCCCTTTGCTCCAAAGGAAATTTGGCTATTCTGTTTTCATCCAACGGATAGTTATATTCTTGTATTGAGATGTCTTTTACCATAACCCGTTTAATATTTTGCATGTTTAATCTGTCGTTTTGCCGTGCAAAATTAATACATTTTTGTCTTATCTGCGCATTTGAATGACGCTTTAGGGCGTTTTGCCGCCGCCCCATCGCATATTAATTTCAAAAAAACTATTTTTTTGACTCAAAAAAAGGGTTTTTTTAGGGTAAAAAAACTGTTTTTTTCGAAATAATACGCCACGGGGCGGCAGCGGGACATCATAAGGCAGAAAAATTTTATTATAAGGCAGTACTTTTTTGCTTTTTGATTACCTATTTGCGGCGTAAAAGTACCGTCAGATGGTGTAAAAGTGCAGCAAGATAATATAAAAGTACCTTAATATAATATATATGTAAAGTAAAACATCTTAAAAACGCATGAAAATAACATAATGACACCGTCAGATGCGGAATCAGAAAAATAAAACGCATGAAAAATCCGCCGTCAATGCATTTGAGTCAAACGGAAATGCCGTATATTTGCAAAATATGTTATCTCAAAACCGTAAAACAATATAAAATGAAAAGAATATATGTTTTGATAACCATATTGCTGTGCACCGCTGCGCTGACAAAAGCACAAACCGTCAGCGAAACGGAGTTTGACGACGGCATGTCGATGTTTAAAGCGCTTTGGACGGATTTTAAGGAAAGTGATGTGGGCAGGGAAGAAAAAATGGCGTGTTATGCGCGGTATACGGGGCTGTTTTTCAAAACCCTTTACTCGCAAGTAACCGCTCCCGTGGGGTATATCGGATATTATATGTTCAGAAAACAGATCACCTCGCGTTTGGAAGAATTTTACAAACAGCACGGTTTGGAGGATATAGAGAACGTGGGCAGGGATATAGCATCGGGAAAGATTGATAAGCAGGAATTGAAAAACAGTATGGGTGCGGGGTATTACAATCTGTGGCTTTACGGCGATACGACGGACCCTTTAATCACGGGAGGGGTGCCCGAAGATTATAAACCGCAGCTTCCGATGTTTTGGAGGCGGTGGTTTTACGGCGGAGTGCGTAATCCGCGTTGGAACGCCACGTATATAAACAATTACAGCGCAGATGTAACCGCCGTTGTGACTACCTACGACACCCGAGTGCAGACCGTAACGCATAATTACGGAACAAGTGACACCAGATTGGGGACATGGTTGCGTTGGTACGTGGATAAGGACGGCAAATGGTGGTTTTTTTACGAGAAAACGAAAAGAACAAACAAAAATAAAGGCAAATTGTTTTATTTCGGTGCGGTAGGTCTGGGCAGTAAAGACGACGGATTTTACAAAGACGGCATAAAACAAGGCCGTTTTGAGTTTTCGCTCAACCGAACAGTTACAATAGATGAATAATAGGCGGTATTGGCTCAGTTAATTGCAGCAACATTTATTTATGATGTAAAAAGATTCCGCAGGCGTTATGTCTGCGGAACTTGTTTTGCTTTTTTATTCTGCCAAATCTGCTTTACAGAATATTTATTTCGTAACTTTCCATGATAGGATTGTGCAAAAGTTCGTTACAAGCCTTTTCCACCGTTGCTTTTGCTTCGTTTTCGTCTTTTGCTTCCACTTCCAAAGTTATGTGTTTGCCTATACGTACGTTTTCCACCGTATTAATGCCTATGTTTTTCATGGAAGAAGTCACTGCTTTACCCTGCGGGTCTAATAATGCTTTAAGCGGCATTATGTTAATCTGAACTTGGTATTTCATTTCTTTGTTTATTTAAAATGTTATTAATTATTGACAAAATTATATACAATATTATTATCATCGGTATGGCTGCAAATTGCAACAAAACCAATAAAACTGCACTTAAAATCAAGAATACGAACCGCACTTTGTTGTCCTGCCATTTCAAATTGTGAAATTTTAAAGAGAACATAGGTATTTCACTTACCAAAAGCACACACATGATTATTGAAACTGGAACTATAAAATACGGAGTAATCATTATATCGTATAAAACGTGAAATCTGCTTTGCAAATCTATCAAAGGAATGCCTAACCACAAGAAAGCGTTGGCAGGAGTTGCCAATCCGATGAAAGAATCCGTCTGTCTGGTATCCAGATTAAACTTTGCCAAACGGTAAGATGAGAACAAAGCCATCAAAAGCGGTACAAATGCCCAATAATTTATTATCTCCGTCTTATCTGGTGCGTCAGGGCAACCTTCATATATTATTGTAACGGGATTTAACAGCATAAAAGCAATTAAAGACGGTGCAACGCCGAAAGTAACTACGTCACTCAAGGAATCCAATTCCTTTCCTATGGGAGAAGAAACATGCAAAAGTCTTGCAGTCATACCGTCGAAGAAATCAAATACCGCACCCAATACTATAAAACAAGAAGCTGCAACAAAATTATGGAAATACAGTAACTCAAATACGGACAATATTCCGCATAAAAGATTTAACAGGGTGATTATATTAGGTATCTGCCTTTTCATAAAACCATACTATCGTATTTTCAAACCGCAAAATTAAGAAAATTCTTATTAATAACGTGATAAATTGCGATTTTTTCTTATTTTTGCAACCGTAAAACAGAATAAAAACACTTAAAAAGAATTTAAAATGACATTACGGAATATAAAAACTGCGGCAGTATTGATTATTGCGGTATTTTTATTTATCAAATGCACACCTGAAAAAGAGGATTATACCGAAGATTGGGTCGGATTCTGGCAAACTACCGACGAATTGTCTCCCGTGGGCACTAAATACCTGCATGAAGGCACCATAATAAAGGATGAAGGTGAAAGAAACAAGGTAATAATGGCGGGAAGCCTTCTTAACTTTAATTCTTCTTACAAAATCCCTGTCAAACTCACATCATCGGTAAGAGGAAGCATTGATTACGAAAACGGATTTACCCTTAAAGGCAATGCCGTTATGGGTATTAACGACACTATACGCCTTTATTTGGAATTAACAGAGGATAACAAAAGCGTGAAAGATACGCTTACATTAGTAAAATCAAATCAGTCCGAAAATAAATAATAAAAATAATACAGATATGAATGCACAAATCAAATCTTTAATGGACGAGGCTTCGTCAAACATGCAATCCGCATTGGAATTTCTTGAAAACGGATTGAAAAGTATGCGTGCCGGAAAAGCATCTCCGCAAATGCTTTCAGGAGTAAAGGTAGATTTTTACGGAACTCCTACTCCTATTGAACAAGTAGGTAATGTCAGCACACCGAGTGCCAACCAAATTATAGTACAACCGTGGGATAAGACAACAATTCCTGCAATAAACAAAGCCATTTTAGCTGCCAATTTGGGATTTACGCCTAAAGTTGAAGCGGATTTGTTACGTATTACTTTACCTCCTTTAACTGAAGACAGAAGAAAGGAATTGGTAAAGGCAGTAAAAAGTGAGGGTGAAAACGCTAAAGTATCGGTAAGAAACGTACGCCGCAACATTTTGGACAAAGTAAAGAAGACTAAAGACAATAAAGAAAATCCTGCAACGGAAGATGAAATAAAACAAACGGAAAAAGATATGCAGGATTTAACTGATAAGTTCGTAAAAAAGATTGACGAAGTTCTTGCATTAAAAGAGAAAGAACTTATGACACTTTAATAATTTCGGTATGCAGAATGCGGCGTATACCTTATTTAATATGATATTAACAGGTATATATGGTATTCTGCATAATTTATATCATATTTTGTATGAAAAAAATATGTCCCGAATGCGGCAAAGAATTTGAATGCACTCATGACATAGGTTGTTTTTGCGGCAATTATACCGTTTCTGAAGAAAATCTCAAACTGTTAAAGGAAAAATACAGTGATTGCCTGTGCGAAGACTGCCTTAAACAATATGATGTAAACTATTGTAAAGAATAAACAAACGCGAATAAAAAACTTAACGGCTGAAAATAAACTTTATGTATAGTTTTCAGCCGTTAATCATATCAATTATATAAGAACAAAGCCCTCTTATCCATTTTTCAGAAGAAATAAGTAAGCCCGAAACTCAAATTACGCCAACGGAAATTAGTGTAACGTCCTACATTAAGAAAGCCCATCATATAATTAAAATTAAGCTCAACGTGATGATTGATATCATATCCTACACCTAAAATATAACCGACATCTTCTTTGGCATAATTGCCGTCAGCAAATGTTTTATAATCTATAGGTACCTTGTAATTATCGGGTAATATTCCCGGATTGCCGGGATTATCAGGATTCTGATTGGTATATGTACTAGTACCGCCTATACCGTAAGTAAAAAACGGTGCAAAATATATAATAAATCCGCGTCCTGCCCTTTCATCACCGAATTTTAGCTCAATTGTAAGCTCCAAATCTAACAAATAGCCGTTAACATCCTCTTTGAATCTGTCTTCTATATCGCAAACAAAGCCTTTTTTCACCAAATTAAAAACAGGTCTGAAGTAAATGTTATACACCAAATGCTTTTCTCCGCTCAATCCTGCTTTCCATCCTATTTTCTTCTCGATTCCGTTATTTTGATTAATCCAATCTTGGGAAACTCCGACATTAATACCGAATTTCCAAGGGTCAATACTGCTTTTAGGCCGTTCATAACCGTACTCTATCTGCGGAAACAGAGGTACGGTTACAAACAACGTTAATATAAAAATCAATCTCTTCATTTTAATTTCTTTATAACCTTAAGCAATTCCTCCTGTGAAGAAATCTTATAACCTTGTGATAAATAAATTATATCATCTTTATTTATCAATGTCAAGATAGGATAATTATTAAGGAACTTCAGATCCGTTGCTTTGATTATTTTCTTTTCTATTGTTTTGTTCTTATCAAGCAAAACCACCGTATTTTCCGGTAAGTCAGGAAATACCTTTGTCGTAAAATCTTTATTCAAAAGGCTTTCATCAAGAACCAATACCAAAGTAACGTCTTTCTGACTGTCAAAATCGCTTTTGCTCTTTGCTATATCAACAAGCAAATGTCTTGAAGGCTCTTTATACGGATCTATAACTGCAAGAATAACGGCTTTGTTGCTTTGTGCAAGCTGTTTAATATTGTAATTCTTTGCAGTATTCGCAGGTTTGTATGCGATATTAGTCAATGTATTGTTCAAATCAACATGTCCGTAAGAAGTAATGTCCTCCTCTATTTCAGGAATGGTCACCGTTACTTCTTTTACACTATTAGGTGTCAATGTGAAATATGTTTCCGACACTCTGATCTTTCCCGAAGAGTTACGGTTGCCTACCATTAAACGGTATTCTCCGTCACCTAATTTTAATGTATCAGGGAAATTATCAAAATGAGGATCATATTCGTAATCCAATGTCTTAAATTCATTGTTTATAAGCTTCTGAACGGTAAACTGCATGTAATATTCAGGTTTGATATGGTTGGAAGGATTGTTTTTAACTATCAATGTACAGTCGCTGTTTTCCTTTTTATTTCCTTCCTTAAAGGCATATTGCCACGGTGAGTTGTCGTCTTTACGCCATTGGGCACGGCCTGTTGCCCATTCATAACGTGATTGTATTCCGAAGGTACGTGCTGCGGCAACAAAGAATATTTCACGGGATTTTTTATCTGCCTGACGCATTTTCAACACTCCCGCAGGTGAAATAGGAACTCCGTAATAATTGTCGGTAGGATTTACCCTGATATTAATTCTTATCCATTCGGAAAGATCATTGCCGTTTACGAAAACGTAACGTATGTTATCAAAATAATTCTTGATAACGCTTCTCCACGGAGTTATTTTCTCCAAAGCAATTCTCGGATTGATTATGTATTGCGATGTATCACCGTCTTTAATGTTATTCAAATGATCCATAAACACCGAATACTCTCCGTCACGAAGGTCTTTCTCGTAAACAAGGTTCAACATTCTTTCTGCCAAAGGATGTTTGGAATCAAGAACTTTTTGTATTTCTTTGTAGTTTCCCCATGAATTTTTAATTAAAGGGTTATTTGTTTGCGGGAAAGTCGCTATATAAGCATTACGTACGGAATCTTCATAAACCAAACGCTCGTTATTCTTTTGAACCAGTTTCTCGTCCAAAGTCTCTATCGGCAACTCTTTCGGCGGGGTGATTGTCAAAATATTTTCAGGTCTTACGGTATTCAAAAAATCGGAAGTTATGCGGAGTGTTATATCCGTTTCGTTAGCAAAAGCCTGCTTTTGCGCAAAAGCGTTATCCGTTCTCGCCCAAATAACCAAATCTCCGTAACCCGTAGTAAGCGATGCCTGACCGTTTGCATCAGTCTTGATTTCTGCCAAAGGATAATATTCCGCATAATTATAAAGTCCGAAACTGACTTTTGCATCCTTTACCCTGTTGTTTTTATCATCTACAACCGTAACTGTAAGTTTCTTTGTAGGGGCATAATTACCCAAAAGATTGATTTTGGAATATTTTTCACTCACAAAGTTCTTTTCTTCGCTTCCGTCATACTTTCCGAAAACCGTTGTATGAACCATCATCGCTCTTTTGGCAGGTGCGTCAAACCAACCTACATCAAGTTTGGCTTCAGGTTCGCATGCACCCAAATGATACCACTTGCCGTCAACCCAAACTTCTACCCAAGCGTGATTGTCATCCGTATGCGCCCAACGCGGAGTATAGCATTGGCGGGCAGGAATACCCACACTGCGCAACGCCGTAACTGCAAAAGTACTTTCTTCGCCGCATCTGCCCCACGAAGTTCTCATTGTAGCCAAAGGAGCGGACGTTCTGCCGTCCGAAGCCTTATAATTAACGAACTCATGGCACCAATGATTGACCTCCAACGCCGCATCGTACATTGACATATTCTTTATTCTGTCTTTAATCATGCGGAACATAACCGCACGTGCCGTATCCAAGTTCTCGTTATTCACCCTGTAGACAAGGACGAAATGTTTAAATATGTCTTCAGGTATTTTCTTACCCCAAGAAAATGTATTTCTCGCCTCAATTGCCGTTTTGACTTGGGTTATAAAGAACGCAGAATCATAATCAGCCTTATCGCTCAAAGGCATGTATTGATACAGAAAATCCAAATATTGTTTCTCCTGTTGCGTTAATTGATTCTGTGCAGAGGTTATCCCTGATAACAAAATTAACACTGCACCTAACAAGATTTTTTTCATGATTTTTTACCTATTAATATTATTTATTTTCAATCAAATGCGTCTGCCGAAAATAAAACGCCGTATTATTTTACTAACATCGCTGATTATTTTACTGTCATCGCTGATTATTTAATTAAAACGCCGTTTTAATATTTCACTGTATTGTTCCGTGTTTTTCAACAAGTCGGAAGCAGCCTTTACTTCTTTGTCATTTTGAATCATTGCTTCCACTCTTCCCTTTTGGTTGTAGTATCTGACAACGATTTCGCTTAACAACATATCTTTTATCTCGTCTTTAAACTTATAAAGGTCGTTTTTCTTATCATTTTCTATTTGTGTCTTCGCATTTTCCAGCAACATCCTGACACTTTCGTCACATTTTTCTTTCTCCGCACTCTCAATCAATACTTTTATTCCCTCTTCCGTAGGAGTGGTGTATGAATAATCTTTGTCCTGAAGGAATTTTACGAAATCCGCATAAATATCATCCGTGATTGTGAAGTCTTTCGGTTCCGGTATTGACGGATGTTTTTTTACGAATTCAGTTGCATAATCAAACGGTAAGAACTTTAAAAGAAGTGCAACCGATATTTGGCTTGCATAATCGGTATTAAGAATTGTGTCAGGTTCTATTCCGTAACCGTCGTATACCGTTCTGCCCCCTTTAGTCTTATATGCAGTACGCAAAGAATCCTGTATTTTAACAGCTCTTCCCTGTGCATCGCGGTGGGAATAATCAATTGCCTGAATACAACGCCCTGACGGAATATAATATTTCGATACCGTAACTTTCATTTGCGAATTATATATAAGAGGGAGTACGTTTTGTACCAATCCTTTGCCGTAACTTCTCTGTCCCATGATAACCGCTCTGTCCAAATCCTGCAAAGAACCGCTTACTATCTCCGATGCCGATGCCGAGGATTGGTCTATCAAAACCACTACGGGTATTTCGGTATCTACGGCTTTACGCGAAGTTTTGTATGTCTGATTGCGGTTTTCCAATTTGCCTTTTGTGGTAACTATTGTCTCGCCTTTGTCTACAAAAATATTGACAATATCAACCGCTTCGTTCAGCAAACCTCCTCCGTTGCCGCGTAAATCAAGTATTAAGCCTTTCATTTCTTGTTTTTTTAATGAATTGAATGCAGATAAAACATTATTGGCGGCGTCTTTTGTAAATTCGTTCAGTTTAATATAGCCTATATTGCCGTAAATCATGCCGCTATAAGGAACGTTAGGCAAAGATATTGCCTTTCTTTTGAATTTGAAATCCATTTCTTTGCCGTCTCTTTCGACTTTAAGGTTAATATCGCTTCCCGCCTGTCCGCGTAAGAACTCCCTTACCTCATCATTTTTCTTTCCCAATGCCTTTTGTCCGTTTACTTCTATGATAATATCCCCGGCTTTTACCCCCGCTTCGTAAGCAGGCATACCTTCGTAGGGTTCTGAAATCACTGTTTTGCCGTCTTTGGAATGAATCAATGCTCCTATACCGCCGTATTCTCCCAACAATTGGAGTTTTACATCTTCCATATCGCTTTCAGGATAAAAATTAGTATAAGGATCCAATTTTGCAGTCATGGCATCTATCGCCGTTTTTATCAAATCCCCTTCATTAATGTCGTCAACATAGGTATTGTACAGTGTTTTGTATACCGCAGAAAATATTTCAAGATTTTTGGACAGCTCAAAACTTCTGTCCGTTTTACCGTTATTTTGGGCAGACAATAATGCCGGTAGCGACATTGCCCAAATAAATAACACGGTGAACATTATTCTTTTCTTCATAATCATATCTGTGTTTTTACAACGAAAAATCATTCGGCAAAATTAAGCATTAAAACAGAAAAATAAACATTTTTTTTAATTTTTTTTAATAAAACTTTTTATTACGTGAAATTATTTATAATTTTGCAAACTTAAAATAAACAAAAATTTAATAAAATATTATGGCTATAATTGGTAGAATTAGAAAAAGAGGCGGATTGGCTGTAACTGTTGTTGCTATTGCAATCCTTGCATTTATCTTCAGCGACTTATTAACAAGAAACAGAGGAGAAGGAATGCCTACAAAAGTCGCTTCTGTGGATAACATGGACATTAATATCAATGAATTCAATTCACGCAGTGAGATGTCCGAGAACAATATGCGTAACCAGATGCCTGACGGCAAAATGACGCAGGAACAATCATTCCAAACAAAAATCATGGCTTACCAACAACTTGTAAGCGAAAAACTTCTTAACAGGGAATGCGGTCTTTTGGGTATTTCCGTCGGTGAAGATGAGTTGAATGATATGTTTTTAGGCACATTTATTTCCAATACGGCACGTCAACAATTCACGGACCCTACCACAGGACAGTACAATGCACAGACAGTACGTCAGATTATGTCCCAATATGACAAAATGCAACCTGAACAACAGGCTGCTTGGCAGGAAATGAAACGCAATGCCGTTAATGAACGCATGCAGCAAAAATACGCCGTAGTGTTGGCAAAAAGTTTTTATATGCCTAAAACGATGGCAAAGTATTTAAGCGACGTTTACGATCAGACGGCTGATACACGTTATGCCGTACTTCCTTACGCTTCAATAGATGATAATCAAATAAAAGTTTCGGACAAAGATTTTGAAAAATATTATAATGAACATAAAAATCAATTTTTCCGTTCGGAAGAAAGCCGAGAAATCGAATTTGTAAAATTTGACATTCAGCCGTCTCCTGCAGATATTAAACAAATCAATGATTCTGTCGTTGCTTTGTTTGAAGAAATGCAGACAACTGCAAATGACGAAATGGAATCTTTCGTATCATCAGTTTCGGATGTCAAATATGACAGTACCTATTACAAACGTTCCGACCGTGCAGTAACGATGTACTTCCCTGATTCTTTGCTTGCAGGCAAAACTACGGGCAGCTATCTGTCCCCTCGTCAAGCAGGCAACAATTGGGTAATGGGTAAAATACTTAATGAACAGGCACGTCCTGATTCCGTAAAATTTTCGGTAATTGCTATATTCAATAATAAAATAGGTGCGGAACAAATCAAACGTACACCTGAACAGGAAAAAGCTCTTGTAGATTCTTTATACACTGCAATAAGCAAAAATACTTCTTTATTCGAAGAAAATGTTGCTAAATTCTCTGATGATCCTAGCACAAAAGACAATTTCGGAGATCAAGGATGGGTACGTGACGGTCAGATCATGGAAGATATGTTCCAACCTATGATTTCAACTCCTGTAAACGGTGTATTCGTATACCACCGCCCTGATGAAGCAGGAGATTATATTATTAAGGTTACTGACAAGACGGAATTACATTCCAAAATCAGACTTGCACACATTGTTATGGGAATACGTCCTTCTGAAAAAACAATAAATGACGTTAAAGACAAAGCCAATATATTCCTTTCAAAAGCCAAAGATTTGAAATCTTTGGAAGCACAGGCTCAAAAAGAAAACCTTAACGTAAATTCTTCGGTTATCGGCCAGATGTCTTATCAATTGGACGGAACTCCTTATGCACGTGAAGTTGTTTCTTGGGCTTTCGGTAAGAAAGTTAAAGAAGGTGAAGTCGCTCCCGAAATATATGAACTTCAAAATATAGACAATTTCCAAGACATGTTTGTTGTTGTCGGTTTGAAAGAAATCCAAAACAAAGGCATTATGCCGTTGGAATCTTTGAAGAAAAATCCTGAATTTGAACGTTTGGTTAAGATTGACAAGAAAGCAGAACAATTAATTGAAAAAGCAGAAGGTCTTTTGAAGTCAAACAAAACACTTGAAGCTTATGCTGAAAAAGCTGGTGTCGAAATCGATACTGTTATGGGAGTTGATTTCTCAACACCTTACTACGGCAGAGCAGGCGGAGAAATGCGTGTTTTAGGAACTATAGCAGGACAGAAGAATAAAGGTTTAAGCAAACCTATTAAAGGATTCAACGGTGTCTATGTGGTAAATATTGACAATATTGCAAAACGTGCAGTAAAAGAAGACGTTAATATGATACGCCAACAATATCAAATGCGTATGAACCAACGTATGAATCAAATCTCCCCTATCGGAGTTTTATATGAACAAGCTGACATCAAGAACAATTTTGTTCAATTTATAAATAAATAACATCATCTATAAAGGAAATTTCCTTGTTGTTTTAGATGATAAGAAAGAGCGGTTGGTAATTTATTATATTCTTACAAACCGCCCTTTTTATTTTTATAAATCTTTTTTGTTTATCATATTTAATTGTGTTGTAAAATGTTCATATTACAGTGTAATAACATCACCTACAAAGTAAAAGACAAAACAATATTATCCGGGATTGATTTCTCCGTACCGAAAGGGACTCTTACAAGCATTGTCGGTATGAACGGCAGCGGCAAAACAACTCTTTTGAAACTAATATCCAATATCCTGAAATCCGACAGCGGCAAAATACTATTGGAAGATAAAAACATTAACTCCTATTCTGTTAAAGAAACTGCGCAAAATATCTCAATGGTGTTTCAAAATAATGACACCGATTTCGATTTCTCTGCCCTGCAAATAGTTCTTATGGGAAGAATGCCTTATCAAAAACTTCTGCAATCCGATAACAAAGAAGATTTCTCTATAGCCGAGCAGGCGATGCGTCAAACCAATACATGGCAACTGCGTAACCGCCTGATAAATTCTCTTTCGGGCGGCGAGAGACAAAGAGTTTTTATCGCACGTTCTCTTGCCCAACAAACCAAACTTATGCTTTTGGACGAACCTGTTGCAAGTCTTGATTTGAAACATCAAACAGAGATAATGAAATTATTAAAACAAATCCAGAAACAAAACGGCACCACCATACTGATAGTGTTACATGATTTGTCCTTGGCTTTAAAATACTCTGATTATGTTCTTGCTTTAAAAAACGGCAGGATGTATTTTTTCGATTCCGCAGCAACAGTGCTTAATAAAGAAAATATCCGAAAACTCTTTGAAGTCAATGCCGATATTGTCCGTAACAATAATGTTATAATAGAATAAACTGTTGTAACCCCCAACACCATTAATGATATAATATTATTATAAATCGTTATGTTTTCTATTTTTTCTAATATATACAATAGTCCTAATTATTGATTATACATTAGACTGTTAATATGTATATTATCGGGTAATTCCTTCAAAAGAAAAAATATATCTGCATCTGGAAAATACTTTTGTAGGTGCTTCTTTATCTTCAATCTTTCAAGAACGGATATTGTTGGTCTCGCATAAATCATCAACAGTTTTTGTGTTATAACATCTTGTGCAAAACATGTCGCACAAAAATAATCATCAAAGAAAATAACTGCATCATAAGTATTAATAACAATATATGCCGTATCTGATTTGTATGTCTGACACATGACGGTATCATTACCTGCATACATCCAATTGCTTGACATAATACATATCAATACTGTAAATAATATCTTCTTCATTATTACACAATCTTTCGTTTTGCTTGAACAATATTCCGTTTTTAAATAAAGGAAAAACTTTCATATCATGTATTGCTGCCAATATATCATCCTCCTTAAACGATGCAATATTCTGAATTTCTTTAGTATCAATGTTTACACATACAATATTAAACAAAGATGAATCAAACGGCTTATACACAATTAATTGATTATTACCTAAAAAACACTGCTTGAGATTATATCCTTTGTTATATATATCAAATTTTTCATTCAATATATATATTGATGTTTTCGGCGAATTAATACAATCTTGAATTAAATCTTCATTAAAAACACTGTCAAGCATTATTTCACTTTGTCTATACCCGACAGTTTTATTAAATAATATACTGTCAATAATATCTAAATTATAATCCAATATATAAACAATCGGTTTTATTGTATGCATAACAGATATATATTTAGTATCAGAACAAAATATATTAATATTTGATCTTGTATTTAACAGAATTGCATTTCCGAAATCAATAGTTTTTCGGTCTGTTATACTCTCTTTTTCAACATCAACACAAACTAAATTACACTTGGTATAATCTTTTAACCCCTTATGATAATACAAATCATCTGCCAAAATAAGTTTTTTATCTCTATATCCCACTATACTGTAGTATCCGTCAATACCATCCACAGTATCAATAAGCGGTATAATTTTGCTTAATTTCATATCCTTTGAAGCATACATTGCACAATATTCTCCGAAAGTTACAAATAATGTATCTTTAGTATAAAACATCGAGTACGGACTGCTATAATATACTTGTTGTCCGTCAGAAACAGATACATTCTTGATCTTTAGAACATCCATATTATTACCGTCTATCTTATATAAGATTAAACTATCCTTATTTGAAAGACAATCAAAAAACATTACGGCATCTTCATTCGTGTTTATTTTCACAAGTTCCGCTTCATCATCTGTATTAATAGTGAATGATGCTAATAATTCTTGGGAATAAATATTTATATTAACAAAAAGTATGTATCCTATCAAGGATACATACTTGAAATAACTGGTTTTCATTTCAAAACATTGTTTAACTCTACAGACTTTAAAGAAAACGTATAACTACCGTCTTCCTTAACAATATATCCGAACCCTTTGGCGATGTCATTATTTGCTGCGGAAAATATAAAAACAAACATTACTATTCTATTTATCTTTTTCATTTTTATTACCTTTCATCTTGTCCTCCTTTTTTATGGTTTATAATTCTTCCTCTTTCGATTTGCAAAATTACGGTGAGTTATTGTATGGTCGGTGATGAAATATAACTATTTATTGAAGAAATATAACTATTTTACGGTTTCTTTACACTTTTTTAGTAATTTTGCACCTCAAAGAAATAAAATGAATGGCAACAATAGCTAATCCGATAATACTGAATAAAGATTTCTTCTCCGCAATATCCAACGGAAAAGAAAATAACGGAAATATCATAACCGAAAATTTTGTACTGATCAGAAACTCTGATACATTTTCTCTTCAAACTGACGGAAATTTTGTTAAAATAATCCATCCTCAATTAGAATTAGTTCTTTCAGGTAATGCCGATTATTTTATAGACTACCAAGTTTACCATGTACAAAGGTGTAATCTGATTATTTATCCTCAATATACATTATGGAAATGTGAAAACAGAAGTAAAAACTTCAGTTCCGTTTGGTTTGATTGCAATTTTGAAGAAATCTACGATTATGAAGTATTGTATAATTTAGAGGTTATTAATAATTTAAACAATAAAGATTTCAATTATATTGTAAACTGCTTTGACATATTACATCTAACGGCCGGATATAATGACCCTGCGCTAAAATCCGTCAAATACTCTGTAATGTCTTTAATTAATTTGATAAATGTAAATATAGAAAGACACATTCAAAGTTCAGATATAAGTTACAGAAGTCTTGAATTATATAAACAATTCATGAAACTTTTAAGACAAAATTACGACTTTTCTTTATCATATGAAGATTATTCCTCACAACTTTGTATATCCAAAAGTCATTTACGTAATATTGTAAAGCAAATTACAGGTAAAAGCATAACAAAAGTAATAAACGCCGAGATAATACGCAAGTCTAAAATGTTGCTGTCTGAAAATATTACGGTCAAAGACATAACTGAAAAATTAAAGTTTGAAAATTATGAATATTTCCATCAATTTTTCAAGAGTGAAACTGGTTTTACGCCGTCGGAATTTGTCAAAATGAAAACAAGAATATAACTAACCGAAAGAACGTTATAAATAAACATATGGAAAACTTACTTATATATAAGGAATACATTGAGTGGATTGTTTAGATAAAGATGAAATCCTTCCGTAAGTTGTGATAAAAATATCTTGAATGCTGTTTATATAGTGTGACATAGTTTAAATAAAGATAAATAACAGTAATCGAAAGTCTGATTTAATTAAATAATAATAGTAAACAGCAGATGTTATAAAAAAAGCAAGGGTAAAATTAATTACACACCTTGCTTTGAATTTATTAGTCAGGACATTTTACAGAGAATAATTTTATGTCAGGAATCTTTCCTTTCTGATAGCATTCAAATGCCCTTTTATCTTGATTTCTGAATGTATAATGTGTAATGACAGAAGTAAATATTGCTATAATAACAAGTATTACTATCTCAAGAGTGATTTTCTTAATTTTGTATTTATCCATATTCAGGAAGTTTTAATTTAGTTAATTTTTTGTCCATTGACATTCGTAGCAAACAGCAGTACAGCGAAGTTTCTTTGCACACATTTTCTTTAAATGACACGCATCAATCACTTGACAACTGTTTTGCGCTCCTACTCTTTATGGGATTTTCGGCATCTCCCTTTAAAGTCTCTATAATAAAAAGGTATTTTACTTCGTTTTTCCTTTTTTTTGATAAACCTCCTTTCATTATATTTTTTCGATTTGCAAAATTACGGTGATTTGGTCTGTAAACAGCAAAGAAATATAACTATTTATTGTAGAAATATAACTATTTTGCAATCTTTGCGTAGTTTTTTAGTAATTTTGCACTCTAAAAAATTTAACGATGACAAATATAAATAATGTAATAGTATTAGATACTGATTTCTTTTCTGCACTCTCTGATGGAAAGGACGGCGGTAAGAATATTATTATATTTATTAATGATTCCGAAGTATTTTATAAACGAACAGACGGCAAGTTTACGAAAATAATTTACCCGCAGTTTGAATTGGTTTTATCTGGTTCTGCAAACATATTAATAAATTATGAAAAGTATACACTTAAGAAAGGAATGTTTGTCATCTATCCGCAATATACGGTTTGTAAAGAGGAAAGTAGATCAGAGGATTTTAAATCTGTTTGGTTTGAATGTAACTTCGAAGAAATTTATGACCAGGAATTATTGTATAATCTGACGTTTATTGACCGATTAAGTGACGCAAGTTTCATCTATGCTGTGAATTATTTGGATGTATTACAGAAAACTGCCCGATATGATGACCCTTTATGGACATCAGTCAGGCATTTGGTGTCGGCATTGATTAACTCGATAGAGATAAATACTAAAAGAAAGATATGTAACCCTGATATAAGCACACGAAGTTATGAAATATACAATCAATTTATGAAATTATTAAGACGGAATTATGATTTATCTTTGACAATAGATGCCTATGCCGAACAATTGTGTATTTCCAAAAGTCATTTACGTAATGTAATAAAACAGATTACAGGCGATAGTATAATGAAACTTATTAATGCGGAAATAATCCGCAAAACCAAAATGTTATTGCTGGGAAATATGACTATTAAGGCAATATCGGAGAGATTAAATTTAGCAGACAAGAACTATTTTAGTCAATTCTTTAAAAAAGAAACAGGATTTACGCCGTCGGAATTTGTAAAAATGAAAACAAGAATATAACTAAATCAATAAATAACAAACAAAAATGAGACGTGTTTTATATTTCAGCTGTGCGGTGATGCTTATTATGGGATTGGTTTCCTGTAATAAGAAAACCAATATGCCGCAAATCGGAGCGGATAACGTCTATGTTTCCGCAAATATTGACATCAAAAAAGACAACAAACGTATCGCCTCCGTATCTCCGCAGGTTACGGAAATAATATGCGAACTGGGCTGTATGGACAGACTTGTCTGCAGGACGGATTTCTGTAAATTCCCGCCCGAAGTGAAAAACATTCAATCAATCGGCGGCATCAATGACGCAAATCTTGAACTTATCATATCCTTACGCCCTGACATTGCCATAACATCGTCAATCTTTCCCAAGAAATCGGTTGTCGTTTTGGAGAATGCCAAAATCCCTGTTTTGTCTTTCCGTGAGGGTGCAAAAATTGAGGATATGTACAAAGTGATGTCGCAATTGGGCAAAATCGTTAATAAAGAAAAGACCGCCGACAGCCTTATTGACGATTGCAAAAGACGTCTTGAGAAGGTATCTTTGCGATGCGACAGCATCATTAAGGCAAAACAAATCAATAAACCTAAAGTTTATTATGTTGTAGGGTTCGGTGCAAGCGGCGATTTCTCTGCGGGAGCGGATACTTACGTAAATGAAATCTTCAATCTGGCGGGTGGTGACAACATTGCCAAAAATGCCAAAAACTGGTCGTTTAATAAGGAGGAACTATTTGCAAACCAGCCTGATTATATCTTTGTCCGTTCATACGACAGGGAGACTTTTATGCATACCCATCCGTATAACGGGCTTAAGGCGGTAAAAGAAGGCAAGGTCTTCGGGATTGACAATCTTGACAACCAAACTCCGCAAAGTATAGACGCAATAGAATTTATTTTTAAAACCATTTATAATCAGTAGTATACATAAGAGGGAAAAATAACGGCGTAAAAAAATTTTTTTACGCCGTATTATTTTATTAATCACGCAGAATAATTTACTGACATCGCTGATTAATTTTGCGCAATAATGCCACTGAATTTTCAGTACGCAATTCCATAAGAAAATTGCCGCATAAAAATAAAAACAACGGCGGATTTATAAATTTTTCCGCCGTTGTTGTTTCAATGAATTATGATTCTTGCGGGATTATTCGTACTGTTGCAACTGCAATTCACCGTTAAGATACATCGTTGCGTTCATTGCCAAAGCTCCCATCTCATCTTCACCCGGGTAAACATAAATAGGGGCAATCCAATCAATACGGTCAGACAATTCCTTGACAAACGGTTTGCCGTAAGCGATACCGCCTGTAATCAAAACGGCATCTATAGTCTTCGTTTTGCCGTGAAGAACCGCTGCCTGTGCTCCGACTTCTTTTGCAACTTGGTATGCCATCGCCGATTGGATGAATGCGAATTTTTCATCGCCTTCTTTTGCCTTTATTTCAACGGTAAGGGCGTCATTGGTGCCTAAATATGCAACATAACCGCCTTCTCCTACAATCATTTTGCGGATTTGTTGTTCTGTATACTGACCGGAAAAGCACAAAGAAATAAGTTTGGTCATCGGTACGCTGCCCGAACGTTCAGGAGAGAACGGACCATCGCCGTCCAATGCTTGATTGGCATCGATAACTTTGCCTTTATAGTGGGCTCCTACCGATATGCCGCCGCCTAAATGTACGACTATCAAGTTAAGATCCTCATATTTCTTGCCATTACCGTGTTCACGGGCATAACGGCGTGCGATAGCTTTTTGGTTTAAGCAATGGAAGATGGAATTTCTCGGCATTAAAGGATGGCCTGACAGTTTTGCTATTTCTTCTCTCTCATCGGTAACTCCCGCATCGGCAATAACTGCTTTAACGCCTATCTCTTTGGCGATTTCATTGGCAATAAGTCCGCCCAGATTGCAGGCATGTTGTCCTGCGTAGCCTATTTGCAAGTCGTGAATCATCGCAGGAGTAACTTCCCATATACCTCCTTGGGTTGATTTGGTAAGTCCGCCTCTGCCTATTATGATTTTAAAGTCTTTGATATCGAAACCTGCATCGGCAACTTCCTTCAGACATAATTCTTTTCTGAATGCATATTGGTCGGCAATGTGTTCGAATTGTTTTAAATCCTCTGCCTGATGTTTGATATTCTTATCGAATAATTTGTTTTCGCCGTCAAACACTGCTATTTTAGTAGAAGTGCTGCCGGGATTGATCGCTAAAATTAATTGTTTGTACATATTTCTTATTATTTTATTTGCAAACAAAAATCGAATGCAAAGATAAGAATATTTTTTCAATAAAATGCCGTTTTATAGCGTAATATTGAAAATTTTTATAATTTTGCAGTGTAATTTATGTAAAACTAATAAAAAGGAAACAGAATCATGGCTTTAGAAATTAACGACACTAACTTTGAAGAGTTGGTAGCAAAAGAACAAAAACTTGTTGTTTTGGATTGCGGTGCAACATGGTGCGGACCTTGTCAGCATATCGCCCCTATTATTGAAGAATTGGCTGAAGAATACAAAGACAAAGCCGTTATAGGTAAGTGTGACGTGGATGAATCTCCTGAAATCCCTTCAAAATACGGTATAAGAAATGTGCCTACCGTGCTGTTTATCAAAAACGGAGAACTGGTTGACAAAATGGTCGGCGCAAACAGCAAAAATTCTTATAAAGAAAAAATAGAACAATATCTTTAAAACAGCATAAGAATCCGCTCTGAAGTATGCAGTATATAGTTTAGGGTATCCTTACATATACTGCATACTTACAATGAACTGAAAAATGGGCGTTTTAGAACAAATATCGGGATATTCTTCCATAGAACTTAAAGCCAAACAAGTTGTCGAGGGCTTTTTGTCGGGATTGCACAAAAGCCCGTTCCACGGTTATTCGGTGGAATTCGCAGATTACAGGGCGTATAATACAGGCGAAAGCACGCGGTTTGTTGATTGGAAACTATATGCCCGTACCGACAAATTGTTTATAAAGAATTATCAACAGGAAACGAATCTGCGGTGCATGATTGCACTTGACAACAGCCTTTCGATGTGTTTCCCGTTTGACAAAAAGCAGGTCAGTTTCAACAATCCCAATAAGATTACATTCTGCATATATGCCGCTGCAGTAATCCTGCAAATGCTCTACAAACAAAGGGATGCCTTCGGTTTAAGTCTTATTTCCGACAAAATAGATTATATAAGTGAGGTAAAATCTTCCGAAGTTCACAAAAAGCATATATTTACTCTTTTGGAGCAACTGATGAATAAACCTTACAAAGAGTTTCCCCAATCAACCGACACGGCACCTTTGCTTCATATATTGGCAAATCAAATCCATAAACGGTCGCTTGTAGTAATTTTTACCGATTTGCTCTCAACCGATACGCAGGATGAGGGTTTTATCAAGGCACTTCAACATCTTAAATTCGCAAAACACGAAGTTATTTTGTTTCATGTTTTGGATAAATCGCTTGAAGAAAATTTGCAATATAAGGACCGTCCGTATAAATTCGTTGATGCCGAAACCAAAGAGGAGTTAAAAGTCAATCCGTCCGAAATCCGCGACAAGTACCAATCACTAATGGCGGATAAATTCGCAAAAATACATTCTGCGTGCAATGATATGCAAATTGATTACGTAGAATGTGACATCAACAAGGGCTTTGATCAGATACTGATTCCTTATTTTTACAAGCGCATCAGAATGCGGTAAAATCTCTGCGGCGTTTTAAAAAATTAATCTGCGATGTCAGTAAATTAATCAGCGATATCAGTAAATTATTCTGCGATGTCAGTAAATTAATACGGCGCTTTATTTTGACGTTTTATAAATGCCTTATTGCAATAATTATATTTTTTTTCAGTTATTATGTTATCCGTTTTGATAAAAACGGTGTTTTAACTAATTTATTAACCATTTAAAAACACAAGTCATGTTTAAAAAACAGTTTTTAAAGAAAAAAACTTTCCGTTTCAAGCGATTTGAAAAGAAAAGTTACAGTGCATACAATTCAATGCACAAAGCAGTAACCATAGGTGTGGTCTCCATTATGACACTTGCCACATCGGCGGAAAAAACAGCTAATGCACAAACGGTAAATACCGATTCGGTTGCAATGTATTCCACATTGGAGACGGTAACAATCGAAGACGAACTCACCACACCGATTAATCAGGCAGGCAAAGTCGTTACCGTTATCACCCGTCAGGAAATAGAAAACCTCAAACCGCAATCCGTCGCCGAATTATTGGATTACGCCGCCGGAATTGACGTACAAACAAGAGGCGGACACGGAGTTCAATCGGACATTTCCCTACGCGGCGGCAATTTTGACCAAACAGCAGTTCTTTTAAACGGAATCAATATCACAAATCCCCACACAGGTCATTATTCTTTGGACATTCCCGTCAATATTTCCGACATTGAAAAAATAGAAATCATCAAAGGACCTACGGCAATCATATACGGAGCCAGCGCTTTCTCGGGAGGAATCAATATCATCACAAAAAAATCCGTCAATCAAGCATTGGATGTTACCCTTGAAGCAGGTGAACACGGTTTTTTCAATACCGAAGTAAGCGGAGCGAAGAGATACAAAAACGTTGAGAACTATCTTTCGCTCGGACTGAAGAACTCCGAAGGCTATATCGCCAATTCCGATTACAATATATATAATGTATTGTATCAAAACAGGGTTAATTTGAAAGATAACGACAAATTGGACTTTCAGATAGGATATAACCGCAAGGATTACGGAGCAAACACTTTTTATTCCGCAAAATTCCCTAACCAACACGAAAAAACGTCTTCCTTTCTTACGTCTTTGAAAGGTATTTTCAATATTGCGGAAAATTTCTCCGTCATTCCGTCGGCTTATTACAATTTACACACTGACGAATTTGAGTTAATCAAAGATGTTTCCACACCGAATTATCACAAATCCAACACTCTTGGAAACAACATGGCGTTTGTCTATACTTATAATAACTTTAAGTTGAATTTCGGCAGTGATGTACGCTACGAAGAAATACTTTCGTCGGTTTTAGGTGAGCCTTGCCTTCTTCACGGTGAGCATTACGACCATCAAAAAGACAGGATAAATTTTTCTTACTTCGTTCAAGGCAATTATAATTACAAAAACCTTCTTGTAACAGTGGGACTAATGAGTTTTCAAAACACTTCGTTTAACCAAGATATATTTACGGTCTATCCGAGTGTGAATTTGAATTACTCTCTTAACAGAAATTGGGAAGTATATGCGGCATTTAACACTTCTTCACGCCTTCCGTCTTTTACGGAACTGTATTATTCTGACGCAGTTCATACTCCTAATCCGTCATTGAAGCAGGAAAAATCCACAAGTTGGGAATTGGGAGCAAAGAACCGCAACCGTATAGCCGTAACATCGCTCAATATTTATTATATGCAAGGGAAAGATATGATAGATTGGATGAAAGAATCGGCGACTGACGATAAATGGCAAAGCAGAAACATAAATAATTTGAACAAATACGGATTTGACTTTGACAGCAAGATATTTCTGTCCGAAGTTTTCACGTTTCTTAATGGCGGAACTACACTAAACCTTACTTATTGCTTTATGCATCAGGAGCAAGGGGATATTGACTACATTTCTTCATACGCTCTTAATTATCTTAAGCATAAAGCAACGGCTAAACTGACAGTCCCGATTGTTAAAAACTTGACATTCAACACTGCCATGCGTTACCAAGTCCGTGAAGGCTCATATATCAAATACGAAAACACCATTGCAGGCGAAGAAACGACATACGATCCGTTCTTTACGATGGATTGCAACGTTAATTACAAGTATAAGAAATTTGATTTCTATATTAACTGCACCAACATCTTTAATAAGGAATATTTTGATATAGGAAACATACCGCAAGCGGGCAGATGGTTCATCGGCGGCGTGAAATTTTCAATTATGTAGTACATAAAACGTAATATGTAGTATATTTCGGCGACCGAACCCGCCAAAAAACATGTAATTCTGGAGAATGAACCCGCCAAAATTACATGTTTTTTGTTATACACCTGACTTTCAATTAATCAAACGTGGTAAAAAACGGATATTTCAGTAGTCTTTTTCTATTCTCTCTCTGTCTCTGTAGAAGATGTATCTGCCCTCAATATAATGATACCAACCCTTGTCTAAATTCTCTTCCAACAGATTACCGTTATAGTCATACAAATCCATCTTATCTTTATTCTTTATCTCCAGCGTTATATACTTTCTTTTGTAAAAAGTAAAACCGTCATCATACTTATCACTGAAAGTTTTTATCACCTTTCCCCTTAAATTCAAATCTATCAAGGAATATAACCGTGTATCATTATTATAAATCAACGAACGGTCATTTCCTATTATACGAGCTGCCCAATCATAATTGATATCCGTAACTTCATACCCTCTGTCGTTGATATAACCATATTTACCGTTATTATAAACCAAAGCCATTCCGCAATCCTCAAAAGGATATACCTTATCGTATTTATAATCAATAACAACCTCTCCGTTATCATTGATATATCCGCACTTATCCCCCTTTTTGTCAGGAATAAGTCCGTTTCTGTACAGTCCCATACTTAATAACCCAGAATACTCTTGATTATTATACATTTTACGAAAGACAAGTTTGTTGAAATCCGGATGAAGACGGCTGATAAATAGGTTTACCTCCTCATATTTATAATGCTTCATTCTGTAAATATTCCAAAGAATTTCCTGCTCACGCACATACTTGCTCAGATCCTTACAACCATGCTTATCTAACATCATAACGGTCGCATAATAGACAGATTGCATGTTACTACTTGCCTGATGCGAAAGTTCTCTGAAGATTTTGAAGGCTTCGTTATATTTCTTTTTAGAGTAAAGACGTAAGGCTTCACCCATAGTTATACCATTGGCGAAATCATATATTGCAATAATCCTGCCGTTACGCACCTTGTACAGATTATCTTGTGCAAGGTATTTATCACCCGTAATTTCCATTCTGCAACGTACAAAATAAGCCTTATTATATTTAGACCTTTCCCCCGCATTAGGCTCCTCAATATCTTTTTCCCACACAGGCTCGGAGAAATTTATACTCATAGCTCCGTCAACATTTAAAAGCTTAATTCTGGACATAAACTCCTCCAAATGAATATTACTTGACGAATTATTATCATCCATACGGCTGATTTCTCTGCAAATATTACCGTACACTATACAGCTATAATTTTCTCCGTTAGGTGCTATTTTGTCTATTCTTGCCCTTGCCTGTTCAGGATTTATATTACTGACGTACTGTTGAAAGTTCTCCGTAAACTCTTTTACTACCATATCGGGAGTTTGTGCCGATATACTGCCGCAAAGTAATAATATTATTGCGGCAAATAATGTTTTAATCCCTGTTTTCATTGTTTAAAAGTAATTTATTCAGTAATTCAGTTCTTTCTTCCCGTGAAATTTCTTTTACTTCACCTATAAGCCAGCCCGAATTCTTTTCTTCACGGTCGTAATAACTGATACTGAAGATATATTCAGGCACTTGTAAAAAGTAAAATTCCGTTTCTTCCACATAATCAAAGGTAAACTGTCCACTATTTACCAAAGTAAAGAAAACCGTCAAAGGATCTGCTTTAAACTTACGGGATGCATACCGGGTGATAAATGATTTGTCGTGCTTAAATATCTGCTTTAATGAAACGAACTTTGTTTCGTGGTCATCGGGCATTATCATTGCACGGCTCAAAGGGTCAGATTGGGCAAAGGTAAACTCATCCGCCTCCGTTGAAGCTATAACCCATTTGTACATATCCTCTTTCCGATTCTCCACTGTCAGATAAAGAAAAAAAGTTATCGCTCTTCCGCCGAGTTTTCCCTTGCATTTAAGTTTGGCATACCACAAACTGTCCTCATAATTCAATTTTACATTATTTTGAACCACCGCTTCGGCAAATGCCAATGCCTTGTCAAACTCCTTTTTACTCTTGTCGGCAAACAAAGTCTGCATATCAAACAAACTGATTATATGTTTGAGGGAATCTTCCGCCGAATTGTAGGACAGGTTAGGCAATGTGTCCTTAAAGTTAAACCTGTCCATAAACTCATCAACCAATTTAATCTTGGAACGGTAGACCTCCGTATTCAGCCATTGCTCTTCGCTGCCTCCGAATGTCCCTTGGGCACAGCAATAACCCGTAAAGAAAAGACCGATAAGGGATATTATACTAAAAACTTTTGTTTTCATAGCCTTAACGTATTATCTCGGTATCCGAAGCCTCAACATCTCCTAAAAGAATACGCCATTCCACTCCTGCATCACTCTCTTCCAGAAAAATATGACAGACAATATGCTTTTTGGTCTTATCCCCGTAAATGTATCTGCCGTCATTGGTAGCTATAAACGTCTGTTCATAATATGCAGTTGCCTGATAGTAGTTACCTTCAATGTGTTTGATATTGCTTACTTGAATATCAGTCCATTTGGTGGAAGAAATATCCACGTTTTGATACCTTAAATTAGCCAATCTCGGCAGATAATTACGCATAAGTTGGTCATTAGGATCTGCACCTTTGCGTTTGGTGGAAGTAGTTTGCATAAGCACGCCTTCCCTTCGCTTTGTCTGATAATCGTCTATATATTCCTCGTAAGCCTGTCCTCTTGCTACAAAAAGATTCAGGCACTTCGGTATATGGTATTGCCTGTCTCCTATAGTGAACTTCTTACTTCCGATTATGGAAATATAATCATTCATCTGTGCTACCTTTTGCCGCACCCTTATTTTTGCATTTTCTGATAAGGAATTGTTTTGTGCATTCAACGTCGCTGCAGTTAAAGTCAATAAAACAGCTGCCGCCAATAGTCTTATTATAATTTTTTTCATTTTATCTTGATTTTTATGTATTTTCTGCTCTGTTTTCTCTATTATTGTGCCTTATTTGTTTTGCTTTTTATGGCTTTACTACTGCCTTACCGTATTTTGCCGCCGCCTTATCGCATTTCATTTTCAAAAAAACTATTTTTTTGACCTAAAAAAACTGTTTTTTCGGTGTAAAAAAACTGTTTTTTTCAGATTGAAATGCGATAAGGCAAAATCTATTTGCGACAAGGCGGTTTATTTTGCTTATAAGGCATCCTTTTCTTCTATTCTTTGTAGATTTCTTTTACTTTCATTGCCGATATTCTGCCATTATCATCAAAATAGCACTGATACAACGCCACCCCGTACAGCAAACGCGAAGTGGAAATCCTGCCTAAAAAGGTCTGAATGTCCTCTTTGTCTATCATTTCATTGTTATCCTGCGACAACATTCTGACAACGGCATCCCCGGTAAACATCTTTGCCAACGCATCTGCAATCTTCTTACGTTGTTGCAGGCTATTGGACGGCGAAGAGGTGTACGTAAGAGCCCTTTGTATGACATCCATAAAGTTTTGATAATACTCGTCACTTTCTTGTTGTATATCCTGTTGAGGAGTACCGTCTAAATTCGGTTCATCTATTTTTTCTTTTGCCGGAGGGGTTGCCTTTCTGACATTAACCGTAAAAACAGCTTCCTGCGTAGGGGAATTCTTGAAAGCCCTTCCTTTCACATCATCCCACGATGTAGCCTGTTGGGATTGATACATATTGTCATAAGCCGTTTTCTTGGTTTTGACAAACAAATCCTGCCACGGGTCGGACTGTAACTGATCCTGGGAAACCAAATTCTCAAAATTGTAAACCAAAGAGGTTGTAAAATAATCCCCTCCCTTACATTTGTCGTTCCAATATACCCAAGAACTTTGTCCTGGCTTACCTGAAGCGGCTATAATGTCACCCTTATAATTCAAAAACAAATTTTTAATGTTTTCTATCTTGTTTTCGCTAACCTTGGTAGGACCTGCATTGGCTACCATCATCAATTGATACTTCGGTGACACGTTATCAAAGACGTTGCACGACATTGAAACGGATATTGTCAGTCTTGCCCCTTTCTTTTTCAGTTCATTATGAACTCCTATCAAAGGTATGCACTTTTTTTCATCATTCTGTCCCATCCACATCTGCGGGTACTGACTTTTGTCATCAACTGAACGGACTCCGTGTCCCGCATAATAGAAGACGATTATGTCATCAGGCTGGCATTTTAAGCTCTTAATCTCCTTTTCACACCTTTCGGGTGAGATATACCTGCCGTAAATATCGTGCATATCGGAAACATAACCGCTTTCTTCCCCTAAAACGGCATTAACCGTATTAACCAGATGGGCCTTTATAAAATCATGCGAACCGCATACCCCGTTACCTATGTATTGATCCCATGTGTCAAAAAATAACAACCAATGGATTGTCTGGGATTGTGAACTTGCCGCACCGATAAACAACGCTGCGATAATAAATGCTAACTTTTTCATTTTTCTTCCTCCTCTTGTTGATACATTAACTTAAAAGACTTCGTTAAAAAATTGTTTTCAGGCATCAATGTGCAGAAAAACCTGTGCAACTCATTACTTACAAGTGCGTAACGGTTGATTTCACGATGATATTGATTGCAAACAGACCACTGTTTCAGACCCAAATCAAAATAAAGATTGACTTCTTTTTGATTATACCTCATCTTAAGGCGTACATTAGGCATAAACCTGCCCGCAACTACAGGAGTGTTATTTCCCGCTGCCGTTATAACTGAATAATTACGGCTGTCGGATAAGAGATACCGTAATATTATTCCCTCTTTTCTGTTAAGATTTTTGCTTTGTTCCACCAGAATAGTATCACCTGAATATTGGATGACATCCATTGTTATCTTACCGAAATCAATAAGGAATCCATTGTCTCCGCTTTTGCTTATCTTCCCCGGCTCTAATACATAAATTTCCCGGTCACTATTAAGGTTAGGCATATTAAATTTGACTTTACCTCCGTTTGTCATAATATACACAATACTGTCTGCCAATGTCTCCTGAATTTTGTCTTTATTGAACGTATTGTAATTTTGTTTACTCGTTGAGCAACCGCCAGCGGTAATTAACAAACCTATTGCCGATATTACGGCAATACCGCTTAATTTTGATTTTACTTTCTGTGTATTCATATTATAAAAATAGTTTCATTTTAACTCCGATTGTAATAAAACTTCTATTGGTTTCCCATCCGTTGTAAGGTTGTACACCATTAAAGGAATAATCTTCGTTAAAGAAGTTATAAAATTGTTTTTCTATTTTCAGATATATCGTCCAGTCAGCAAGATATTGCTTAATACCCCTGTTATCACTGACTTCAGGAAACTGATAAGCTAAATACAAAGCAGGAGTAAAGCCGTTATTAACTTCTTTTGTACTATTAAAGGTACGTGTTGCCTTAAACGTCCAATCAAAACTTGTTCCTGCTCCGACAATCCAATGTTTGTCTGAAATGCCGCCCGTTTTGTAATAAACCATTGCAGAGGGTACTGTCATGTGTTTAACAAACGGGGAATAATCCTCGGCATCCGGAAATTTGATATACATACTTTGTTTTTCGTAATTCAAACCGAATTCCACTCCGAAGCCATATCCAAACGGCTGATACTCACAACTGAATCCTAAAGCGTAATTTCTCCAACGCCAATCCCAATACCTAACTTTGGCTTTTCCCGTAGGTGTTTCCAAACTGTTGGCAAGATTCCATCTGTGTTCCGTTTGGATTAAAACGAATGACAAAATCTCCATAGGATATAAGTTATTTGTCAATTGAATTTTAGGTTTGAACACCCATTCACCCGATTTAATGGTGTTTTGTGCAAACGTATGGTCGGAAACTGCCGTTGCACCGATAAGCATTAACATAATGCCCAAATCTCTTAATCTTTTCTTCATATCTTTTTGAATTTTAAATTAATAATTCCAAATTCATGAAGGCTTGATTATCATATAAAAGAAAAGATACAATAATAAAACGTGGTCTTTTCTTACCGTATCCTAAGGTATCGCCAAACACCTAACATCAGAAATAAGGAAGGTCCACGTATCTATACACGTAGCTATTTTCCTTTATTGTTTGTACTGATGTTTTAAAACTTTGGCGAAATTTTAGGACACATCTATAACAATAACAAACGCTTCGTTACCGTAAAGACTGCTATGTCTTCACAGTTGCAAAGATAAAAAGATTTTTTGAATTACAAGAAAAAAACATGTAATTTCAGAAGTTTAACCTCCTCAATTACACGTTCCCGTTTATCTACTTATCTTAAGAAGCGGTGCTAACCGTTTGTTATTACTTTTGAATAATTATTTTCTTTGTCACGTCCTTACAGCCTGAAACAATATTTACATAATATACGCCTTCCGTATAACCGCTTACGTCTATAGTCACCTTACCAGCAACTATGTCAGATCCGTAATACACAATTCTGCCCGCATTATCCGTAACGGTTATTCTGTCTATCATATTATTTTGACCCAAAGACACAACCAAATCATCTTTGGCAGGTACAGGATAAACATCACATTGCAATGTCTGTTTAACAACGTCTTCCAATCCCGCATCTTTGGCATCCATTCCCTGCAATCTGGTTATTCCCGTATTGTGAGGGTCCAAATAAGGCTGAATTAAATCGTATGCAAGATCCATTCTCGAATAAGTGGCAAATGTCTTGCTGTTATCAGGCTGACAACTCGGACTGCTCGTACTTGTAAGGGAACCGAAAATCAATCCGTCTTCATTAAAAATACTGCTTCCCGACGATCCTTCCTCTACAACGCCCCATCCGTGTTCGGTTTTTGCAAAATAAACTATCCAATGTGTCATAACCTTTGATTCGTCATACAAAGCGGAACGTTTAGGTCTCTCTGTAAAAGTTGAAATCTTCTTTATATCTCCCGAAGGGTGATGTATACCAACACCGTGTTCAGGCGGAGTTCTTTCTGCAGTCCATCCGCAAAAATAAGCATTGTATTCAGCGGGAACATTGTCGTGCAGTTTCAAAAGAAGTACATCCAATCCGCTTTTATTTTCTTCAGCCAATGATTGCATAACCAATTTGTCGCAACCCGTCAGTGTCTGTGCCGTAGACGGTTCTTTATCGGGACGGTCGCATCCTGCGCTTTCATAGTTGAAATAGACGATAAGTTGGGATAAATAAGAATAATCCTTCATGTAAACGTCCAAACAGTGTGCTGCCGTATATATATAAGGAGTTGCATCATTGTCCGCATTATTTATAAGCGTTCCCGAACAAAATCCGGTAGAGGTTGCATTGAACCTTATCAACAATCTGACTACACCTCTTTGCTGATTGCGGTAATCATCACCTTCGGAACAATTGACGTTTACATGACAACTTCCCGAAGAATTAAATGCCGAAGCCTTGACATTGCTTCCCGCTTCGCTTATATCCCTGAAAAAATAACCTACGTCGCTTATCTCTATAACTGCTTTTTGGCTTACGTTTTTTGGTTGATAATATTCTATCGTGATATCCTCTCCCGTCACATACTCCGAGGCAAATTTGCCGTCGGGTTTGTTGTTTTTTGAAGTGAAGGCTCCTATTACCTTGCTGCGGTCGCTGTTGTAGATATACAACTCACCGCCTTTGGGAATAAAAAAGTTATCCGAATAAATGTTTATTGCCTGCGCATAATCCATGTGGATGTTCATTCTGTATATATCCGCATCGGCATCGGTTGTCTTTACTGCCTTATCAAAAAAGTTTTGCTTTAAAGGCACCAGTAAAGCACTTGCCCTCGGCGTCAAAAAAGAATTATTGCCCTCAACAGCCTTTTGCTCCTTGTAAAGATACTCATCCACATCGGGAGCGGCTATCTTCAGCGTCGGTACAGTTGTGGCATCCGTAAAGGCAAACGAATGCGGCATCTGATGAGTACTTATCTGCGTATGACCGACAGTTGTAAAAGCAAAAAATGCTAATACCGCAGATAAAGTTAATCTGATTTTTTTCATGATTTTTCTCTTTTTTTTATTCAGTATTGGTTTGTTTTCATCACTTCTGTTTATGCCGAAAATAATAAGGCGTTTTAAGAAAATAAAACAACGTTTCAATTTATTAAAACGCCGTTTTAATTTATTTTTAAGCCTTTATTTTCACACCGCTTTTCATTACGGGCGTATTATCTTATAAATTTGTAAGTTATAGTGCCTCTTTGGACTTCGGGAGCATCCTCTTTTGCCGTAAATTTGGAGCGTTTGGCTGCCTGTTCGCATGTACGCCAAATATTAGTGTTCATCAAAGTCGTTCCGCGTGCCCCAGCAATGGCTTCAATGACGTTACCGTCTTTATCAACCTTTATTTCCACAACCACGTTTCCCGTTTCGGTTCTGTTGGTTTTGGGTGCTGACAAATTCTTAACACCTCTGCCACTCAATGAAAACGACGTTCCGTTCGTTCCTGTACCTTCTCCCGAATTGCCTTGACCACTTCCCGAACCTTTTGAAGTTCCGTCGCCGCCGCCTTCGCCTTGTCCACTTCCGCCTTTTTTAACTTTGCCTTTTTGGAATAACGCAGTCTGATCAACTTCGGGCGTTTCCTCTTTAGGTTGTACCTGCGGTTTCTTTTTTGTCGGTTTGGCTACCAAAGGAACTTCCTCCGTATTTTGGGTTAATGCAGGTTCATCGTCATTATTAGAACTTACGGCAGGTTCATCAGTCGTTTCACCGCCGCCTAACGTTCCTGCAAATCCGTCTTCGGCTTCCGTCAAATCATCGGCACTCATCTCCACACCTATTTCAGGAGGAGGAGGGTCTTGATAAGGCAATCCGAATGCCAGAAGCAATACCAAGACAAGCAAGTGAAACAGTACGGTAACACCGGCACTTATTATCTTTCTTTTATTTTCATTTGTTATCTCCATTGCTTACATTGTCGTCTTTGAAGCTGATGAAGGAGCTTCGGTTGCAAGTATAACTTTGTGCTTTGTATTATTACGTTGATTGACGTGATTGACTGCATCAATAACATTAACTATGTATTGAACGGGAACGGACTTATCCGCATGCAACTTAACTGTCCCTTCCTGCGTATCGGACAAAAGAGCTTCCAAATAAGGCTCCATTTCTTCCAATTCTTTGGGTTGGTTCTCTACATAATATGTAAGTTTGTCGTCTATCGACACCGTTACGTTCTGTTTTGCCATTGTCTGTCCTGAAGTAGATTGCGGAAGCAACATCTTAATTGCGTTCGGACTTATCAGCGTACTTGTAAGCATGAAAAATATCAGCAACAAGAACACTAGGTCAGACATTGACGAAGAATTAAATTGCGGTGTTATTTTATTATTACTCTGAATCATAATATCAAAAACTTATGCAGCAGGTTCATGCAGCAAATCCATAAATTCATTGGTGCGGCTTTCCAAAATAAACACTACTTTGTTTATTCTTCCCACCAATATACTGTAAAGGAATGATGCAATCAAACCTACTATCAAACCGCCGACAGTCGTTACCATGGCTTCATAGATACCGCCGCTTAACAATTGTATGTCTATATTGTTGCCTGCGTGTGCCATATCAAAGAACGCCTTAATCATTCCCGTAACCGTACCCAAAAATCCTATTGACGGAGCAAGATTGCTGATAGTTGCAATCATGCTTACGCCGCTTTCCAATTTGGCAACTTCCATTTTACCTACGTTTTCCACTGCCTGATTGATGTCATTAAGCGGACGGCCCAATCTGGAAAGTCCTTTACCAATCATTCTTCCGATAGGGGAATCATTAGCGGCACAAAGATTTTTCGCACCCTGCAAATCAGAATTATGAATACAATTCTTTACATTGTTCATAAAAGAAGTGTCTTCTTTCAACGCTCTGTTTAAAGCCAAATATCTTTCAATAAAAAGATAAATAACTATTACGGAAAGTATTCCCAGTACAGCCATTATCCAGCCTCCCGCCTTGGCAAGTTCCCAAATATTGACTTTCTCGATTGTTGTCTGTACGGTTTGCGCTGTTTCCGTACCTGCTTGCAAAATTATTGTTGATAGCATTTAATTAAAGGTTTTTATTAGATTTGTTATTGTTTATTTTACTACTATTATCTTGGATGTCACTTTATCCTGTGAGGTGATCAGTATTGTATGTACACCCAATCCGAATGAAGACATATCCAAACTTTCAGGTATCTTTTCCGAAGAATATACCAATGTGCCTAATGAGGAATATATTTCTACTTTGCCCGCAAGCTCACCGATACCTTCAAAATATACTGTACCGTTTGTCGGATTCGGATAAATATTCAGGCTTTCAGAACCTGCTGACAATGTATCCAATCCGCTTATTGCCGTTGTGAAAGAAACTTCTTCGCTCCATCCGCTGTATATTGTGGTGTCCACTGTGGTTACATATTCATCTCCAGTATCGGGATCAACCACCGTAACATCTTCGCTCAAATTGCACACAGCACGTACTCTGACCTTATATTCCGTATTTTTTGTTAATCCCACAGGAATATAAACAGGACGGTTCTTTACAATAAATCCTTGGCTTGGAAATGTGGAATAAACCGAACAAAATGCCACTTCCCATTGGTTTTGCGATGCCGTTCCCGGAGTCCATTCCACTTGTGCCGATATATGGGTTATATTCTCAACATGTAATCCCATTATATCCTCACAAGGCGCTTCTTTTGTTCTGAACGATTTTAATTCACTCCATTCACTGTACCTGTCATCACACACCGCACGTACATAAAATATATAAGACCTGTTGCTTATCAAATCTTCCAATATTATCTTGGTATCTTTCACCACAACGTTTTCACCTTCTCCCAAAACAAAACCTGCCAATCCGTATTCAATCTCAAATGTTTCCTGTCCTTCCTTTGCTTCCCATTGCAAAGCCGCTTCATGAGCTTCGGTATACAAGACCGTCAGTCCGTCGGGAACACTTCCACATGCATGCCGTGTCACGAATGATTTCTGCTCCGAATAGCATGTATCCGTATATTTCTCGGAATACTTATTAGCCGTCCATACCCTGTAATAATATACCGTAGAAGCTTGTAAATCCGTAACGACATTTGTTATTGTTTTTGGCAAATTATCTTTATCTATTATAACTTCGGATTCTAACAATCTGGCACCCTGACTGCCTACTACGGGATTGGGAAATTCGGAAATGATGAAACCGCACGCCGATATTTCTTCCGCATCACCTACTGCATCTACCGAACCTGTCAATGTTGCATCGGTAAGCCCTATATTCTGTACCTCTCCCGCAGTCATATCGCTGCATCTTGTCATAAGGGTCTTAAATGTTTTCCTTTCCGTATAATAATATATTGTATCGCCTTTTTCAACTTTCGAAACCCATGCTTTTACCCAATACTCTTTATCAGGCATAAGATAATGATGTGCCGAATCTATGTAATACGAGAAATTACCTGCCTTACTGTTATTGGCTTGACTGTAACGCATCGTATCTCCTTTTGCAGGTTTATTGCTTACGGGAGCGAAAATAAATCCCACCGCATTAATCTTTTTGTTCCAATCACCTACCTTGGAAAGATTTGCGAGAAATTTAGCTTTTGTCGCCGATATACTGTCAACGTCAAACAGTGAAAGGACAGGGTCGTTTTGTGCGTTAAGTCCGAACGCCGCAATAACCAATCCGATTAATAATACATATATCTTTTTCATCTTATCATTACAATTGTTAAATTATTCGGCAAATGTACGAAAATTTTTATTATCAACAGTTAAAAACCGCTATTTATTTTATTTTTCTTTATTCTTTTCCGTTTTATTCCTAACAACGGAGAACAGCAAAAGCAGTACAGCAATAAATGCAAAAGGACGCATAATCATATCACCGTGTCTTGTAAAAAACGTTGTATCTTCTGTCAAAGGAATATCGTATTTAAACGCCTGACGTTTCCAATAACCGCCTTTATCAACTTCCTGTCCCTTCGCATTGACAAGACCCGAAAAGCCGGTATTTGCACATATTGCAACATACCTGCGGTTTTCTATCGCACGCAAACGGCTTATAGCAAAATACTGTTTATACCCGGGAGTGTCTCCCCACCATCCTACATTGGTTACTACCTGCAAGAATCCGGCACCTTTTTTTATAAATTCCCTGCAATAATTGCCGTCAATGCTTTCCCAACATATAGGAACGCCTATTTTTATATGCTTTTTACCGGAATCAAATACCTTAACCGTGTCATCAATACCCAATGTGCCTACCGTACCGCCCATATCCAAAACCAAATTCTCTATAAAAGGAAAATATTGCGTAAAAGGCATTTTCTCAACACCCACGACCAACACGCTTTTATGTCTTAACTGAATATCTTTCAATGAAGATTTCTTATTAAACATTATTGCCGTATTACACGATTCGTAATAACGGTTTTCCAATCCCGGATATTCACGTGCGGCATTGGTTTTTACGCCTAAAGGTAACATATTACGGGTAGACATGCCCGCAATTATATCCGCATTTCCGTAAAGAGACAAAAATCTTTGCAATTCACATATACTCGGAACCTCATCCAAATAATCTTCCCAAGCGTATTCCTGTATGCAACTTTCGGGCAAAACCAAAAAATCAACGTTTGAATCCATCAAAGGTGCCGCCAAATCTTCCACTCTCTGCACTACATTTTGAGGAGGCAGATTATATTGTTCTTTATACGGATCCAAATTAGGCTGAACGATAACCGCCGATACCGAAGACTCCGCTTTATCCTCATAACCGTACCAAAGAATCAACGACCATGTAACGGGAATAACCAATATTAACGCCGCAAAAATTCCGTATTTCACTTTGTCTGAATAAACAGCCTTATCAGTTGAATGAAACGCTGTTTTATTTTTGTAAAACGTCGTTTTAATTTCCTTAAACGCCGTCTTATTTTTATTAAGCGCAACTATCAGAAAATAAATAAGAATATTGCTCAACAAAATCCACAAAGTACCGCCTTCAATTCCCGTAACGCTGTACCATTGCACCAAAGCCGGGCAGCGGGCAAACGAATTACCCAGATTAAGCCACGGAAAATTTATATCCCACGTGAATTGCAGATACTCAAATGCGATCCAATAAATCACAAGAAAGAAATAAGCACCCTGTTTGTTCTTTGCGACTTTTTTGGAATAGGAATAAATCTGAAAAACAGCACTCATAAAGACCGCTTCCGCCACAGGAACGATATAACCTACGGGCGAAGCATTGCTTATCCACCATGTATTGGGAAAGGTATACAACAAAAAAGCGGGAAGCGAATAAACAAACGCATAAGTGGATACAAAACGTTTATCGGAATTGTTTCTGGAAATATAATCCTCAACAAACAAAAGCGGAACAAAGGCAATCAACATCAAAAACCCCATGCCCATAACGTTAAACCACGCAAGAGCCATTATCAATCCCGATAACAACGAAATCAAACAAAGCGTCCGTTTTTTCATAATATAATATGTATGTAAATCTTAATTATAAATCCGTGAAGTCGAAATTACTTTATCCATTTTCACGTCAAATTCTTCCGTAGGGACTTTTTCTACTATTTGGAAGTCAAAACAAACCGCCAATTTCTCACATCCGCAGGTTTTTAACAGTCTGTCATAAAATCCTCTGCCCCTTCCCATACGGTTTTTCATAGAATCAAACGCCACACCCGGTATAATCATCAAATCTATTGATGCATAATCTTGATAAACTGCACCTTTAGGTTCCAATATCCCGAACTGCTCGCCTGCAATCATGGATTCAATACCCTGATACTGTCTTAAAATCAAATCATCACCCGCAACGCAAGGCAGAAGTATAGTCTTGTCTTTATACCACTTATTTATAAAATCATGGGTATACACCTCATCGTCCATTGACCAATAAAGAAGAATGCAGCGTGCTTTTTTAAATTCATCCAACGCCTCAATACGGGTAAATACAGGCAAGGAAAGTTCTTTCTTCTGCTCTTGGGAAAATTCTTTCTTCTTTTCCCGCATTTGTTTTCTCAATATTTTTTTCTCTTGTGCGGTTTCCATATCAATATGCCGTTGCTTTAATTCCGAGTTGCCTTACTTTGTCCGCATATTTTTCCAATTCGTCTTTTTCAATCTTTATAAGATTTTTTGCAGGCGGCACTCTGTCCAAAGAATAAAACATAACTTCCCGCGGATTAGTCTGTTTGACAACCTCCAAATACGGTAAAAATTCTTCATCAACCGTATTATCTATTTTTTCTCCGTCATTTTCGCCCCTTAACAGCATGGTCTGAATGACGCAATCATGCCCGAAGCGTATAATGTTGGCTTTTATTTCTTCGAAATCAGCACTTACAGGTTTTGAAATGAGGTTATACATATGTGAAGTGCCCGCATCGATTTTCAAAAGCGGATTGTCAATCAAATGAAGTGCCTTCCAAACGTCAGGTTTGGACAACATGGTGCTGTTGGTCAATATCGTAACCTTTGCCTGCGGCATAAACTCATTGCGCAAAGCTATAACATCTTCGACAATTCCCAATATCTCGGGATGAAGCGTAGGTTCGCCGTTACCTGAAAACGTTATTGAATCAACAGATGTGCGTTTTGCTTCATCACTTTCGCGGCACCAGGACAAAAGCTCCGATTTTATCAATTTTCTGTCATTAAACGGTACTTTAACTGTGGTATCCACTTCATTCCAACCGCATTCGCAATAAATACAGTTAAAACTGCAGTATTTTTTTTGCGTAGGCAGGACATTTACACCTAATGACGTTCCCAAACGGCGTGAATGTATCGGACCTACTACTATATTCTCAAAAAGCATTTCTATATTTGTTTTGTTGTTATTTACTTTTCAGCGTGACAAGCACGCAAATAAAACCACTGTAAAGACTAATCAGTCTGTTTATACATGATATTATTACCTTAATATAACTGTTTTTTCTTACAAATAGTATATTTAAAAACAAAAAAAGCCTATGCAGTTACGCAAAGGCTTATTAAATTTTTATTTCTTATCTGCAGGATCTTCTCCTGTGCTGCCGCCGTCATCGGGATCGCCTCCGTCGTCAGGGTCCGTACCACCGCCGTCATCAGGATCGCCGCCATCGTCAGGGTCTGTACCACCGCCGTCATCTGGATCACCGCCATCGTCAGGGTCTGTGCTACCACCGTCATCGGGATCGCCGCCATCGCCTGGGTCTGTGCTTCCGCCGTCATCGGGATCGGTACCGCCGCCACCGCCTGTACCGCCACCGTCATCAGGATCAGTGCCACCACCACCGCCTGTGCCGCCGCCATCAGGAGGTGTCACTCCGCCGCCACCGCCTGGGTTACCTCCGTCGCCCGGTGTGGTTCCGCCACCGCCGCCTGTATTGCCGCCGCTGTCAGGAGGAGTCACTCCGCCGGTTTCTTTATCTGCCGTAAGGGATTTGATGGTGAATTCATAATAGTATTTGTGTGCCTTATACATCTGGGCTAATATAATATTCGTCGTTTCGTATATATTACCCGTAAATTCGTATGTTCCGTCGGCACTGTAATTCTTAATCATTTCGGGATTGGTGATAAAATAGTACACGGTATCCTCTTTAACCACACGGGTAAAGTAATAACTGCCGTTGTAATAACTTAAATAGTTACGGGTATTCGCTTCCACGTCAAGGATAAGTAGTTTGACATTCTTAAAGCCCGCATTCTCGCTTACCAATTCCGCACAATTCTGACATCTTTCGCCGTCTTCTTCCGTACAGGAGGTAAATCCCGCCGAAATAAAGACTAATGATCCTATCAAAAAGGCAAAAAACAGATTTCCTTTTATTCTTTTCATTGTTTTATTTGTTTATTTATACAGTTCCGTTGTTGTTAGAAGTTGCAAAAATACGAATTTATTTTTTTATAACAAGATTATGTCTGATTTTTTTGATGTATGGCAATATTTTTTCTTCGTTTAAATATAACCTCCCGCCAATAAACGCAGATAAAATTGCAGAAAAACTTTGCCCTTTATAACAAAAATGCCGCCTTAAGGCGTTTGTCTGCCGCCCCGTGGCGTATTATTTTCAAAAAAACAGTTTTTTTGACTCAAAAAAAGGGGTTTTTGGGGGTAAAAAAACTGTTTTTTTCGGATTAATACGCCACGGGGCGGCAGACAATAAGGTTGAAGGCAGAATTTTTATGCAAAAAGGCTGCTTTAAAAATCGGTAAGATTCATAAAAAGCGTCGGTAACAACAAAATCCACCCCAATATTATCATAATAAGAATGAACTTCCAAACAAATTTAACCCATTTGGTGTACGGTATCTTGGCTACTCCCAAAACCGCAATGAGTACTCCCGATGTCGGGGTGATTAGATTGGTGAATCCGTCGCCTATGTGAAATGCCGTAACAGTGCTTTGCAATGACAATCCTACGATAGAGGAAATTTCCCTGAACATAGGCATCAGCATTGCGGCTTTTGCCGTTCCCGAAGTGATGACCGCATTTAACAATGTCTGGAAACCGTACATTATTGTCAATGCGCCCGTCTTTCCAGTACCCGATACGCAGGACGAAACGGCATAAAGAACGGTGTCGATAATCTTTCCGTCTTCCAAAATAACGATAATACCGCCCGCCAATCCGACAACCAACGCCGCAGACAATATGTCTTTGCAACCGTTTATAAACATCACCGCTATTTCACTCGGTGTCTTGCGGGCAACAAAGCCTGTAACTACTGCCATTGTGAAGAACAATGCCGCTATTTGGGTAAATCCCCAGTCAAAAACGGTGACTCCGATAATCAAAGTGATGATTACAACCGCCAAGACTGCCAAACTTATAAGTGCAATGCGTTTTTCGGTTTGGTTTTGTGCTGCATTGTCATTTTCCGATGCGGCATCGCTTTGCTGTTGTTTCCTCCAATAGCCGTCAATTGTGTACATAACGGATTTTTGAGGATTCTTTTTAATTTTATTTGCATACGAAAGCACGAAAACAATCCCTGCGGCAGTCATCACAAGCCATATAAAAAATCTGTATTCTATGCCCGAGAACATTTTCAGTCCCGCTATGTCCTGGGCTATGCCTAACGTAAAAGGATTGAGCATACAGCCTGCAAAGCCGAGCCCCGCCGCCAAAAAACACATGCATATTCCCGTTATACTGTCGTAACCCATACTTATAGCAAGCGGTACGAATACAGCGGCAAAAGCTATGGTTTCCTCACTCATGCCGAATACTGCCCCGAAAAGCGAAAACAGTATCATGATAAGCGATATGATCAAATTATTTACGCCGATTTTCTTCAGTAAAGGGACTTTTTCCAGAGATTTACTCTTGTTTAAAAATAATTTTACGCCTGTATTGATTGCGTTTGTTTCGTTCAGTATCCAGAATGCGCCGCCTAAAATCAATATAAAGGCAATAATGGCTGGTGTTTTCTGAAACCCTTTAAAGAATGCGGAAAAAATCTGCCATGTTTGGGGAGAACTTTCGACTCTGTGGTATGTTCCGGGAACTATTTGGCTGATTATTCTTCCCGAAGACGTAGGTTGGTCGCTGCGGATAAACTCACCCGAGGGAACAAACCACGTCATTACGGCGGCAATCAGTATCAATATAAATATGATTACGTAGGTATGCGGTATTTTTTTCATACTTTATATAATCCCCTGCTGTAACAAATCGTGGATATGTATAACGCCTAAATAATTATTGTCACTGTCCGTAACCAAAAGCTGCGTTATTTGATTATTACGCATAATCTCCAATGCTTTTACGGCAAATTCATTCTCGTTTATGGTTTTCGGATTCAATGTTGCGATGTCTTTGGCCTGCATTTGCAGAATACCGTCGGTTTTTTTGCCTAAAAGACGCCTTAAATCGCCGTCGGTGATAATTCCCGCAACTTTTGTTTTGTCCACAACGGCTGCGCAACCCAAGCGTTTGGAAGATATTTCAAGTAAAATCTCGCTTAAAGGCGTTGATGCGTCCACCCAAGGTTTTTCATTATCCTTATAAAGATCTCTAACCTTCAAGTATAATCTTTTTCCCAACGAACCACCGGGATGGTATTTAGCAAAATCATCGGAAGTAAACCCTCTTTTGTGCAATAACGCCATTGCCAAAGCATCGCCTACCACTAACTGTGCCGTAGTGGAGCATGTAGGTGCCAGATTATTGGGGTCAGCTTCCTTATCAACGTATGCCGACAAAACATAATCGGAGTTTTTGGCAAGCATTGAGTTGTTATCACCCGTTATTGCGATCAATTTGTTACCCATTGCTTTGATCAGCGGAACCAGAATCTTAATCTCGGGCGTATTTCCGCTCTTGGATATACATATAACTATATCGTCTTTTTGTATCATGCCCAAATCGCCGTGTATTGCTTCGGCTGCATGCATAAACAACGCAGGTGTGCCCGTGGAATTAAGGGTTGCCACAATCTTCTGCCCTATCAAGGCACTTTTTCCTATACCCGTTATAATCACCCTGCCTTTTGAGGTGAATATGTCCTCTACGGCATCAATAAAACCGCCGTCTACGCTGTCAATAAGTCCTTGTATTGCTTTGGATTCTTGCAAAATCGTACTTATTATGATATTTTTTATGGCATTTTCTTCGCCCATATCAAAAAAATTATTAATTTTGTTATTTGAATGACGCAGCAAAATTACAAATTATTTTGAATAAGAGGACTGAAAATGGAAGAAGAAATGAAATGTGACAGGCAAATTGACCTGTATGCCGAACTCAAAAGAATCTTCGGATTCTCTTCATTTAAAGGATATCAGGAAAATGTAATCAGAGATATTCTGGCAGGCAAAAACGTCATGGTTATTATGCCTACAGGCGGAGGTAAAAGCCTGTGTTATCAACTGCCCGCACTTATATCCGAAGGTTTAACAATTATAATATCCCCTCTTATTGCACTGATGAAGAATCAAGTTGATGCAATCAGGCAAATGTGCGGTCAACAGGAAATTGCACATTTTATGAATTCCTCTTTAAACAAACACGAACTCAACAAAGTCAAAGAAGATGTATCAAGCGGTAAAACCAAGATGCTGTACATGGCTCCCGAATCATTGATCAAGCAGGAAAATGTCGATTTCTTAAAAGATATAAAGTTAAGTTTTCTTGCAATAGACGAAGCGCATTGTATAAGTGAATGGGGGCATGATTTCCGTCCTGAATACAGAAGAATAAGAGAGATAATCACCAACATAGGACAGGATATTCCCGTGGTTGCTTTAACGGCAACGGCAACATATAAGGTAAGGCAGGATATACTGAAGAACCTTGAAATAACCGATGCCCAACTCTACATTGCTTCATTCAACCGTCCTAATCTTTATTATGAAGTGCGTCCTAAACCCGAAGATGAGAAACAATTGATAAAACAGATAATCGGATTTATAAACGACAACAAACACAAAAGCGGAATAATCTATTGCATGGCAAGAAAGAAGGTTGAAGACGTTGCGCAGATTCTTTCAATTAACGGCATTAAAGCCCTGCCTTATCATGCAGGGTTGGATTCAACCAGCAGGGCTGCAACACAAGACAAGTTTCTGATGGAAGATATTGACGTCATTGTTGCCACGATTGCTTTCGGAATGGGGATTGACAAACCCGATGTTCGCTACGTTATTCACTATGATATGCCGAAAAGTTTGGAAGGATATTATCAGGAGACGGGACGTGCAGGCAGAGACGGCGGCGAAGGCAAATGCATCGCTTTTTATTCGGAAAGGGATATTGCAAAATTAGAACGGTTCTTGGTAGACAAAACTTTTGCAGAACGTGAAGTTGCATTGCAACTTATGGAAGCAACAACATCGTATGCGGAAAGTGCCGTATGCAGACGTACAACGCTTTTGAAATATTTTGACGAAGATTACACCGAACCTTCATGCGGAAACTGTGATAACTGCGTCCATCCTAAAGAGAAAACCGAATCATCGGAAGACATTATCGCCGTATTGGATCTTATCGAACAGACAAACCAAATGTTCAAAGCCGATCATCTGATAAATATTCTTATAGGAAACAAAACTACGGAGGTTAAAAATTGCAGGCACAACAAAC
The DNA here is from genome assembly GCA_017633985.1 of Bacteroidales bacterium. Classification (GTDB taxonomy): domain Bacteria; phylum Bacteroidota; class Bacteroidia; order Bacteroidales; family P3; genus Scybalousia_A. The sequence goes on from JAGBOF010000007.1 coordinate 47,542, forward strand.
TTGAACTGTTCGGATTCGGACAAAACAAAACAAAAGGTCATTGGAAAGCCGTAGTACGCCAATGTATTTTGGAAGGATTCATAAAAAAAGACATAGAATCATACGGACTTCTGAAATTGTTACCGGAAGCGGATAAATACAGACAACATCCTTATGAGATATTGGTTCCTGAAGACCACGATTATAACAATCCTGACAGTTTTGCTGATATAGAATCCTTTGCCATAGGATCTAACGACAAAGGAGGCGACGAAGTATTGTTCCATGTATTGAAAGATTTGAGAAAACAAATAGCTTCCAGGGAGAAACTGTCGCCTAATATCATATTTGAGGAGCGTTCATTGGCTGATATGACCATCCAATATCCTACAACGCTTGAAAAGATGTCAAAAATAATAGGTGTGGGCGAAGCAAAAGCCAAACGTTACGGACAGGAATTCTGCGATGTGATTCAGAAATACGTAACCGACAACGAAATAGTACCGCCTGAACAACTTATTGTCAAGAGTAAAGAAAATAACATAACGGGATTGAAGACCTATATCATTAAAAGCATTGATAAGAAGTTGGATTTTGCCGATATTGCCAAAGGAAAAAATCTGGAAATGGACGAATTGCTGGACTCAATAGAACGTATAGTTTCTTTCGGCAACAAATTAGATATATCCTATTATGTGGAAGAAGTCGTTGAACCCGATCATCAAGAAGAAATAATGGAATGTTTCAAAGAAATGGAGACGGATGACGTGCAAACGGTATTGGAAGAATTGGGCGAAGACGAATATACGGAAGAAGAAGTAAGGTTAATGCGTATTTTGTTTATAAGTAAATACGGACAATAAGCATATTGTTACATTCAAACCCTTTAAAATATTTTCGGAATAACAAATAAAAACAATAATTATCATGAATGCAAAACAGTTTCTTCTTACCGCCGCACTGATACTTTGTTCAGGTTGTTTATATGCACAGGAACAATTTGACAACAGCGGTTTTGAGCAATGGAACAATAAAGAGAGTTTACCTGTTGGTTGGTATACGTTATCATATCAACTGCCTGTTTTCGGCAACATATATTTTTGCGATATAAAACGCAGTACCGATGCCGCTGAAGGGCAATATTGCGCTGAAATATCGCCTGAACGTTTGGATAAAAACATTGCTTCAACTATCAGCACGCTTACAGGTATGACGGGATTGGACGAATTTTATATCCCTGCATTGCTTACAAACGCCAAAGTCAATTTATCACAGAAAAGTCTGTCCCTTTTGCCTGATTTGATGACTGCCTTAAACGGCAATACGGATAATATATATGAACTTTCCAATACTTTGCTGTCTTTTTTATCGGACGGAAAAAAGATTTCTTCGGAAAAGGGTGCAATAAAATCGGTAAGCGGCTATTATAAATTCAATTCAGTAAATGCGGAAGAAGGCTTTGTAATCGCAGCACTTCTTGTAAACAATTCCGGCGGACAACGCAGCGTTGCTGGAGGGGGAATGATGGCAGCACAGGAATCTACTGATGATTTTGTTTATTTCAATATACCTGTAGTGTATGCTGATGTTGCCGACGAAATAATTTTCATTGCCGTAACATCGGTTTTCGACTCCGCAGCCACACAAGTTGGGTCTTTAAAGATTGATGATATTTCGATAAATTACCAAAATACAGGTATTGATGATGTAACAAACAATACAGACTTTGCAGTTTATCCCAATCCTGCGGCAAATAAGACTTTCAAAATAAACGTTGCCTATCCGCAAACAGTGAGAATTTACAATATGTCGGGCGTTTTAATAAAAGAAATTCCCTATTGCACAAAAGACACTCCCGTTTATTTAAATGAAAAAGGTGTCTACCTCATCAAAACTGACTGTTTATCGGAAAAAATAACGGTAAAATAACAATCATGAAACACCTTGAAAATTCAACACGCTGCAAGGCGAAAATAATCTGCGACGTCAGTAAAATAATCTGCGATGTCAGTAAAATAAAACGGCGTTTTATTTCGGCAACAAGGCTTGTTGTTATTACTACCTGTATATCAACACTTTTCTTTTCATGCCAGGGAGGCTATTCTTTTACGGGTGCATCCGTCAATGCGGAGACCAAAACTTTCCGTGTGGAGAACTTCGTAAACAGGGCAAGTATCGTGCAGCCCATATTGTCTTCCGAACTGACTTATGCATTGATTAACAAAATCCGTTCGGGTACCAACCTTATTGAAACAGAGGATGAAGCCGATGCCGTATTCACAGGAACCATCACTTCTTACAATGTAACCCCTACCGCTATATCTTCCAACGATCAGGCATCAAAAAACCGACTTAGCATAACAGTTAAAATCAAATATACCAACAGAACCGACAGTAAAAGTAGTTTTGAACAAAATTTTACGCGTTATAAGGATTATGATGCATCGCTTTCGTTGTCTTCGGTCGAAGAAGCATTGATTAAAGAAATAAACGAAGAACTTGTAGACGATATTTTTACAAAAGCATTCGTCAATTGGTGATGCGGAATAGGTAACGGATAATTTGCAATAAACACTTGGCTATTATAATTAATGATTAGAGCACAAAGAAATTAAACAACAATGGATAAAAGATACACAAAAATAGTAAATATCATCGGGTGGATAGTTTTTCTTCTGTCTACGCTTTTGTATATATTTACTATGTATCCTACGGTTGCGTTTTGGGACAGCGGCGAATTCATAATGTCTTCGCATAATCTGTCGGTAGGACATCAACCGGGTGCTCCGTTGTACCAACTTATTGCATCGCTTGTTTCTTCCCTGTCTTTGGGGAACGTAAAACTCGTTGCACCGATTGTAAACTCCCTTTCGGCAATAGCATCTGGCTTAAGCATAATGCTTTTGTACCATTTATTTTTATATTTGTTTAATAAATATTCTCCCAAACCGATAGGAAACACGGCAGCTGCGGTAATGTCTTCCTTAACCTTTGCTTTCACGGACTCTTTCTGGACACAGGCTGCCGAAGCCGAAGTTTACTCCCTTTCTTTTTTGTTTACTACCCTGTGTCTACATATAATAATCCAATGGGAAGAGAAACCGAAAGAAAAATATTTGGTTTTGTTGTCTTTGTTTTTGGGTATGTCCTACGGAGTGCATCCTTTAACGCTGTTAATCATTCCTGCGATAGTATTTATTATATGGTTCCATTACCGGAAGATAACGGTTAAAGGAATTATCTACTCAATATTGATTTCAATCTGTACATTATTTATATTCGTCAATGCTTTTGATTGGACGGTGCAACTGTTCGGTATCTCGGTTTGGGGAACCGTTGCGGTGATTTTGTTGTTAAGCGGCGGTTTGTTGTATTTGTCTTACCGCAAACGGCTGGCTTTGTTGAACAGTATAGTATTCTGTTTCTTGTTTTTCTTTATCGGTTGCTCCGTTTACGCAGTAGTTGCCATCAGAAGCCATCAGCCTTTGCCTATGAACGAATATGCTGCCGACAACAGCAAAAGTATGCATGATTATGTAACACGTCAGTCATATATTCACTCACCTTTGCTTTACGGAGCGTATTATACGGCACTGCCTGCGGAGGATTTTAAAATTGACAGGGATAAAATAGAACCTGTTTTTAATAAAAAGTTTTATACTGTGTTTCCCCGCATGTGGAATTACACATCCGCAGCATACGAAGACGGTTATGCTTCGTGGGTGGGGCAACCTAAAAAAACTGTATTGATAAACGGCGAAGAAAGAATGAAACCTTCGTTTTGGCAGAATCTGCAATTTTTCGCCCGATACCAATTCGGTTATATGTATTGGCGGTATCTGATGTGGAATTTCTCCGGCCGTACGAATGATTTGCAAGGTTACGGTGACATTACGGGCGGTCAATGGCAGACGGGATGGTTTTATACGGACAAGCTGCTTAACGTTGATGAGGGAAGAACTCCGCAAACCATTACCAACAAAGCAAACAACCGTTATTTTGCAATTCCTTTGATTCTTTGCTTAATAGGAGTCTTCTATCACATAATCAAAGACAGTAAACGGTTTCTTTTTGTCGGTACAATATTTATTATGTACAGTGTTGCAATAGTCGTATACACCAATGTGGCAGCTTACGAACCCAGAGAAAGGGATTATGTCTTTCTGCCTTCATTCATGGCGGTAAGTATATGGATAGGAATAGGAATGTTGGGTATCTCGCAGATAATTGCAAACATCATCAGGGTTAAACACCCGCGTTATATTTTGCCTGTATTCCTTATCGTTCCCGTATGGATGTTTATCCAAAACATCAACGACCACAACCACCGCCATAATTACACTGCGCGCAACTTTGCAATATCCATGCTTAACTCCTGCGACAAAGATGCGATATTGTTCGTGGACGGCGACAATGATACTTATCCGCTTTGGTATGCCCAATATGTAGAGAAAATAAGAACGGATGTCCGTGTAATAAACCGACAGATGCTTAACAACGGTTATTATATCGATCTGTTAAAATCACCTATGTATGACAACAAACCGCTTAATCTGACGTTCACTTCGCCTGATTATAAAACGGGTGTGATGGATGAAGTGCAGTTATTGCCTAATTTTGATACAATCTCTTTGTCTAATGCAGTGCAGTTGGTAAAAGATGACAAAACGCCAGATATGAAACTCGGCAATCATTTAAAAAACCTTAATTATAACAAATTCCGTACAACCATTGACGGAAAAGATATTGTATTTACAATAAACGACGGTGTGATCAGCAAAAGCGACATGATCATCATGGATATTATTTCCTCCAACAAAGAAAGACCGGTTTATTTTTCTTCATATTCAAACACCGACTTTCTGTCTCTGGACGATTATCTGTCATTGGAAGGTTTTGCTTACAGACTTACAAACAAGGTTACTTCACAAAACCAGTTTGATAATATAAACGCAAAGAAAATGTATACAAATATAATGCACGGCTTCGAATTCTACAATTTCAAGAACAATATTTATTTCAATGAAACCGAAAGAAACATTATTTCCTTGTATACGGAAAATGCAGGAATGCTGGCTTACAAACTTATTCAGTCAGAAGAATATGATAAAGCCCTTGCTTTGATTAACAAAATTACAAATGATATCCCTTACAGTATACATTCCTATCCTTTGACGCTTGCAGACTTTGCCGTTATGCAATATATACTCGGCAATAAGCGACAATCGCAGGATATGATGCAAAAAAGCCTTAAAAACTTCAAGACTTATATTGACCGATACAACATCGGCACGATACGTTTTCAGGCACAGAACCGTTTGGAGGCTGCAAAACAAATTGCGTTCTATCTTAATCTTTGTATTATGTGTGAAAATTGGGGTCTTGAGGATTTGCGTATCGATATATCCGAAGTATTTTTCTCCCTTATCCGCCCTTACCTCGAAATTTCTTACCGCCAAAAAAAGATTATGCTGCTTGAAGAGGATTGGTACGCAGATGAAATTGACAGATTGAATGATTTGATTAACCAAATAAAAGATTTCGCTTCGCATTACGAAGAAGAAATTCCTGAATACGAATAATAAAACAATAATATAATATGACACAGCAAAAATATAACTTAAGAGGAGTTTCGGCAAAGAAAGAAGACGTACACAATGCAATAAAAAACATTGACAAAGGGCTGTTCCCTAATGCGTTTTGTAAAGTTATCCCCGACATATTGGGCGGCGATAAAGACTTTTGCAATATCATGCACGCCGACGGGGCAGGTACGAAAAGCTCTTTGGCTTATATGTATTGGAAACTGACTGGCGATTTATCCGTATGGAAAGGCATTGCACAGGATGCGGTGGTTATGAACACCGATGACCTTTTGTGTGCAGGTATAACTGACAATATTCTTCTGTCTTCGACAATCGGAAGAAACAAAGGTCTTATCCCCGGTGAAGTTATTAAAGCCGTTATAGAGGGTACGGAAGAATTTTTGCAGAAAATGCGCGACATGGGAGTAGGTATATATTCCACAGGCGGAGAAACTGCAGACGTCGGTGATTTGGTAAGAACTATTATCGTGGACAGCACCGTTACGGCAAGAGCAAGAAGAAGCGATATAGTAAGTGCCGACATTAAAGACGGGGATGTAATAGTTGCTTTGGCATCTTTCGGTCAGGCCACATACGAATCGGAATATAACGGCGGTATGGGCAGCAACGGTCTTACAAGTGCGCGCCACGATGTATTCGAACACGCATTGAAAGCAATGTTCCCCGAAAGTTTTGACACCAATCTGCCTGACGAAGTAGTCTATTGCGGAAAAATGAAACTTTTAGACGAAGTTGAAATCACCGATTGCCCGATGCCGAATACTCAAAGTCCAATATCCGATGTAAAATACCCAATGTCCGTTCCCGCAGGCAAACTTGTCCTGTCCCCTACCAGAACTTATGCTCCCGTTATTGCAAAACTGTTGAAAGAGTACAGAAACGATGTTCACGCATTGATACATTGCACAGGCGGAAGTATGGGTAAAGTGCTTAACTTCTGTGATAACGTACATATTATTAAGGATAATCTGTTCCCGTTGCCTCCTTTGTTTGACATGATAGAAAAACAATCAGGTACGCCGCGTCAGGAGATGTACCAAGTCTTCAATATGGGACAGCGTATGGAAATTTATTGTAAAGAATCCGTTGCAAAAGACATTATTGCCTTAAGTGAAAGCTTTAATATCGCAGCACGTATCAGCGGAAGGGTTGAAAAATCCGATAAAACCTTCGTTACAATAACCGATGATAAGGGTAAATATGAATATTTCAAGGATTAATCTTATACAAAGGTTCTTTGCGTAAGCTAATCTGCGGAAAAACACACTGTTACATAAATAAAAACTGGTACGTCAACCGATAAAAAATACAGTGCGTCAAACCGCAAAAATAAAACGCCGTTTTAATAAATTAATCAGCGATAAAAATTTATTAATACGGCGTTTTAATTTTTTCTTACGCCGTCTTATGAAAACGGAACACTAAAAAGAGAATTTTTTTCATTGAAGTGTTGGGATTTTTTTATAACTTTGCGTCTTGAATTACTATAACAGGGAGTTTAAAAATGAAAAAGATATTTTTTATACTGCTGACTTTTGTACTTACATTCGGTTTTACCGACTTAAACGCCTCTGAAGATAAGGCAAACAACACAAAAAAAGAAGCGTTTAATGCGGGCGAAGTAATAATGGAGCATTTGGGGGACGAACATTCGTGGCATATTCTTTCATGGCGGGAAACCGAAGTGTCGATTCCGCTGCCCGTCATCCTGATTAATGACGGTAAACTGACATGTTTCATGTCCTCGAAATTCAATCACGGTCACAGTGCTTACAAAGGCTTTAAAATCGGTTCGGAATCCGACGGCAAAGACCTGTCAGGCAAAATAATCTGCGTGGATCCGTCAGGCAAATATACGGGAAAACAACCTCTGGATTTTTCAATTACTAAAAACGTATTGGGAATATTTATCGTTGCGGCAATAATCATTTGTATCGTTTTGTCTTCCGCTAAAAAAGCAAAACAACGTGAAGGCAAAGAGCCGAAAGGCGTACAGACCCTAACGGAATTTCTTGTGGATTTTATAAGCAAAGACATTGCCGTCCCGTCAATAGGTGAAGGTGCTTACTTAAAATACATGAACTACCTGTTAAGTGTATTCACTTTTATATTCTTATGTAACATTATGGGATTGTTGCCGTTCTTCCCCGGAGGAGCCAACATTACGGGCAACATTGCAGTAACGCTTACTTTGGCGTTGTTTACCTTTGTCATAACGCAGGCATCAAGCACAAAAGCATTCTGGAAACATACAATAAATCCCGATGTACCTACTTGGTTGAAACTTCCAGTTCCTTTAATGCCTGCATTGGAATTCATAGAAATATTCACCAAACCGTTTTCTTTAACAGTCCGACTTTTCGCCAATATAACCGCTGGACACGTTATCATGTTGTCCTTGGTGTGTATTATATTCATCTTCGGAAACCAAAGCATAGTTTTAGGATATTCCACAAGTATAATACCGTTAATATTCAGCGTTTTCATGATGTTAATAGAATTGTTGGTGGCTTTCATTCAGGCGTATGTATTTACGCTGTTGTCCGCAATATATATAGGTATGGCAAGGGTGAGACATTAGTTTACGGTATAAATCCTGTGGTTTAAGGTCAGGGAATTAAGATGCAAAACAAAATAACGGAAAAACTTAATGCTTTTATAAGAAAATACTACAAAAATCTTGTAGTAAAAGGCATTGTTTATTCGCTTTTGTTACTCATTTTGTTCTTTGTTGTTCTCAATCTGATAGAATATTTCGGCTGGACTTCCGTATTATTCCGAACAATTGTGTTTTATGCCTACATTTTGCTGACATTATCCGTTGTTTGTATATGGATAATACGGCCTCTGTTCAAACTGTTTAAAATAGGTAAGACTTTAACCTATGAACAGGCGGCAACGATAATAGGAAATCACTTTTCTGACATACAGGATAAACTTTTAAATCTACTACAACTGCAGGATATTGCCAAAAGTCAGGAAAACGATCTTCTGTCTGCCGCAATTGAACAAAAAACTACGCAATTAAGTCCCATACCTTTTCAAAAGGCTGTTGATACGAGGCAAACAAAAAAATTCTCAAAATATCTTTTTGCCGTAGCCATTGTTGTTATTGCTTTGGCTGTCGCTTTCCCTAAATTATTTTCCGAACCGAGCAAACGTTACATCAATCATAACACATTTTATGAGAAACCTGCTCCGTTTACATTCGAGATAACTTCTCCGCTAAAAGCCGTCCAGCAAAGTGATTATGAAATCAACGTAACGGTTAAAGGCGATATCTTACCGGAAAAGGTAAATGCCGTAATCAACGGTCAGATATTCGAAATGAAAAAGAAAGACAAAACACATTTCTCGCATGTCATTACGCAGATTCAAAAGACAACTTCCGTACAATTCGAAGCGGCTGATGTATACAGCAAGATATATCAAATAATTGTTAATCCCAAACCTATACTTACCGATTTGAATGCGGAGATTGTTTATCCTGCCTATACGGGAATAAAAAGCGAAACGGTAAACAATGTAACGGATCTGACTGTTCCGCAGGGCACAAAGATTGTATGGCATTTAAGAACGAAAGATTGCAGCAATATACAATTTTCGGTTGCAAACCTACAAACCGAAACAAAGAATACTGTTTATTTAAACACGGATAAGAAAGGTAATGCCGAATATACGACACAAAATATCAGACACAATTCCCTAATAACAATAAAAACAAAAAATGAATTTACCGTTTCTTCGGACAGTATTGCTTTTAATATCAATACCGTTACGGATGAAAAACCTTTCATCGCGGTAATTGAACAGAAAGATTCGCTTATTGCAGATAATATTTATTTCCGCGGACAAATTAAGGATGATTACGGATTCTCAAGATTGGAATTCCATATTCAGGTAACGCCTCAAAATTCAAAGACAGCAAAAACCTATACCAAACGTTTACCTGTTTCCGATAATGAAAACACACAGGAATTCTATCATGCCGAAAATTTAAACGAATACAATATTAAACAAGGTGACAAAGTGGATTATTGGTTTGAAGTATGGGACAATGACGCTGTCAACGGAGCAAAGAATGCGAAATCGCAAACATTTACGATTGACATCCCTACGGAAAAACAATTAGATGAGAGATTAAGCAAAAACAGTGAAGATATAAAGAAAGATGCTGACAAAACCCTTGATGAAATAAAGAAATTGCAGCAGGAAATAAATGATTTAACAAAGAAATTAACGGAGAAAAAAGATCTTTATTGGCAAGATGAAAAGGATTTGCAGCAATTAAAACAAAAACAAGAAGAGATTCAGGAAAAGATAAAGGAAATAGAAAGGAAAATAGAAGAAAATTCTTTATTGGAAGAAAAATATAAGGATATTGATCCGGAATTGCTGGAAAAACAAAAACAGATTGAAGACTTGTTTAAACAACTTCAGAATAAAGATTTGGAAGAATTAATGAAACAATTGGAGCAATTGACGGAAAAGAAATTGAATAAAGACCAAATAAACGAACAACTGAAAAATATTTCCAAAAAGAATGAAGACATATCCAAACAACTTGATAAGAATTTGGAATTATACAAACGCTTGGATGTAGAAAAAGATATCAATGATAATATTGATAAACTAAAAGAACTGGCAGAAAAACAAAAACAACTGTCCGAGGATACAAAAAACAAAAAAGATTCCAAAGAAAACCTGCAACAACGGCAGGAAGAATTGAGCAATGAATTTAAGGAATTGCAAAAGAAAATGGACGAAACCAAAAAGAAAGACAGTCAATTGCAGGATCCGTTTAATTTCAACCAAGACAAACAAAAAGAACAGGAAATAAATTCCCAACAACAAAAAGCACAGGAGAATTTAAAGAACAATAAGAATAAAAACGCTTCCCAAAACCAGAAACAAGCATCCGAGCAAATGGAACAAATGGCTTTGCAGATGGAACAACAATTGGAGGAAAGTCAGGATGAACAATTGGCGGAAGATATTGATAACGTGCGTCAGATATTAAAAAATCTTGTCACTCTTTCCAAAAAACAGGAGAATCTAATATATGACGTGCAACGCACTACAACGTCAGATCCTGCGTATCAAAAGATCATCAATCTGCAAAATACCGTCAAAGAAAGTATGCAAACCATCGCCGACAGCCTTTATGCAATAAGCAAACGGCAACCGCAGGTAAGCAAAACCATAAATGACGAAACCTTCACCGTTATGACAAACATTGAAAACAGTTTATATAATTTGTTAAGGTTTAACCAAAGCTATTACAATAACTATAAGAATAACCAAGCTGCCAATACACAACAATATGCAATGTCTTCAATGAACAATCTTGCTTTGTTACTCGCCGAAAGTCTTGATAAGATGAACATGCAGCAACAAATGAAAAGCAATAAAAAGAATAACAGCAAAAATGCAAAGAGCCAGTGTGACAATCCTTCGCAAAGCAAATCTGGCAAAGACCCCAAAAATATGAGGCAACTGCAGGAAGCTTTAAACAAAGAGATTGAACGTTTGAGTAAAGAATTGGAAAAACGCGGCAATCAATCAAAACAACAAATAGGTGAAGGAAAAGAACTCAACGAAAGACTTGCCAAAGCCGCTGCACAGCAGGAAATGATACGTAAGATGATGCAGGAATATCTCAATGAGATGAAAAAAGAAGGCGGTAAAGCTGTCGGACAAATGAATCAGGCTATCAAACAAATGGAAGATACCGAAAAAGATATTGTAAATAAAAGAATAACCAATCAAACGCTTAACCGTCAAAAACAAATATTAACCCGTATGCTTGAAAGCGAAAAAGCCGAGATGAAAAAGGAAAAAGACAATAAGCGGGAGTCAAAAACGGGTGTTGATAAGACAGTTCAGGACAACAAAAACTTTGAAGAGTTCAAAAAACTAAAGAACAGAGACAGTGAATTGTTCAGAAAAATTCCTGCCGTCTATGCTCCGTATTATAAGAAAAAGATTTCGGACTATTTTAATACTACGGAGAGTTAAATATATACATAAATAAGGTAATAATAACACATAAAAATGGAACAGGTTTATATAAAAAAAGGAGAAAACGCAGCATTGAATGCTTTTGTCGAAAAGATATGTGACATCAACCGTATTTTCAATTATATCGGTGCTATAAACATCGCCTTGGAAAACGTATTGAAGTTTGCGGATTCCGATATTATTCTCTCATGCTCGCATCATAAGAATGAGATATGCTTTTCCGTTCAAACCGAAGATGATAAATTTGCCTGCATCAGTTTCTCGGATACGGACAACAAAGACTTCGAGACGCTGTTTTTAATAAAAATGTTGGCAGATTCCGTAAATATTTCGCAAGAGGGCAAACAAATCGATATATTTTTCACTATTACGGGCATAGAAGAAGAAATCACCGTAAACAGAAAGGAAAGAATCAAAGCATATTCCCCTGTAAAGGCGGCAGTACATCAAGAAAAACAATTATGTCTATAAATTTTACAACACAAACTCCGCTTAAGTTCAACAACCGCTTAAAAACAAAAGCGTGGATTAAGCAAATTATCAGTCTTTACGGCAAAAAATGCGGAGATATATCATATATTTTTACCGATGACGAAAGTGTGCTTAAGGTAAACCGACAATTCCTTAACCACGACACATATACGGATATCATTACCTTTGATTACGTTCAGGATGATGTAATAAGCGGCGATATTTACATATCCGCCCAACGCGTTAAGGAGAATGCAAAGGAATTTAACGTAACTTTTGACAATGAACTGCACAGAGTGATTATTCACGGGGTGCTCCATCTTTTGGGATTCAAGGATCATTCGCCTGAAGAAGACAAACAAATGCGTCAAAAGGAGAACGAAGCATTGGAGATATTTTACCGATGAAATAACACGGCGTTTTGTTTTACTAAAACGGCGTTTCAGCAAAATAAAACAACGTTTTAATTCAGCCAAACGGCTTTTTAATTTACGAATGTCTGATAACAGAGAAAATGTTTGATAAGTTTGATATAATAGTCGTCGGTGCGGGACATGCAGGTTGCGAAGCAGCCATGGCAAGTGCCAATTTAGGTAACCGGACCTTATTGATTACCCAAAACCTCAATAATATTGCCCAATTGTCCTGCAATCCTGCCATGGGCGGAGTTGCAAAGGGGCAGATAGTACGCGAAATAGATGCTTTGGGAGGCTATTCGGGAATTGTAACAGACGAAAACACCATGCAATTCCGTATGCTTAACGCCTCCAAAGGCCCTGCCATGCACTCTCCGCGTGCACAGGTCGATGACATCTCATTTCCCGTTACATGGAGAAGCAAACTTGAAAACACAAAAAACCTTTTTCTTTGGCAGGATGAGGTTATCAACGTAACCGTACGCAGCAATGCCGTCACGGGAGTCAAAACCAAATTGGGCATACCCGTAAAGGCTAAAGCGGTTATACTTACCAACGGAACTTTTCTTAACGGCAAAATACATATAGGCAACACTAATTTTACGGGCGGACGTTTGGGTGAAGCAAATATTGAAAATCTTACGGAAAATCTGCAAAAACACGGATTCCTCTCCGCTAAACTCAAAACGGGAACGCCTATGAGGGTGGACGGACGCTCAATTGATTTCAGCGTTTTGACAGAACAAAAAGGCGATGAGGTGCCGCAGCAATTTTCTTTTTTGTTTAAACGCAAAAAAGCGTTGATTCAGCGGAGCTGCTTTATTGCTAACACCAATCAAACCGTACATGACATTCTCCGCACGGGATTTAAAGATTCCCCGATGTTTCAAGGGCGTATCCAAGGACGCGGTCCGCGTTATTGCCCGTCAATTGAAGACAAGATAGAGCGGTTTTCCGACAAGGATCACCATCAATTATTCATTGAACCCGAAAGTAATTTTACCAATCTGTGGTATGTAAACGGTTTTTCGTCATCTCTGCCTTTGGATGTGCAACTAAAAGCCCTTCATAATATAAAAGGATTTGAGAAAGCGGTGATTGAAAAACCAGGATACGCAATTGAATACGACTACTTCCCGCCTACCCAACTTAAAAACACTCTTGAGACCAAACAAATAGCCAATTTGTTTTTTGCAGGTCAGATAAACGGGACGACAGGCTACGAAGAAGCGGCATCACAAGGTCTGATAGCTGCAATAAATGCCAATCAAAACATAAAGAATCTCGATCCGTTTGTTTTAAAACGCAGCGAAGCCTATATAGGAGTATTGATTGACGATTTGGTTACCAAAGGCGTGGACGAACCTTACCGAATGTTTACCTCAAGAGCGGAATACCGTATTTTATTACGTCAGGACAATGCCGACGAAAGACTTACGCCGAAAGGTTTTGCACTTCATCTGGCTACGGAAGAAAGAATGCGTAATTTGGACAGGAAACTTAAACACAGAAATTCGCTTATAAGTTTTATCAAATCCACAAACGCCGACCCCGATGAAGTAAATAATACCTTGGCTGCGCTGTCTACCCCGCCGATTGCCAATCCTGTTAAAATAAGCAGTCTTTTGCTCCGTCCGCAGGTGCAATTGGAGGATTTGTCTTCTTGTATCGGCTCTGTTGAAGAGCAAATCAATAAGATACCTAAATCATTGCGGGGGCAGATAACCAATCTGGCTCAAATAAATATCAAATATGAGAACTATATCCTTAAAGAGCAGGAAACGGTAGAGAGGATTAATAAGTACGAAACACTAATTATCAAAGATGACTTCGATTACAATGCTTTGAAATCGCTGTCCTTTGAAGCGAGGGAGAAACTTACGAAAATACGTCCGCGGACTATAGGGCAGGCATCGCGTATAAGCGGAGTGTCTCCCGCAGATATTTCGGTGTTGGTGCTTTATATTTCACGGTAATTACATAACAAAAAATTAAGACGCCGTATTAAAAAATTAATCAGCGATAAAAATCTACTGATCTGCGATAAAAATTTATTAATCTCGCTGATTAATTTTTTCTCGTGGCGTATTATTTTTGCAGATTGTTGTATAAAAAATTTGGCATGTAAGAAAGTTTTTATACTTTTGCAAAACAAACAGTTTTTTAACGGGTAAAACAAACTGAATAATGCAAATGATACAATATATTGCTGCAACATTACCGCAAAACAATTATAACTCCCTACAAAACAATGCTTTAGGGGGGGGTAAATAGTAATTTATTGATTTTTTGGCATATACGGTACGTGTAAACAAGGTTTATGCGTACCGTTTGTTTTATACCGCTGGCTGAAAGACGAATATTAATTTAAACAAATTATAACAATGAAAAATTTAAAACAATTTCTTTTAATTTCAGTCCTCTTACTTGCAGGACTGGGTGCGAAGGCTTACGATTTCGAAGCCGGTGGAATTTATTACAACAAAACATCTGATTCTACTGTAGAAGTAACACGTGGAAATAACGAATATTCCGGTTCCGTTACAGTTCCGTCATCAGTAAAATATAATAATAAAACGTATAGTGTGACTGCTATTGGTTATAATGCATTCAATTATTGTACAAGATTGACAAGTATCAAGATACCTAACAGTGTAACAGCTATTGGTTATGAGACATTCAGGGGATGTACAGGCTTGACAAGCATTGAGATACCTAATAGTGTGACATCTATTGGTAGTTGGGCATTCTATGGTTGTACAGGATTGACGAATGTGACGATAGACAACGGTGTAACATTCATTGGTGGTTACGCATTCTCGGGTTGTACAGGCTTGACAAGTGTTGATATACCAAACAGTGTAACATCCATTGAAGGCAACGCATTCTCGGGTTGTACAGGCTTGACAAGTATTGAGATTCCAAACAGTGTAACAGATATTGGTGGCGCCGCATTCCGTGCTTGTACAGGATTGACAAGTATTGAGATTCCAAACAGTGTAACAGATATTGGTGGCGCCGCATTCCGTGCTTGTACAGGATTAGATACAGTAATAATCAAAGCAATAACTCCTCCGAATACTCGTACTCATCCTGCTTTCAGTTCTCTACCAAAAGATAGTATTACTTTGATAGTTCCTTGCGGAAGTCTGAATAGTTACAAAGACGCTTATGAGTGGAAAGAATTCACCAATATCCAAACGAAAACTTACGATGCATCTGTAACGATGTCTTTATGCTACGGCGAAATTTTCAATGGCCGCACGGCGATGCAAAGCGGTGTCTTTACGGATACATTGCAAAGCACGGACGGCTGCGATAGCATTGTTACAATTAACTTAACCGTCTTCCCTGTATACGATACAGCCATTTATGTAACTACAATTGTGAACGAGAAGGGCGAGGATTATTACGACACTGTTGTAAACAACCTTCAAACAAATAACGGTTGCGATTCTGTTGTAACAACAATCACTTTCTACGATTACGACAACAGCATTGACACGGTATATAAGAATATTACCATAGCAATCTGCCAAGGCGAAGCGTATGTATTCAATAATAATGCATTGTCTGCGGCAGGCATCTACACGCATACGGTAAATGTCAATAAATACCGCGACAGTATTATAACATTAACGCTGACAGTTCATCCAACTTATGACACAACAATATCAGCAACGATTTGCAAAGGACAGACATATAACAACAACGGCTTTAATACTAACGAAGCAGGAACACATACGCTTTATCTAACAACGATCAACGGTTGCGACAGTATTGTTAAGCTTGATTTGACGGTGACTGCGGGCTTTGACACTACTATAACTATGGAAATTTGCTCGGATAATGTAATTGAGGGAACGTTTATACAAGAACTTCAGAACGATGCAGGCTGCGACAGTATTATCAGAATAGTTATGGCAGCAAGAACCCCAATAATCGACACCGTCACACTGCACGACACAATAGAAACCACACTTTACGACACAATAACGTTACATGATACAATCACCGTAACACAAACGGTTCACGACACAGTAAATACAGTCGATACAGTAACGGTTACTGAATATGACACCGTAACATTAACCGACACTATAACCTTAACGCAGATAGATACTGTCACTTTAATCGACACTGTTACCTTAACGTTGTACGATACCGTCAATACAACTGATACAATAATCTTAACACAAACCGACACCGTCACCTTAACTGACACAATTACCTTAACATTGTATGATACTATCAATACAACCGATACTATTACCTTAACACTGTATGATACCGTCAATACAATAGATACTGTTTATCTTCACGACACAATAACGCCGTGCGGAATAACGAGGACATATATTTATGCGGAAATAAATGCTGGTGAAACTTATACTGGTTATGGATTTACCGAATCCGATGCGGGAGAATATACACTAAATCTGCAAACGGATGACGGATGTGATAGTATTGTTACGCTAATACTACAAGTTACGGCAGGCATTGAGGAGATCCAACAAGAGAGAATCATAAGTATTTATCCTAACCCCGCAAAAGACAGAGTAACTATTCATGCCGACGGTGATATTAAGATAATTGACAACAAAGGACAAGTGATTAGAGAAATCAAAAGCGTTAAAGGTGTTAAAGACATCAATGTTAGCAACTTTGAAGCTGGAGTTTACTACATCAATGTGGGAAAACATACGCAACCATTGATAATAGAATAATATCAAATTACAAGCTGCGGAAATAAGACGCCGCTTTACGAAAATAATCTGCGAGAAGAAAAAATTATCTTCGCAGATTATTTTATTAATCACGCAGAATAATTTATTAATCTGCGTGATTAATTTTGCGGGACGGCGTTATTATTTAGTGAACATGTAATTTGCCGTAAGAAAACACGACGCAAATACTTTTATGTATGCTTTTGCCGATAAAAAATGCGAATTAACTGTAAACGGATATATGTTTACTTCGCTTTTTCCGTGTATTTGCCGAAATTATCGCTTTGCCAAGTCTGCATTTGTCCGTCTTGGTCGCTGTAAATCAGATAAGCGGTGTATTCTTTATGGTTTGCAAGAAATTGTTGTGCTTTCTCCAATCCCATAACCATAAAAGCCGTTGCCAAAGCATCCGCAGTAGTGGCATCTTCTGCTATAACCGATGCCGAAAGCAACGAATGCGTAACAGGTTTGCCTGTCTTTGGGTCAATAGTGTGCGAATATTTTACACCGTTTTCTATATAAAATTTACGGTAATTGCCGCTTGTTACAACAGACTGATTTTCCAAATAAATTATCTGCTGTGTCTTCCGCTCCCCGTAAGGATTTGCTTTGTCAGAATCACCATCTGCAGGCGGCACCTGCTCAATGCCGACAGCCCACTTACTTCCGTCGGGTTTTTTATTACCGCACATTACTTCGCCCCCGACATCCACAATAAAAGAATGAATATCCCGGCCACGGAAATACGATGCTATCGTATCGGAAGTATATCCCTGCGCAATGGCATTAAAGTCCAGTTTTGTCTGCGGGTATTTCTTAATTAATTTTCTGTCTTTTATTGAAATGTTGTCATATCCTACGAATTGCAGAAGCGAATCCACTTGGCTGTCTGTTAGTTTCTCGCGGTTTTTGTTGGCAAAACCGTGTTTGCGCACCAATTCGCCGACTGTAATATCAAATGCTCCGTCAGTAAGTGACGAGAATTTCATTGCAGCATCGAAATTTGCAATAAAGATATCATCTAACAATACGTCTTCATTGTTGTTTACTCTGCTGAGAGTTGATTTCTCAACCCACAAAGACAGCGACGAATCAATATCTGCGAAAATCGTTTTGATGTCTTGCTTAATGCCCGCAGTATCCTGCGCATAGAAAACAATATGATAATAAGTTCCTTGAACCAAACCGTCCATCACTATCCGTTTATCCTGTTTTGAACAAGACAATAGGCATATTACGGCAAAAAACACGCTTACCGCTACTGCAGATTTAAATAAAAAATTTTTCATATTATAATTAATAAGATTGTGATGCCAAAATATATGAAACCAATCAATGAATTAAAAACCCTATCTGCGAATACATATGGTTTTTTATTGATTACAGCGTCTTAAAACGTATCTTTACTGTATTCTTTCCACTTTGCCGTCCTGCAATTTATAGACATAACCGCTTTCTTTCTCCGTTGCAATTCCTTGGGAATTAAAAATAAGACGGTGTCCGTATTCTCCGACCCATCCAAGCCTTTGGGCAGGGTTTCCTATCCAGCATTCATAATCCTGAATATCCTCCCTGATTACGGCGCCTGCGCCTATAAGACAATATTTCCCCAATGTATGTCCGCAAACAATAGTTGCGTTTGCTCCGATTGAGCATCCCTGTTTTAATAACGTAGGTCTGTACTCGTCTTTTCTTGAAACTGCCGAACGGGGATTGATAACATTGGTAAAAACACACGAAGGACCGAGAAAAACATCCTTTTGACAAATAACACCGGTGTACACACTGACATTATTCTGCACCTTACAATTATCACCTAACACCACATCGGGAGAAATCACCACATTCTGTCCTATATTGCAGTTCTCACCTATACGGCATCCTTTCATAATATGCGAAAAATGCCATATTTTAGTACCTTTCCCTATTTGGCAACCTTCATCTATAACCGCCGTTTGATGGGCAAAGTATTCTTCCGTCTGTTGCATACAATCAATAACTTTAAATTATAAAAAAACAAATTCTTCTCCTGAAAAACACAACTCACACCTTATAAAAAACAGGTGAAAAAGAAAAATTTTCTTTTTTACCTGAAATCAAAATTATCAACAAAATATTTATTTATTCTTTTTTACGTTCTCGTATTCTTCGTTAAGTCCTTTGACGATCTCATCCGTGATATCCATACCTTCGTCTATGTATAATGTAGGACCGTTATTACGTGATACGCTCATTATGATGTTGTATTTTTCATGTTTTGCATTGTAATCTTTCACAAAAGCCAGTACTGCGTTAAGCAATTTCTCATTTTGCTGGGCAACTTCCTGCTGAAACTGTGCAGGCTGCTGCTGCATAGCCTGTGAAAGTTGCTGTTCCCTTTGCTGAAACTCTTTTTCTTTTGCTTGTTGTTGCGTAAGGGTAAGGTTTTGTCCGTTTTTAAGGTAATCTTGTTCCTCTTTCTGCAATTGTGTATACTGATTTTTCAAAGAAGACTCTATTCCCGCCTGTTTGCTTTGCAGATTCTTCTGCATTTCCACCGCCATGGTGTATTTAGCCATTATCGTATCGGTATTGATATACGCTATTTTCAGATTTCCCGATTGAACAACCTTTTCAGCCTTAACTTTGGTCTCGGTAACATTCGTTCCCTTTTTACAAAGAGCTGCAATACCCACTGCAAGTGCCACAATACCTATGATTATCGCAATGATTACATATCTTTTAACACTTTTTATTTCCTTATCCGTGCCGCTTACCTGTGCAGACTGATTGTTTACTACTTCCGTTTGCTCAATTACGGTATTTTCCTGCTGTTGCGGTTGATTGATATTAAGATTTTCTTCCATTATTACTGATGTTTTAAGATTCAATTGCAAAATTACAAAAATATTTCATAATCACATTATAACCGTTTACTAAATTTTTTCAGTCACATGCTTAATAAAAAGAATCCGCAATTGTTTCACTGCGGATTCCTGTGCATTAATCGCGCTGCGGCGGCATTACAGTTTTTCCAAAACCTCAATAAGTTTAACGCTTATCTGCTCCGGTGTACCGTTTTGTCCGTCTATTGATATGTAACCGCCTTTTTGTTTGTAATAATCGGCAACTGCTGCGGTTTTTTTATCATATTGATTAAATCTTTCGCGTATTGTCTGCTCGTTATCGTCTTTTCTGCCCTCTATTTCGGCACGTTTAAGAAGTCTTTGCATCAAAACGTCTTTATCCACTGCCAATTCCACAACTTTGGCTTCGCCTCTGTTCAATTCTTTCAATATTCCGTCCAATGCTTCGGCTTGTTTAACCGTACGTGGGAATCCGTCCAACAACAAATCCTTGCCGTTATTCTTCTCAATAAACGATTGAATCATTCCGACAATGATGCTGTCACTTACAAGTTCGCCTCTATTGATTATTTCTTCGGCTTGTTTGCCTAATTGTGTGCCGTTTTTTATCTCACTGCGCAATATTTCGCCCGTAGATATATATGCGAAATCGAATTTTTCCCTTATTATTGCACTTTGAGTGCCTTTGCCTGCACCCGGAGCTCCGAATAAAATTATATTTCTCATAATTATGTTTTTTAAATGTTATTATCACGGTGCAAAATTACAATAAATTTGCTTAATACAAAATTTAATCTGAAAATAACGCCGTAAAAATAAATTAATCTGCGTGATTATTTTACTGAAACGGCGTTTTAATTTCTTAAAACGCCGTCTTTTTTTTTACGTCTTGTATCTTGCTGAAAATAAGATGTAATCTCCGCTAACTTTTAAGCTGATAAATATCGGGCAGATTCCTTCCCAATCCGTCAACATCAAAGCCGTAGCCGATGATAAACTCATTGGATATTTCCTTTCCTATATATTTGACTTTGTAATCGCCTTTAAAATTCCCCGGCTTGAACATCAGGGTACATATTTCAAGGCTTTTAGGATTCATCTGCTGTAACTGCTCCGACAGACTGCCCATTGTCACACCCGAATCCACGATATCCTCTACTATTATGACGTCTTTATCTTTTATATCTTCGTTCAAACCTATAAGAGTCTTCACTTTACCGCTCGAATAAACGCTGTCATAAGAAGAAAACTTCACAAAACTTATCTTATGCATCCCTTTAATCTGTTTGAACAAGTCTGCGGCAAACATAAACGCCCCGTTTAAAACAACGATAAACAATATGCCGTCCTTGTTTTGATAATCTTTGTTTATCTTTTGGGCAAGGGAAGTTATTATACCCTGTATTTGCTCATGGGTAATGTACTTTTCGAAAGTTTTGTTATCTACTGTAATCATTTTCTTATAAATTTTTTGCAAAAATAAGGCAAATTATTGACTTTTTGTACTGCTTTGCCGCATCTTTTAACGGTTTTTAAGCTTTTATTTGCGATATTTTTATCTCAATCCTGCCCAAAATCGGTGCGAATGTATTACTTTTGCCGATTATTTAATAAACCTTTTTATGAAAAAAGCAATTTTGATATTGTTATTGTCGGTTTGCATGTCTTCTTATGCACAACAACGGCTTTTAACGAAGAAAATAGTTTATAAGGAAGCCTTTACGGAAAATTCTGTAGCCTCTTTGACAGACAAAGACTCGGTTGCATACAATTATATTGTCAATAAAAGATTTTTTTGGGAAGCAATGGACGGATTGATTGACAAGTTAAAGTCAAAGAAACTGTATCTGACTTCCTTTGAAGGCGACAGCCTTGTTTGGGATACGGTTTTCAATGATTTGACAAAGAGACTTAATGCTTTGGATTTGAAGAAATATTCGAAGAAAGAGGTTGAAAAAGTTCTGGAAAACGAAATCCGCAGCATTAAGTTCATGGAAGAATGGACTTATAATCCGCAAACGATGCTTATTGACAAGAAAATAACGGCTTATTGTCCCGTAATACAACGCGATTCAGCTGTCTTGGAAGATGAAGACATGAAAGCCAAGGAATATTTCTCGTATGATCTGGGGTGGATAAGGCAAAATCCAAACTCAACTCCGCAGGATTCTTTGCTTATATGCCGCAATATTCAGTACACACTGCCTATTTACAATACTCAACCGTACCGCTGGTGGGACAGTAACCTTGAAGCCGAATATTCCATCGTGTTTTTTGATATGCTGACCTCAAAAGCGGAAGAGGGAAGCATACTGTGTTATGATAACCCCGATGCCGTGGAACCTTTTTCCAAGAGTGAGTTCGAAAAACGCAAGAAACATTCGGTTACAACGACGGTTTACACCGATTTGTCGTATGATAACACCATTGAAAAGGACACTGTGATAACTGTCTCCTACAACAGCGAAGATATAGACCACTTACGCTTCGGCGAAGAAATCTATTACGACAAGAAAAACGCAGCTTTTTTCAAACATGTCAATTATTACGCACCCGTAATTAAGATAAATTCCGCACAGGGAGCGTTTTTAGGTTATTATCCTTTGTTTTACATAAGAAAGAAATAGGATTTATGAAAAGGATTCTTTTATTTATATTATTGTTTACCGTCTTGGGAGAACTAAAAGCACAACACGGTGATTACAGCATAGAGTACGAAACCCATAAAGTAGGTGTTTTCAATCCCGAATGGGAGATTAACCACACCCTTAACCCGAATAAATACGAACATATAACAGGTTATTTCCGCGAAGAGCTTGCTAAAACCATTATTGACGGAGTTAAGCAAAATAAGGTAAAGATTTACGACAACCGTAAGCGTGAATTGAACCTCGATACGGTGATTGCGCAAATTATTGCCTTTGAAAAAGACCTGGGAACATATCTTGACAAAAAGGATGTGCTTAATTATATCATTCCTTACATATCCGCTTACGATTTTGAGGAAGCCGTGACTTATAACTTCAAGGATCTTTCAATTAAAAAGCAGGTTATTTCTTATCAACCGTATATTGTCCATTACAAATCATTTGCCGACGGACAGGAAGATACAGTTCAGTTTCCGCTGTTTACAATTTTTCCAAAGGATACGGCAAAAGACACTCCCAAAACGAAGATTGACCGCAGCGTTATCTCCATTCCCGATACCGTGATAAGTGTTTTGGAGCTTAAATACCCTGTTAAAATGCCTTTTACCTCATCTTTGTTTGACAAAGTGCAGAATAAACGCATCAAAGTCCTGCGTTCAGACGGCAAAGAGTTCACTTCGCCCAAAGAAATCGACGATTTATTTGTTTTGACCAAGGACGTAACGGTTTATAACGACGAAACGGATTCGGAAAAAACCGTCAGAACCTATTCGGATATCATCCCCGAGGACATAACGGCTGTAAGAACGGCGGAAAACTGGGCAATAAAACCTTATAACCTTGAAATAATCAAATTGGTTCAATACTTTCTGCCTTTGTATCCTTATGATGACAAAACATATATACAATTGGGCGTAAGAATACCCGTTTGTGCGGAAAAGAAATAACAAAAAACGTCATTTAAACTGCATTTGTATGGAAAGAAAGAAACTTTCGGCGGAAGAAATGGGCAGAATATCGGTTGAAGACTTCAAAAAATCCGGTAAAACTCCCGTAGTATTGGTATTGGACAACATAAGAAGTATGTCAAACATCGGTTCCATGTTCCGAACAGCCGATGCATTTAGATTGGAGAAGATGTTTTTATGCGGAATAACCGCCGTACCGCCCCACCGTGAGATAAACAAGACCGCATTAGGGGCAACCGAAAGCGTGGATTGGCAATACAGTCCTTCAACCGCCGATTGTATCCGATCCCTCAAGGCACAAGGCTATACCGTATACGCACTTGAGCAAACCGAAAACTCCGTAAAACTTCAGGAGTTCGCACTAAAACAAACGCCGTTGGCTCTTGTAGCGGGCAATGAGGTTGAAGGAGTTCAACAAGAGGTGATAGATTTGTGCGACAACGTTATTGAAATTCCGCAATTCGGCACCAAACACTCGTTTAACGTCAGCGTATCGTGCGGAATCTGCCTTTGGGAAATCATAAAACAGATAAAATTTTAATTTTTTACCTTAAACCCCCAACTACCCTACATCTTTTTATTATAACACCACATCTTGCTGTCAAATCTCTACATTTCACTAATGTAACCCTGCATCTCACTGCCGAATCTCTACATTTCGTTGTCGTAACACTACATTAGGATACAACCACACTACATTTTGCGGTTTTATCTCTATATTTTACTGTTGCAACCCTATATCTCACCATCAAATCTCTATATTTCGCTGTTATATCATTATATTTAGTTTCAACCACACTATATTTTGCGGTCGTAATACTATATTTCGTTGCTACCACCTTACACCTCGCTGTTGTAACCCTGCAGCTCACCATCAAATCTCTATATTTCGCTGTTGCGACACCACATCTTACTATTGCGACCCTACATTTCGCTGACGCAATACTGCACCCCACGGTTTCGACCCTGCATCTATGGATAATGTGTTTATGTTTTGTGGCACTTATTTAGGTTCTTTTTACTGCCCTGATGCTGTTTGGCGGCGCTTTAAGGTGAGTTGTTGCCGCCCCGTGCGGTATTATTTTCAAAAAAAACTGTTTTTTTGACTCAAAAAAAGGGTTTTTTTAGGGTAAAAAAAGTGTTTTTTTCAAATTATTATGCGACGGGGCGGCAACCAGATGCCTTGAGGCGGATTTTTATTACCTTTGGGCAGGATTTTTATGGCTCTTTGTGGGATTTTTATACGGTAATGGCCGTTTGAAAGGCGGGGTCGTTGGCGGGAGTTGTTGTTAAAAGATACGGAATGGGCAAAAAAGAAAATTCGGAGCGGGTATATCTTAAAAAATTCCGCTCCGAATAAAGCAATAATGCTGTTTTGCTTCGGTTATTTACTTGTCGTTTTCTTCCTTATTGTTCTTATAAAGTTTATAACCTAATGTTGCGCCGCCGAGACTCAACATCAACAACGTAGCCGTGCCTATCGGGTCGTTGGCATACGTGTTGTCCGTCTCGTAATAAGGCGAATGTTTCGGGCCTTGCGGCGTCGCATTAGCCTGCTGTACTGCCGCCATCGTCAATAATGCTATCAATCCTGTTTTTATTATGTTTGTTTTCTTCATTTCTGTGTCCTCCGATTATTTTACAATTATCTTTCCTGATTTTGTGCCTTTTGCCGTCTGTATCTTCACGATATACGCTCCGCTTGTGCCGTTGAACTTAACCGTTGCATCACTTCCGCTCAATTTTTGGCTGTAAACGGTCTGTCCTAATGCGTTAATAATCTCCGCATTACGCAAGTCACTGCCGTGAATCGTTATCTCATTGTTGCGGTTTGTGATTTCAACGCCGTTATTTGCTGTTGCCATGTCTTCAATGCCTGCGTTTTTCTTTGCAAACATCACTTTGTAGCGTCCTTTATTCGTGCCTTCGTCGGCATAAAACACAAAGTTGTTTTCTTCCGTCAATATAGTCTGCTGATTGTCGTTTTGGCTGTCGATAATTGACACTTCAACACCGTCAGGAATGTTTTTAACGGACAATTCTGCCGTTGCGCCGTGATAAGAATTGAAGTTAACATCGCAAGTATACGGAAGATTTCTGAAATGATTGTCTATAATACTGCGGTTATCCACTACAAAGTAAGGAGTTATTGCATCGTTGTTTTCCGACACCATAACGTATGAATCTTCCCCGTCAAATCCGTCCTGCGAAGTCTCGCTTATCTTTGCAAACATTTGCTTCTCCACGCCGTTGGCCGTTACGGTGAAAGCAATAGGCTGTTGCTTATCTGATTTATATGTCGCAGTCGGTGTTTCGGTTGTCATAATCTGCGAAGTTGTGAATTTAACGCTTAAATTCTGTGCATCGCCGGCACTTGCAACCATAAATCCCGTTGCAGGCATCAAAGCTATATCTTCGGATATATTCACATTCTTCCAATCTCCTGCTGCATTGTCATAAACATAGATATAACTGCCTTGTATTTCGGAAGAGTTGCGGTTATAAAACTCCTTGGCATTCAAACGTCCGATATAAGGATTGGAAAGTGCGAACCAACGTC
This sequence comes from Bacteroidales bacterium, assembly GCA_017633985.1. Classification (GTDB taxonomy): domain Bacteria; phylum Bacteroidota; class Bacteroidia; order Bacteroidales; family P3; genus Scybalousia_A. Next base: position 73,784 of record JAGBOF010000007.1, read on the forward strand.
CCCCGAATTCCTCCTTGGCACTCTCATCTGCCGTATTGCTGGCTGTAAAAGTTACAGTTTGATCTATATTTGCGGTAGGAATGGTTTGGGTCAGTATGGCGTAATTATCATCTGTCAACTCCGTGCCGATTCCCAATTCGTTAACAAAAGGATATGCGAAGAATGCGCCGTAATTGGCGGGTGTAGCATCGTCATGCCGTTGATACTTCTCATACCAAGCGTTGATAGTGTAGTCGTATGCGTTTGCAGCAAAAGCGTGATGGCTTGTTGTATTGACATCTCCGTAGTTTGCATCCAAAAATTCGTAAGTTGAGGTAGAGGTAAGATTTCCTATCAACGACCACTTGCCTATCGGGAGATTCTTTTCCAAAACAATGGTTTTTCCGCTTAATGCAGTCTTTGCTGCAGTGTAGTCCTTAAACGACAAAGAAGCATTGTCCATGATTGTGATAGTTTCAGGAATATTGTAGCAGTCACAATCTGCTATATATTCATTGTCTGTTATAGTTGAAGCAAGATCAACGTTCTCTGTACGGAACTTATCATCATATCGATGCTTTGACGTCTCATCAGAGCCAGCCATTCCAGTAAACATTTCTACGAAAACGTCTTTATACGGACAAGGAACATAAATGTCAGTTATTGCCGTACAATTAGAAAAGGCATCATTTGCCAGAGTAGGTAAACCTTCAAACGTTACTGTTGTTAATTGAGTGCAATTTCCAAAAGCTATTTTAGAAATCTTGGTAACACTAACCGGTATTGTTATATTTTCTAATTTCTTATTATTACTAAATGCCATACTATCAATGACTGTAATAGTGTTAGGAAGTTCGATAGATTTCAAATTTTGATCATTAAGAAATGCCTGTGTCTTTATACCGGTAACTGTGTAGGTTATTCCTGTGTTAGGGTCAGTTACTGTTTCTGGTATTACAACATCTTCTAATGTATAAAACTGAAAAAAGCCTGGTTTTGGTGCCACATAAACAGTGTTTTCATTCTGTGTTTCGTAATAAATATCGTTCACTGCAAATTTTGTTTGGGCGAGGAGGTTGTTACTGATTCCCATCAGCATTACAATTAAGACTGTCAGTCTTAACAGTTCATTTTTATATTTCATCTTTTTTACCGTGCAGATTAAACGCTGCAGCTCCCGTTGTTAGGTTAATTAATAAAAACTTATTTGTGCTGTATTGAAACGGAAACTACGGTCTCTTTAATGAAAGGAATAATAAAAGTGTAAATATTTTACTCCTACTCACATTCGGGTAAAGCCTCAGAACATCAAACCCTCGCTTAAATAGAATTAACATTTACACCACAAAGGTGAAACATAACTATATCTTAAGCATCAGATTCTATCTGACCACTCTACAACCGAAAGTATTATTTCCTGTGTGAATTCAAAAGAGTTTCTGAGGCTTTTTTGAATGTGAAACAATAGTTTTAGGTCATAAGCACAATTGCAACTGCAAAAGTACAAAGATTTTTCTAATTGCAAATATATTTCATAAATTTTTTACAAAATCTTATAAGATAATAATGAAGATATTAACGTAATTTTGCACCCGAAACAATATACTATATTTATAATTGACATTATCTAAAACAAAACGTCTGTGAAAAGGATAATAAGATATTTTTTACAAAACCGCGTAATTACGGCTATACTTTTGATAATAATCATTGCAGGAGGCATATACACTGCGCCGTTTAATTGGAATACATACTTCTTTCCGCGAAACCCTGTATCCGTTGATGCAATACCTGACGTAGGGGACAATCAGCAGATAGTGACGTGCGAATGGATGGGCAGAAGTCCAAAAGACATTCAAGAGCAAGTAACATATCCTTTGACGACTCAACTGTTGGGTATTCCCGGAGTTAAAACCATACGCTCCACTTCTATGCTCGGTATGTCCTTTATATATATTATCTTTTCCGATGACGTAGAGTTTTATTTCTCACGCTCGCGTATTTTGGAGAAACTTAATTCTCTGCCTGACGGATTGCTTCCCGACGGCGTCAAACCTACGCTCGGTCCCGATGCTACTGGATTAGGGCAGATATTTTGGTACACTTTGGAGGGCAGAGACCCTAAAACAAATAAGCCAACGGGCGGTTGGTCGCAGGAAGAGTTAAGAACAATACAGGATTATTACGTAAAATATTCGTTATCTTCGGCAGAGGGCGTTTCGGAAGTGGCTTCCATTGGCGGACAGGTCAAAGAGTATCAAGTAGATGTTGATCCGCAGAAACTGCTTGCGTACAATATTGATTTAATGCAAGTGATGGGTGCAGTGAAAAACAGTAATCTTGACGTGAGTGCAGGGACTACGGAGATAAACCGCGTGGAATACCTTATCCGTGGACTTGGTTACATCAAGAGTACGGAAGATTTGGAAAACGCAGTGATAACTTCGCGTGATGGTGTGCCTATATGCATTAAAGATGTTGCCAAAGTAAATATCGGACCGACAGAAAAACGCGGAGGATTGGACAAAGAGGGCGTTGAAGCAACGGGAGGTGTTGTTGTTGCACGTTACGGCAGCAACCCGATGGAAGTAATAAACAACGTAAAAGCCAAGATAGAGGAGTCATACGCAGGAATGCCGCAGAAAACTCTCAAAAACGGCACGGTAAGTAAGGTAACTGTAGTTCCTTTTTACGACCGCACACAGTTAATAAAGGAAACTATCGGCACATTGGAGTCTTCGCTTCTGCACGAAATAATAATATGTATAATAGTTGTACTTGTATTGGTTTTAAATCTCAGGGCGTCCTTGGTAATTTCCGCTATGGTGCCGTTAGCCGTGTTATTGACGTTTATAATTATGAAACTGACGGGACTGCAAGCAAATATAGTCGCTTTAAGCGGCATTGCGATAGCAATAGGTGTTATGGTGGATGTGGGAGTTGTCTTTACGGAAAACGTTTTGCGTAATTTGAAGCAGGGGACTGACAATTACAAACAATCACTTCTTAAAACGATAAACTCAAGTGTTGATGAGGTTGCTCCTGCCGTTACTACGGGAATGGCAACAACGATAATATCTTTCCTCCCTGTCTTTGTAATGCAGGCACAAGAGGGAAAAATGTTCCGGCCTTTAGCATTCACAAAAACGTTTGCACTTCTTTCCGCCTTTTTATTAGGAATTGTTATCTTGCCTACGCTTATCTATTGGATATTTTCTGTCAAAAAACATTGGACTTGTAACTCTCATAAGACTTATTGGCATACCAAACTAACAAAAAAAATAAATAAAAAGTTTGTTTTTGCATTTGTGTTGTTGTTTGCAGTTTATGTGTTGTCTTTTGCATGGATGCCGTTAGGGGCTGACAAAGGTATATTGTTAAATATATTGTTTGTGGCGTTGATTATTGCTTTTATCTTAGCGGTATTGTGGCTATTGGTTATTTATTACGAAAAAATCCTGCGTTGGTGCTTAAACAACAGGGTAAAATTTCTTTTGATACCTTTGCTTTGTTTAGTTGCGGGCGTATTTATTTGGAAGAACACAGGTAATGAGTTTATGCCTACCTTAGATGAAGGAAGTTTTATGCTAATGCCTACTTCTATGCCTCACAGCGGCGTTGAGCAGAACTTGGAATATATCGGCATAATGGACAGACGTATAAAGAACATTCCCGAAGTTGAAACCGTGGTGGGCAAATGGGGACGCGTCAATTCAGCATTAGACCCTGCACCCGTACAAATGTATGAAACGACCATAAATTACCGTCCTGAGTACTTACTTGACGAAAACGGTAAGCGAGCAAGGTTTAAAACCGATTCCAAAGGAAGATTCATCCTCAAAAACGGCGGAGTGTATGACCCGAAGAAAGAATTCAGGATATTACCTGTAGATTCCCTGATAAAGAGTTCTTACGGCAGTTACTTACGTCAATGGCGTAGCACCGTAAAATCAACAGACGACATTTGGAACGAAATATCCAAAGCGGCAACTATCCCGGGCGTAACCACCGCTCCGAAACTTCAGCCTATTGCAACGCGAATGGTGATGCTTTCAACGGGAATGCGAGCCCCGATGGGACTTAAGATATACGCACCTACACTTGAAGACATAGAAAAAGCAGGACTTGTCTTTGAGAAAGAACTCAAAAACGTCAAGGAAATAAATCCTGCAAGCGTGTTTTATGACCGCAGTCTTTCCTCTTCTTATCTTGAAATCACTTGTAACCGAGAGAAGATGGCGAGATACGGCGTTAGCATCACAACTTTGCAGGACATAATTGAGGGTGCAATAGGCAACATGCCTATGACAACAGTCGTTGAGGGCAGAGAGCGTTACAACGTACGCGTTCGTTATCCAAAAGAGTTAAGAGAAAATCCCGAGGCAATAGAAAACATACTTGTTCCGACCTCATCAATGACACAGGTACCTTTGTCGCAAGTCGCCGACATCCACTACACGAAAGGTTCCCAAATGATTCAAAGCGAAAACACTTTTCTTGTGGGTTACGTTATCTTTGACAAGCAAAGCGACATTGCCGAAGTGAATGTTGTCAATTCCGCAAAGAAACATCTTGACAATCTTGTGAAACAGGGTAAGATAAAAATACCTGACGGTGTCTCCTACAAGTTTGCAGGCAACTATGAACAACAACACCGTGCCGCAAAACAATTAATGCTTGTCATTCCTATCGCTCTTCTAATTATCCTTATGATTCTTTACTTCCAATTCAAAAGCGTTACAGCCTCGTTGATACATTTTTCTGGCGTTTTTGTGGCTTTTGCAGGCGGATTTATACTTCTTTGGCTTTACGGGCAGGATTGGTTTCTCAACTTTTCAATATTCGGCGTCAATTTGCGTAGTGAAATCTTCAATATGCACACCGTTAATCTCTCCGTTGCGGTATGGGTAGGCTTTATTGCGTTATTCGGCGTTGCAACCGATGACGGCGTGCTTATGGGTACGTATATTCATCAGGTATTTTTAAAAGACAAGCCCCAAACCAGACAAGAGATATTGGAAGCTGTCGTTAAAGCGGGCAAGAAACGTGTGCGTCCTGCCGCTATGACAACTGCCACGACCTTAATTGCATTACTTCCCGTGCTGACTTCAACGGGTAAGGGTGCGGATATAATGATACCGATGTCAATTCCGTGTTTCGGTGGTATGCTTTTGCAAGTTATGACGATGTTTGTCGTTCCCGTCTTGCAATACACGTGGAGAAATTCAGTAAGAAAAAGACAAAATAAAATAATTGGGTAATGAGAAAATATCTTTTAATACTTATATATATTGTAATATTGTACGGAGGAAACTCTTTTGCACAAAAAGACTTTTTAAATGAGTATATAACAATCGCAATTGAAAATTCGCCAGAGATAAGAGCTAAGGAAAGTGAGATTGCGTCGGCGAAAGAAAATATAAACGGAAAGTCGGCGTTACAGGATGCGGAGTTCGGAGTGAATATTCTGCCCGAGCCGATGATGAACGTAAATGGCGAACAGGTGGTAACGCTTTCCTTGATGCAGATGTTCCCGTTCCCGGGCACGTTAAGCAATCAAAGAAAAGAAATGCAGTGTATGACCGACGGACTTACGCAGGCAAAAAAGAAAATAACGGCGGATTTGGTGTATAAAGTAAAGGTTGCGTATTACGAAATGGTGCTTTTGAACGAACAAATAAAGGTTACAGAGCAGAAATCGGCGCTTTTGAAACAGACAACCGAGAGTGCGTATCAAAAATATGCGTCTGCAAATCCTAACAGCAAACAAAAATCACAGTTACCCGAGTTGATAAATCTGCAACTAAAGGCGGAGGAATTGAATCTCACATTGGAAACTTTGAAAGATAACTTAACTGTAAAGAAAAAAGCCTTTAATGTATTATTGCATAGGGACGAGAATTTATCTGTAACGGTTGCGGATTCGGTAGTTGAAGAAATTTATGATATAGATGCATTCACATTTGAGAACATAGAAACGTTTTCACCTATGCTTGCGATGTTAAGGGCGGATTCCAAAGCCTCGATGCACGCTGTTGAGATGCAAAAACGTATGGGATTGCCTATGGTCGGCGTTGGTGTGGAGTATATGATTAATAAGGAAACCGCAATGCCGAAAATGGAAGATATGAACGGCAAAAATATGTTTATGGCAATGTTTAAAGTGTCGTTGCCGCTCAACCGTAAGAAGTACAATTCCAATATTGCGGCGGCGAAATTGAAAAGCGAAAGCATAGCGTCAAATTACGAACAGACAAAAGACAATATTAAGGCGGAATTTTTGAATTTAGAGCAGAATTATCTTAATGAAAAGAAGAAAATTGCGTTATACGACAGGCAGATGCAGTTAATTGAGGAAAATATAAAAATACTTAACGTGTCGTATGCCAACAATCAAGCTTCGGTAACAGATTTACTGAATATTGAAGAGAAACTGTTGGATTATAAATTGAAAAAATCCTTGGCAGTTGTAAATATTAACAAGATTATTGCAAAACTTCAAACAATGGTATCGGATTATGAAGAAATTTAATTTGATTTCGGGTAAAGGAATTAAAAACATAAAGGTTCCACGTAGCATAAAAGTCATTATTTTATTATTAGCAGGTTTCTTTGTAGGGTATTTAGTCTTCGCACCGTCCAAAACAAAAGACACTGCGGAGCAAAAAGGCGTAAAAGAATATACTTGCAGTATGCACCCGCAGATACGTCAGGATAAGGAAGGCAAATGTCCGTTGTGCGGAATGGATTTAACGGAGGTAGGAAAGACAGACCACAACGCAGTAGATGAAAACGCGGTGATGTTAAGCGATGAAGCCTCCGCACTTGCCAATATTGAAACGATGGTGGTTTGGGAAGAAGACGGCGAAAAAGTTTTAACGCTCTACGGAAACATAGACGTCAATCAACGTTCTTCACAAGTTCAGACTGCATACGTAAACGGCAGAATAGAGAAGTTAAACGTTACCGCTGTCGGCGACAGAGTGGTTAAAGGACAGACACTCGCCACCGTTTATTCGCCAGAAGTCTATACCGCAACGCAGGAATTGGTTTCGGCATTGGATTATCCCGATAACGCACAAAAAGAAGTGATGGTATCTTCGGCAAAAGAGAAGTTATTGCTTTGGAATCTTACGCCATCGCAGATAGATAACATCATTGCAACGAAAAAAGCCACGCCTTTTGTGGAACTTAAAGCCAACACAAGCGGAGTGGTTGTGGAGAAAAACGTTAATCAAGGCGATTACATCTCACAAGGCAAGGCGTTGTTTAAAGTAGCGGATTTGTCAAATTTATGGCTTATTTTAAAAGCGTACGAAAAAGACCTGCCGTTTTTAAAAGTCGGCCAGACGGTAACATTCACCTGCGAAGCATTGCAAGGTAAGGAGTTCAAAGGACGTATAGCCTACATAGACGCTTTTGTCAATGCCAAAACACGCACGGCAGACGTCAGGGTGGAGTTATCTAACGGCGGAAACATTTTTAAACCCAATATGTACGCAACGGCAAACATCACGGCGGATTTAAAAGAATACAAAGGAAAAATGATAGTGCCAAAAAGTGCGGTGCTTTGGAGCGGAAAGAAAAGCGTAGTCTATGTAAAAGACGCAGAACAAGAGCAACCGACATTTGCAATGCGGGAAATAGAATTAGGTCCTGCGATAAACGGTGCGTATATTGTGCTTAGCGGATTGAATGAAGGCGACGAAATAGCAACAAACGGCGTATTTCAAATAGATGCCGCCGCACAATTGGAAGGCAAAAAGTCGTTTAGTAACAGACAGTAAAAGAGACACATAAATAAGACGGCGTTTTAGAAAAATAATCAGGCTGATTAATAAATTAAAACGCCGTAATAATTCACCGAAACGCCGTTTTATTTTTACAATGTAATTATAATTCAAAAAACTTTTGTATTTTTGCACAAAATAAGAAGATAATTTATGTAAGAAAGATATTGACATATTAAAAGAATGGATGCGTTAAATTTAGTTCTTGCTCTTTAAAATTAGACACTTTAAAAGCTTACAGGGACAGAAAAAGTTCAACGCTCACGTAATTACCGTGGGCTTTTCTGTTTGTAAGCAAAGGTATGTGTCTAAGCCTAAAGAGCAAACTAAAAAAGAAAAGACCACTCTTTTTTATGCCGCTTAATTAATAATAAACTCTTTAAATTTAGACACAATGAAGAAATTAGCATTATCCGTTGCCTTAATGTTTGTAGCCATCGGCGTTTATGGGCAACACAAGACAAAGTTCAACGAAGAAAGCCACAAAGGACAAGTATTCGCAGTGGAAAGAAATGAATACAATGCCGCCAGTCCGTTCGGCGAAGAAGAAAAGGGAGGACTTATCACCCGAAGTATTGCATATTTTGATATGTCCGGCAACCTTATCAAAGAAATTCGCTATCATGGTTCCAAATACAGGCATTTGGATACCGTGTTTGTATATAACAACGAGATGGGCAGGGTCTCTGAAATTTTGCAACTTGAAGCCAAGGGACGATGGATGGAAAACGGTGTCCGTACTGTTGAGTATTGGCATTATGATACGGTGATGATAGAGAAGTATTCTTACAATGCAAGCGGTAAGATTGTAGATATTTCAACTTATAAGAGAGATTATACCGGTGAAATGAACCTTGCTTCAAAGGTTAAGTATGAATACTCCGCTAATTCATACACGGAAAAGAAGTACGGCGAGGTAGACGAAACATCTACCTATACCAATAACGGTAAAAAGAAAGTTACAAAGGATCGTCTCGGTACGGTCACCTATATTTACGACAACAATTACAGACTTGTGAGTGAGAATATGCAGACGGATATATATGATACGAAAGGAAGCTACAAGTATATCTATAATCCGCAAGGCGATGTAATAACTAAACAAACCACTTTCACATCCCGCTATAAGAACGGCGGACATACGGACAGTTGGGTCTATACATACGACAATAACAAGAATTGGACTGTCCGTAAATACTATTCTGATAACAACAATGCAAAGGAAAAACGTATTGAAACTTGGACGGAAAGGAAGTTTACTTATATTGACAATCCCGATTTGTGGCAACATCTTATTGACAGCATACAATCAGAAGATTTGTCTTTGATTTCGTACAATAATGCAAAACTACAATCGGACAGCATCAAAAGGGCAGACTTTTTGGCAAAAGCCGAGAAACTGCGTCAAGAAGAACAACGTCAGCAAGAATTGAACAGAAAGTTTGAAGAAGCAATGCAGAAAAAAGTACAACAACAGCAGGAGGAAGAGCAACAACTTCTATCAATTGCTGCAAGTACAGCGGCGAAAAAACAAAACGAAGCAAACCGTCAGCAGAAGTCGGAAGAAAAACTTTTATCAATAGCGATAGGTACTACGAAGAAAGCACAGATAAAGCAGTGTTATAACAAAGGAGAGGAGATAATATTTCCTTATCAAACAACATCAGGCAGTTATAATATGACGTTTGATAAACGTGATGTAGTTAAACAGATTGGCGACGATGCGGAATATTATATTTCTTACGATCGCAGCGTTTTTGTATGTAAGGTAAAAGACGGAAAGAAGTACCGTTACCGCATTGTATATAACGGACATCCGAAATATTCTATAGCAAAAGGCGACACTTGGGACTTATCCGAAAAATGTTACAAACAGTTTGAAGAATTCTTGGATACGAATAATTAACAAATAGACGGCAGAGGAAACAGTTTTCTTTGCCGTTTTTTTTATTGTTTTTCTTGTCAATTCAAAAACATTTCGTACTTTTGCAATTGCTTATCGGACGATAAGCGGAAGCGTTATGCTTAAATGATACTTGTATAATGAAACCTGAGAAATTTCGTGAGCAAGTTATAGCATAAACTGTTTTGTGCCTATCTGTAGGCGTGAACTGCAGTGTTATATCTTCTCACAAAGGTAATCTCAGGACCTCATTATAAAGGTATATAAAGTAAGTATGTGGTTTCACGCTTTTATCGTATAACTAATATAGGTTGTAAGGCAACCTTTCCTTTGAAATCACAGGAAGAAACGTTTGAAGAATGAAAAAATCATTCAAAAAGTTATTACTTCTCACTGCTGCTGTTATAGGCGGAATTACATTTATTGTTTCTTGCGGCGATGATGACAGTGATGATGAAAAGACCACAAATCAAACTTCACAAACAGATTTAAGTATAGACATAACCGGTGCTTATACTTTCAAAGACATAGATTCCAAAAGAAAGATGTCTTTGCGGGATCTTATTTCCGCATTGGAAAAGGAAGGGTATAATGTCGGTCAAAGCGGAAGCTATTATGCAACTAAATACTATAAAGATTTACGGTATTGCCTAAATTTTTCTTCCGATAACAGACAAACTTTGGATAACGGAGAATTGGAGTTTGAAATAGAAGATATAAGAAAATACGATGACGCAGAGGCTATCATAAAACTAAAATTGTCCGAAGAAGAAAGTTTTGCAGGCAAATCAGCAAGCAAAATAATCTGTATGGAAGGTTATGATGACGAAGACAAACCTAATACAAAGACATTCACCAACAGAAATGATGCAGTAGAATATTTTCTTAAAGAATGTGCTAATGGTAAAGATATTACAATAGCATTTAAACATACGGGGAAAACGACGTATGTACGTTATGAAAGATACTCCGATGAAATTCACGTAGAATACGGCATAACGGAATTGGATATTTATTAAGAACCAATATTGTGAAGTTTGACAATAACGGTCCGCTACAGTGAATTAACGGACCGTTTATTTTGTTGTTTTTCTTGTCAATTCAAAAACAGTTTGCACGTTGACAGGTGTGATTGGCAAAGAGTAAAAAAATTAAGACGGCGTTTTAAAAAATTAATCACGCAGATTAGTAAAATATTAAGGCGTTTTAATTTCTTAAAACGGCGTTATTTTTTATTTATTCTGTATCAACACATTACAAAAGGGCTTTTTAGACCTAAAAAACGGCGCAAAAAAGTGGTATTTTGCTTGTTGTTTATAACTATTTGTTGCGTCATTCCCAAAACATGCGGCGGCGGTACTGCCGAAATAACGTGTCTTTTGCATGTTTTTAGGTTAAAATGCTTTGAATTTGACAAAAAATGCGTAACTTTGCAAACTAATACCGACAGCAAATGAATACAAAATTATCTGAAATAACTTCCATAGTTCAAAGAGAGATGGCGGAATTTGAGAACATGTTCAAAAACCGTTTTGTCTGCGATAACGGACTGCTCAATACCATGCTCGCTTACACATGTTCGCTTAAAGGTAAAAGAGTACGGCCTTTGCTTATATTCTTAATAGCAAAAATTTTCGGAAAAGTCACTGACCAAACATACAGAAGCGCAGTTATCATTGAGTTGTTGCATACTGCTTCGTTGCTTCATGACGACGTTATTGACAATTCACAATTAAGGCGGAAAAATCAGACTGTCAATGCTTTGTTCGGCGATAAAGCTGCCATTTTGTGCGGAGATTATCTTTACGGACAGGCTCTTTCTGCCATTAAAACGCAGGAAGATTTTAATTTGATGGACGTTTTTGCCCGTATTGCACTGCAACTGCCGCTCGGAGAGGTAGAAGAATCGGACGTAACGGCAACCAAAGATGTTCAAATCAATTCTTATTTGAACGTTATCTACTATAAGACGGCTTCTTTGATAAGTGCGGCGGCGGAATGCGGGGTAAGAACCTGCGGAAACAAGGACGTGGATTACTTGAGCATTGCAACGCTGGGACAAAACATCGGCATGGCTTTCCAAATACGTGATGATATTTTGGATTATGACGAAAATAATTCTGCGGGAAAAGGTTTGGGTAACGACATACGCGAAAAGAAAATAACGCTTCCGTTTATTAATTATCTGCAAACGCTTGAAGGTACAAAAAAAGAAGAAACCGTTGAATTCTTTTTCAGTGATAACAAGACGCAAAGCGATATAGAAAACTTTATAAGCGAGGTAAACAAAAGCGGAGCGGTTGAAAAAACCTATAAAATGCAGAAAGAATATTCCGACAAAGCGCTTAAGGAAGTTGACTTGATGCCTTTGAATGATTATTCGGTGAATTTAAGGGCGTTGGTACAGTATTTGACGATAAGAAATCAGTAATTAACATAAAGAAATAACTATTAAAACCATACAAAGATGAAAAAGATATTTTTGTTCGCAGCAATGGCATTTTTAGGATTTGCCGTAAGTGCACAGGACGCTAAAATAGCAAAAATAAACGTTAAGGACGTTAACGGAAAAACAGTAAACACGGGCGATTTCAACAATGATGGCAAACCGTTTGTAGTATGTTTTTGGGCAACTTGGTGCCATCCTTGCTTGGAAGAACTGAATACTATGGCGGAATATTACGAAGACTGGCAGAAAGAGACAGGCATCAAAATATATGCAGTATCCATTGACGACACACGTACAAAAGGCAAAGTAAAAACGCTTGTAAACGGTTCGGAATGGGAATACGAAGTGGTGATTGACGAAAACTCTGATTTCAAACGTGCAATGGGTGTAAACAATCCGCCTCACACATTTATCGTAGGTGCTGACGGAACCATCCTTTGGCAACATGCAGGCTATGCAGAAGGTGACGAACAAACCACAATAGCAAAATACAAAGAGTTTTTGAATAAATAAAAGAATTTTTATAGGACTTATAGGATGGATATGGCTTATAAGTCCTATAAATATTATTATAATATAATGTATATGAAGAAAAAAGTTATCATATTGGCGGCACTGTCTTTGGGTTTCACATTTGCAAACGCCCAAGGCATATTAGGCGGCAAGGTTACGGGAAATTTTCAGACTGACGTGCAGATGTCCAAAGAGGATGCAACAATAGGTGCCCAGAAAGTGGACGAAAAATTGCTTAACAATTCCTTTGCAAACATTCTTTACACCAACGGGGATTTTTCGGCAGGCGTAAGGTTTGAATCTTACCTGAATCCGATTTTAGGATTTGACAAACAATACAAAGGAGCGGGCTTTGCATCGCGTTGGGTCTCCTACAGAAAAGATTTCTTGGAGATAACGGCGGGAAATTTCTACGAACAATTCGGCAACGGACTGGTATTACGTTCGTATGAAGAAAGAAACTTGGGTTTGGATAACGCAATGGACGGATTACGTATCGTTGCGCATCCTTATAAAGGAATAGTATTAAAAGGAGTTATCGGCAAACAGAGATATTATTGGGACGACATCTGGCAAAACGACAACGGACTTATAAGAGGTATTGACGCAGATTTGTCTTTAAACGAAATAATCCCCGGATTTGAGTCTTCACCGGCACGGTTAAGCATCGGAGGAAGTTTTGTCTCCGTTTACGAAAAAGCAGGTACGCAATACGTAACCTTAGGTGAGGATTCCTATAAATTAAATGAACCTGAAAATATCGGAGCAGGTGCAATGCGTTTCAATTTCGGTTACAACGCTTTCGCATTATCGGGAGAATTTGCATTCAAAGGCCAGGATCCTAACGCAGTTAACAGTTATATCTTCCGCAAAGGCAATGCCCAACTATTGACTGCCGAATATACGGTAAAGGGATTGGGAATCCGTTTGGAGGGAAAGCGTATTGACAACATGTCATTCAAATCCAAACGCACCGAAACGGGAAACATGCTAAACGTTAACTATCTTCCTGCCATAACACGCAACCATTCTTACTCACTTATGGCAATGTATTCTTACGCAACGCAGATTAACGGCGAAATAGGCTTTTCTGCCGACGTTATGTACAAGATTCCTAAAGGCACAATGCTTGGCGGAAAATACGGAACCAATGTTAAAGTGAATTTCTCAAGAGTTTATTCTTTGGATACGGAACCAATTGACGGCTATGCATTGAACCAACCCGGTACAAAGGGATATGACGCTGATTTGTTCGCTGTCGGCGACGAAAAATACTTCTCTGAAATCAACCTTGAGGTAAATAAAAAATTCACTTCCGATTATAAAATGAATTTTATGTACTCTTACCAAGAGTTCAACCCTATCGCTTACGGCCATGCAGGCAATCCTATGATTTATGCGCATGTTTTCGTAGTTGACGGTACCTACAAATTGGCTGCCCATCAGTCTTTGCGCGGAGAAATACAAACTTTGTTCACAGAGCAGGACTACGACGAATTTGCAAAAGGCAATTGGCTGCAGTACGGAGCGGAATATAACTTCGGCGGTCACTGGTTCTTGGCTGCATTTGACCAATGGAACTACGGAACCGACCAAGGTGACAAAGTACATTATTACAATCTGTCGGCAGGTTGCACATTCGGAACGACAAGAGTGAGTCTTTCCTACGGAAAACAACGTCAGGGTATAATGTGTATCGGCGGCGTTTGCCGAGAAGTGCCTGCGAGCAACGGAATGTTCCTGACTATAACTTCAAGTTTTTAATATGCAAAAATAAGACGGCGTTTAAAGAAATTAATCAGCGATGAAAATTTATTAATCAGCGATAAAAATTTACTGATGTGCGATAAAAATTTTTGGAAACGGCGTTTTAATTCAGCAAAGTGTAAGATAGTATAAATAAGACGGTAAATTTAATAAAAAAACAGATAAGATAATGAAAATTTTAAGATACTTAACATTGGCGGTTTTACCTTTTGTTTTTTTTGCCTGCGATAATATGGATGAAAATGAATATCTTATTTATCCCGAAGGCGAAACCCCAGAAACGGCGCCTATAACCAAAACGCAAAACAGTCAAGCCGTACTTTTGGAAGACTATACGGGCTGGCAATGTACGAACTGTCCTGCTGCGGCAGCGCTTTTGAATGATTTGTCAGACAAATACGGCGAAAATTTAGTGGCAATGAGCGTACATGCAGGAGGTTTTGCAAAACCTGCACCCGCAAATAACAACGTTGATTTCCGTACATCATACGGCGAAAAGTGGAACACCGATTTCGGTTTGTCTTCTTATCCCGTGGGAGTAATAAACCGCAAAAAAAGCGGAACGGAATTCTCGGTAAAAAAAGACGAATGGGACGCACGTGTAAGCGAATTGCTTTCTTCAACGGAGCATGTAATGAATATTGATTTGGGTGCGGTAAAGAAAGACGGCTATTTTGTGGTAAGCACACGTATTACCGCTTTGAAAGAGATAAGCCGTACGACATTGATAAGCGTTGCCGTGCTTGAAAGCGGTATAAAAGGTATTCAAAAGAACATGGACCCGAACTACGGAGACACTCCTATTATAGAGAATTACACGTTCAACCACGTATTGCGCACTAACGGCAGGATTGATTTGCTGTTAAGAGACAACTTCTCGGCAAATCAAATCCATGAAAAGAACTACCGTATAGATATTGACCCGTCTTGGAATACCGATAACTGCAAAATAATAGTTTTTGTTACCGATGCCGAAACGGGAGAAGTAATACAGGCTAACGAAACCGATATTAATTAACACTTTTTTGTGAAAAAATTCCGTTATTTGAAAATTTTGTTTTATTTTTGCAACCGAAATTTCGAATTAAACGGTTTTTTAACAAATTAAAATAAATAAAAAAGCAATGAAAAAAATATATGTATTTTTGACGGCACTGTTAAGCATTTGTATGTTGAATGCACAGACCTTTAAGTTCTATTATAAGGATGCCGAGATTAAGGATAATGTAGAGATTGTGCCTCAAGCAGGCGGCAGCAGCACCGATTTCATTGATATTGAGAACATCACCTCGCAGGACATAACCTTTAAGGTTCAGATAGTGAAGGAAAAAATGGCTGAAAATGCAGATGTGATGATGTGCTTCGGTGAAGATTGTCTTGCAGTGACAACCTCTCCTGCCAAAACGTTGAAAGCAAACGAGAGAATGTCCAACCATTTCGATTTGGTGTACAACTACGTAGATGACGTGCAATCGGAAGTAAGGGTAAACATGCTTACCGAAGACGAACAGTTGATACAAACTTTTTTAGTAAAATATGTTCGCAGCACTGCGGCAATCAATTCCGTTCAGAACGATAAAAACGTTTTGCTTTCTGCAGTTGCACAGCCTAACCCTGCAACAAACGCAGTTTCCGTTGCTTATTCAGTTCCTGCAAAATACCAAACGGCACAGCTGATTGTAAGAAACTCTTTGGGAAGTGTTATCAAAGCGCAGAATGTTAAAGTGGGAGTAAACGGCAAAGTAACCCTGAACGTATCGGAACTTGCAAACGGAGTTTATTTCTACTCAATAGTTTCGGAAGGAGCTACTTTAATTACAAAGAAACTTATAGTAAAACACTAATTCATTTTGTTTGATGCAAAAGAAGCCGTTTTAGAAATCTAAAGCGGCTTCTTTTTTATAAAAACACACTGTTTTTTTCTTTTTTTAACGTGAAATCCTCCACTAAATAGTTGAATTTTATTTACTGAAAAGCTTTTTGTTTCAAAAAAGTTTCGTACTTTTGCAATTGTGAAGGCTGGACAGTCGTGTCCGTTCACATGCTTTTATATTATTATAATTAAAAGCAGTTGCTTTATTTATATAACTCAAATTTCACCAAAATAAAAACGTATAAATAACAACGAATTGTCCGCCGTTATGGTGTGGATTTTCCTTGTGTACGTTATTGGTGTGTGGTGATACCAGAGTTATAGCGAGGGCTGAGACAGAAAAAATAAAAATTCACACTATATTTTTGTATCATCTCTTTTAAAGCAACGGATAACAAAAAGAATTAACAATCAGACCAGGGGGATGCAGCTGGCAATCTGCACGGACAAAGAGATGAGAAACAAATTAAAACATTTTGTAAGACTATCGGTCTTAATCGCAATGCTGACAGGATTCAGCAACAAACTACTTGCCTACGATTTCAAGGTAGACGGAATAGCATATAATATTATATCACCAACAAGTGTTGAGGTAACGTATGAGAAAGGATCTAATTATTCAGGCTCAGTTACGGTTACGATTCCGTCATCAGTAACTTGCAACGGAACAACATATAGCGTTACAAATATTGGCAATTTTGCATTTGCCTTTAATTCAAACCTAACAATGGTTACAATTCCAGGTAGTATTACGAATATTGACTTCGATGCATTTTGTTACTGCAGCAACTCTCTAACAAGAATTGATGTAGAGAGCTCTAATACAAGATATTCCTCTATTGACGGTGTATTATACAGTAAAAATAAAGATACTATTGTGACATATCCCTGCGGATTATCCGGAGCATTTAACATTCCTAACAGTGTAACTTCTATCGGACATCGTGCATTCTATCGTTGTACGGGATTAACAAGTATAGATATTCCTAACAGTGTTACGAGTATTGGTATAGGTGCATTCTCCTATTGTACAGGATTAACAAGTGTAGAAACACCTAACAGCGTTACGAGTATTGGTATAGGTGCATTCTCCTATTGTACAGGATTAACAAATATTAATGTAAGTAGTGATAATATAAATTATTCTTCTATTGACGGAGTACTTTATAATAAAAAACAAGATACAATTATCCAATATCCTGCTGGCAAAATCGGTGCATTTACAATACCTAACACTGTCGTTGACATCTCTAATTACACATTCTATGGTTGTATAGACTTAACCGAGCTAAATATACCTAACGGTGTTAAATGCATCGGACATCATGCTTTCGATGGATGTAAAAATGTAAAGATAATAGATATCCCTAGTAGTGTAGATTCTATAGGCGTTGGTATTTTCTGGTATTGCAACAATTTAAGAACTGTTATCTGCAGAAAGTCATCTCCTCCTAAATTTTTATATTATACAGATTATGATTTCTACTCAATACATGATCTATTATTTTATAATTATGATACTATTAGTACATTATATGTACCATGTGATAGTTTAGATTTGTATAAAACCCAGGGTTGGAGGTATCCTAATTTCACTAAACAAATCGGATATACCACAATAAATGATGTTGACAAAGAAATATGGGGCGGTTATTATATGAATAGTAACATCTCCGGACCTCAAGTTATAGTCACGTCAGAAGATAAAAATTGTTCTGATATTGCTAAAATAAACCTTCATATAATATATGACTCCTTATTGTTTACGGATACAGTAACAAACATTCATCCTACGTATGCTACTGTTCACGGTAGGTTTGCGATCTATGATACAATGCCAAGTTCAACACAAGCCTTTCAATACAAATTATATAACGACACATCAGAATTTACGACCGTCATGGCAGAAACAAACGGTAACAATTTTTCCCAAATAATAACCGATTTATATCCTAGTACAACATATCAATACCGAAGTTTAATGCTATTATCCGACGGCGATACTGTCTTCGGAGAAATCAAGACATTTAACACAGACACTGTTCGGGTTGGTTTTGCTATATATAAATATACTCCGACAGTATTTACTTGTAGTATAATATATAATGATAGTTTAATAACTAAAAAATTGCAGTATAGTCTTGATACTATAAATTGGATTGATGCACCGATAACTGATTCCACATGGTTAATATATGTAGACTTAAAAGACCTGTTACCTAACACAATGTATTGGCTTAAACTTTTAGCCATACCGTCTTGGGGTGATACTCTATTTGCAACATATTATTTCACGACTCCAGCATTAAAGATCTATTATACTTCGGCATCCGACATAAATACTTACAGCGCAAAAATAACCGCATCTTACAATGACGGTGATATCACGAAAGGTATTCAATACAAATCATCATCTTCATCAAATTGGTTGAATGCAAGCATCGTTAATACAAACGATACTGTTATTTATGCAGATTTAAAATATTTATCACCTGACATTGCCTACAATTACAGAGCATTTGCCGTAACATCAGCAGGAGATACAATATACAGTACAATAGATAATTTCACAACAAAACCACTTATACAGACATTATCAGTATCTGATATTACGCTAAAGTCTGCGAAATTAACTGCAAGATTTCATAGTGATGATGACTTTATATCTAAAGGAATAAAATGTGCGAATAAAGTTGTTGCAAGCGGTGCGGAAGATTCTATCGTTGCAAATGCTTCAAAACTACTACCATCGAAAAAATACAGCTATCAAGCCTTTGCGGTTTTAAGTAACGGAGATACAGTATTCAGCGAAACAAAGACCTTTACTACACAGGATTTTGTAAAGTCAGTTGATGCAAAAACTACACAAACGACTGCAACAATAACTGCAACGTTTGTAACAGACAACGATATTGTTTCAAAAGGTATTAGCTTTGAAGGCAATGGTATTGTTGCGACAACTACAGCAGATTCTTTAACCACGACAGTTAATGGACTGAAACCGTTTTATCTGTTTTATCATTATTACTATTATAGAGTTTTTGCCGTAATGTCTTGGGGAGATACAGTTTCTTCGTCCTATAGTTGCATGACACACTCTATTACTTTAGGGACCTCGTATGCCAATAATATAAATTCTACTATTGCAACATTGAACGGAGACATTGCTTACGGCGATGTGCCTGACGACAGCATAACAATAGGATTTATATTCAAAGATCCGTATGCAGAAGAAACAGATACAATCATCGTTCCGTCCGTAAACGGATATTTCTCCTATAATCTGTCAGGACTAAAAGCCGACACAAAATATTACTACAAACCGTTTTATAAAGCTTACGGAAAATTCGATTCTTACTCATCCTACAAAGAATTTACAACGCTTCCTTTGGAAAAACAGGGCAATATTTATCTAATCCAGAATGAAGAAGATTTGCATAAGTTTGCTTCGCTTGTCAACAATCAACGTGAGGACTATTCGTCGGCAAACTACAAGCTGACAAGGAACATAACATTAGATAAATCCTCTACTAACAACATAACACCTATAGGCAGTTATCCGTCCGTAGCATTTACAGGTACCTTTGACGGTAACAACAAGATAATTTACAATGTCAATATCGAAAAACTTCAGGATTCCTGCCAAGGTTTGTTTGCTTATACCCGCAATGCGGAGATATTCAATTTGGGTATAGCCAATATAAATGTTACTTCCCGTAAATTCACGGGCGGTATGATTGCAGTAGCCGAGAATTCCAAGATAACCAATTGCTATGTCAAAAGCGGCAACCTGCGTGCAACGAGTTATTCAGGAGGTTTGATCGGTTATCAATCCGACGGCGATAACTCCATCATACAAGGTTGTTACAACAATTGCTCCGTTGAGGGAAACAATTATATAGGCGGTTTATTGGGCTACAGTTATCAGGGAGTTGTCCGCAATTCGTATGTTGCCGCACCGGTTGTCGGTCACGGTGAATACGGCATTGGTGCAATCATTGGCGGCTCTTATGATGTATTGATGTACGACGTTTACTTCTCAACAAATACGACAGGTCAGACCAAAGCATTGGGAGAAGTTATATCAAAGAAAGCGGGGCCTATTTCTACCAAAGCAGGTGAAGGAAGAACCGACGAGGAGATGAAAACCGACAAATTCGTTACCATGCTTAACAACGGCATGGCAGTACCTGTATGGGTTAAAGACTTTACCGTGCAAATCAATGACGGTTTCCCTATATTGAATTGGCAGAACGGCACCAATGCAACGGTAAGCACCTATGCTGCAACAGACATAACCTCAAACAGTGCAACGCTTCACGGCAAGATTGTCATTGAGGGCGACGGCGTTGTTGCGCAGGGATTTTTCTACAAAGCGGTAACCGATAACGATTACACAAGCGTAGAAATCAACGGTGAAGATATAAGTTACAACTTAACGGACCTACAACCCGAAACGACGTATCTGTTTAAAGCATACGCATCAAGTGCAAGCGATACAATATTCGGCGAAGAAATGACATTTACAACCCTTAAAGGTTCAGGCATTGAAGAAATCGACAACGGCAACTCCCTACAAATTTATCCGAATCCTGCAAAAGACGTGATTACATTGAATATTGGACATTTGACATTGGATAAAGATGCCAATGTTACAATTATAAACAATAGCGGACAAGTTATCTACAAATCCAAGATTCAATCTCCAAAATTCAATATAAACATTTCTGACTTTGAAAGCGGTGCTTATTACATCAATGTAGGAAAATTCACCAAGAAGTTAATTGTTGAATAAAACATCTGCAATTCTCTTTAGAGATTAATCAAAAAAGGCTTAATGAATACGACTAATTGTATCCATTAAGCCTTATTATTAAACTTTATATCTTTTTAATTTTCTTCCGGTAATAAATAGTCTCTGGCTTTCTCTTGTTTTGCAGGCGGTCAATGCTGTCACTTGCAACCTTGCGGCAACCTCTTGTCGGCGTAAAGTCTCCATTTAGTAATATATATGAAAAGGAAAACGCATAAATGAAAATACTTCTACTTAATTATCAATTAAAGCAGATATGCGGGTTATTAATTCCGATGTTTTATTTATCAATGGTTCTATATCTTCCCGTGTTGCAGTAAATGAACAATTATAATCGCTTTTTTCTCTTATTGTTTGCAGTTGGGAATATAATCTTCCGTCTTCTTTAGTTAATTTACCAGTTACAATATAATATTGTCCCAACAGAGCCACTACGCCCTTATGTGTTGAAACAGAATGTTTGTCCTTAATAAGCAAAGCACATGCTGCATGGAATGTTGCATAATACAGTCTGTTTGCAACCATATCCCAATATTCTAATTGTTTCAAACTTTCTACTTGTGATAAGGTTGTTTGTGCTTTTTCTAATTCTAAATTTACTATTATTTTTCTTTCTTCGTCTGTTAGGCTCATAACAATTGGATTTTGTCTGCTTCAACATTCTTATAAAAAGGCATAAATGACATATTCTGCCATTCTTGTTTAGTATATAAGACTGGAATGATAGATTGACCCAACTGCCATCCTAAATAAGTGAAAGGGTATGCAATATTGTCATAATCCGATTGCTCTACTTTGTTTTTATCTAATAATATCAATAAATCCCAATCAGAATCATTGTTTGCATCTCCTCTTGCTCTTGAGCCGTATAAAACAACATCGCCGTTAAGAGGGATTACATCAGCAGCAACTTTCTTTATCTTATCTATAACTTCTGTCATACAAACACTATTTTTCTGCAAAATTACGCTTTTCAATATAATTGACAAAATAAAAATTATGCTTTTCTCTAAATTTTATGCTTTTACATTATTTTTTGTGAATAGAAAAGCATGATTTTAATATTGGTTTTCTTGTCAGTTCAAAAAAGTTTTGTACTTTTGCAATTACTTATCGGGTGATAAGTGAAAGCGTTTTGCTTTGTTTATAAACTTGCGTGTATAAAGCGTGAGAAACTTTAATGAGCAAGTTTGGACATGGTAGAATGTTTGATCGCCATGTTTGGCGTGTATTCTACTATAATTATATCTTCTCATTTAGGTTTATTTCTCACGCACCTTTACACAAGGATATAAATTCAGTATTAGTGGTTTCACGCTTTCCTTTTATATAATTAATTTGGATTGAAAAAGGCAATCCGTTCCTTTCCGAAATCACAAAGGAGAAAAATTGTTCTATGAGAACAAAAGAAGAACTAATTAAAACAGGAATGGAGAAGTATATGCGTGTAATAATCACACGGAAAATTCCACAAGACTTTTCAGAATGGCTTGAAGAATCTATGATTTACATAGAGAAAGACCATCCGCAGAAGTACCAGGAGATAAAGAACCTTCCTATAAAAACTCCAAAAGTCCCTCCGTATAAAATAAATCAGGAGTTAGTTGAACAAGTAATTATGTTATTAAAAATGCGAAATCATCATGAAAACAATTAGAAATATTACAATATTGCTTATTACAATATTTATAAGCAGTAATGCTTATAGTTTCGTGGTAAGCAGTAATGCTTATAGTTTCGTGGTAAACGGAATTTATTATAGAACAACTTCTAGTTCAACAGTAGAAGTTACAAACAACTATAGTGGTAGTGGTTGGTCTGGTGGTCATTATACATCTTCTTTAGTAGAAATTCCTTCACAAGTAACAGATCAATTCGGAAAAGTATATAAAGTGACAAGTATAGGTTTCCGAGCTTTCTATAATTGTGATAAAGTTGCGAGTGTAACGATACCGAGTAGTGTCACTTCCATTGGTGATAATGCTTTTGAAGCATGTACGGGATTAATAAACATTGTCTTGCCGAATAGTGTCACTTCTATTGGAGATAATGCTTTCAAGGGATGTAGGGGATTAATGAATATTGTTATACCAAATACTACTTCTATTGGTCGTTCTGCTTTTCGAGGATGCAGTAATCTTAAAACTATTTCTTTACCTGAATATATAACTTCAATAGGAGATTCTTGTTTCATGGATTGTACGAAATTAACACAAGTCAATCTTCCGGATAAGATAAAGAAATTAAATGCTTATTTATTTTATGGCTGCTCTTCTTTGAGTTATATCAATCTACCTGATGATCTACAAACTATTTCATCTAATGCTTTTTTCAATACATCCTTGAATAAAATAGAATTACCGGAAAGTGTTTTAAGTATTGATGATAAAGCATTTGGTAGTAGCTTAAAGACTATAATATGTAAGCCAACTAATCCTCCTGTGTTTTTATTGGCATCATCTTTTAGTAATTATTCTGCAACCGTTTATGTCAATTGCTCTGATATATCTGCATATAAAAACGGTATTTGGGGAATGAAATTTTCGGATATACGTGCCATAGGTTCTGATACCACGATATATAAAACTGTTTGCTACGGAACAAATCTACTTAACGGCAAGTTAACTGCAACAAAGTGCGGAACATTTTATGATACTTTAACAGCATACAATGGATGTGACAGTATTATAAAATTAGATCTTACAGTCATGCCTTTATACAATGACACCATAAAAGCCACTATTTGCAACGGAAGTTCTTACACTGACAACGGATTTAATACCAACTCAAGCGGAGTACATATACAACATTTGGAATCCGTGAACGGTTGCGACAGTGTGGTAGTTTTAGACTTAACCGTAACACCAAAATACGATACAGTAATATATGACACTATTTGCAACGGAGAATTCTATAATAAAAACGGATTCTATTATAAAAGTATGACAGGTTTATATACAGATAGTTTGAAAACAATATTTGGATGCGACAGCGTAGTAACATTAAATCTTACCGTGAATCCGTCATATGATACAACAATCTTTGCAAATATATGTGAGGGAGAAACATACAGTGAAAATGGATTCAATGCTAATTACACGGGAGAATTTATTCAAAATCTTTCAACAATAAATGGTTGTGATAGTATTGTAAGACTGCAATTAATGGTAAATCCTATAAAGTATACAAGTTTTACATCATACATTTGCCATGGTGAAACATACAATCAACACGGTTTTTATGCTGATTCTACCGGTATTTACCGTGATACATTAGTATCTCATAGCGGTTGTGACAGTATAATTACTTTGAATTTGTATGTGTATCCTCAAACGGATACAGTATTTATAAACTCTGCTATATGTGACGGTGAAGTTTATGATGCAAACGGGTTTTATGCAACAGAGAGCGGGCAGTATTCAAAAACATTTACAGACTACAACGGATGTGATTATACAAAGGTATTAAACCTTACAGTTAATCCGAAATACAATACAGTAATTAACGAAGAAATTATGCAAGGTCAAAACTTCTATTTTGGAGAAGAATACTTAAATACTGCTGGAATTTATTACCAAACGCTAACCTCAATAAACGGATGTGATAGTGTTATTTCTTTAAACTTAACTGTAAATATTCCTGATACTGTTTATCTGCACGATACGATCACTTTAACAGACACTATCACCGATACGGTATTTATTCATGACACAATCATTCCATGTGCTACCGTCAGAACTTATATTTATGCTACAATAAACGACGGTGACACTTACAATAATTTCGGATTTAATGAATCAACCGCAGGAGAATATACATTAAATCTTCAAACCACAGACGGTTGCGACAGTATTGTTACACTAATACTGCAAGTTACTGCAGGCATTGACGAAATCCAAGCGGAAAGAATCATAAGTATTTATCCGAACCCTGCGAAAGATAAAATTACAATCAAAGCTGACGGAGATGTAACGATCTTTAACAACAAAGGACAGACAATTAAGGTTATTAAGAATATGAAAGGTGTTAATGAAATTAACGTTTCTGATTTTGAGACTGGAGTTTATTACATCAAAGTAGGAAAATTCACAAAGAAGTTAATTGTTGAATAAAACAAACTACGGCCTTTAATTCAATAAACTAATCAAAAAAGGCTTAATGAATGCAATTAATATTTATTCATTAAGCCTTTTTAATTTTTGTTTTCTTCTGTCAAGAATTCTACATTGCTGCATTGTGAGACGTGGCATTCGTAGGGTAATATATTGAAGTTATTGTCATATATCATTTATTCTTTTGTTTACTACGTTATACTGTGTGTTTATAGGCGTTTTTTGATGGAATTGCAGTCTTATTTGAAGAAAATATTATTACCTTTGCAGTTGTTTTTACCTAAAAAGAATATGAAGAAGATACTTTTAGCACTTGTCAGTGTGTTTATAGGATTTGTTCCTTACGCTCAAATGGATATTAAATGTAGTGAGCATTTCCATAATATAAAAGATAATTGTAAAGATATGCAATTCATAACCAAAGATAACGGGGCGTATTATTTTCTGTATAGTTTAGATGAATATATCAGCGAAGGCGAATTTGATATACCGTTTTCCAAAACCCTGTTCCTTACTCACGAGCTTTTGGTACATCCCGAAGACAATAATATGATCGGAAAAAGAATCCGTTAGATTATGAATAATGATATTTTTCTGGCATCAGAAGCCGACAGATGCCTTCTTTGTCATAATGCACCGTGTAATAAATTCTGCAAATCTGCAGATGTTGCCCGTGCAATCAGAAGTGTAAGATTTGATAACCCTTACAATGCCTATCAGTTCTTAAAAAATATTACCCCAGAGGAGACAGAACTTGCCGAAAAGAATTGTCTGCATTATGACTTCCCGATTAGGATAGGCAAAATAGTAAATATCCTGCGCAATAACTACAATAAATATAATAAGGAGCAATACCAGGACATTTCTTTAAGAATAAAATTCTGCGGAATTGAATGTGAGAATCCTTTTTTCTTGGCATCGTCTTCCGTTTGCACATCTTACGATATGACTGCGCGTGCTTTTGACATGGGCTGGGCAGGTGTGTTTTACAAGACGATATGTTTGCAGGATATAAATGAGGTCTCACCACGCTTTGATGCCACTTACGACCAATCAAATGCAGGAAAATTCTACGGACTGCGCAATATGGAACAGTTAAGTGAGAATACCGCAAAGCAAGATTTCGCAATACTAAAACAATTAAAGGAAAAATATCCGTCAAAAGTTGTTATTGCTTCCATAATGGGGCAGAATGAAGAGGAATGGGCGCTACTTGCAAAAATGGCACAAGATGCAAAGGCTGATGCAGTGGAACTGAATTTCTCCTGTCCGCAAATGACGTATTCAAATATGGGTTCCGATGTCGGGCAAAGCGAAGAACTTGTCCGCAAATATACTCTTTTTGTAAAAAATGCGGTAAACATTCCCGTTATTGCGAAAATGACGCCGAATATTACCGATATTACCATACCTGCAAGGGCTTGCACAGAAGCCAAAGCGGACGGTATTTCGGCAATAAACACAATAAAATCCTTGACATTGAATAACAGGGTAGCGGTATCGGATAATTTTGCTGTATCAGGCTATTCGGGTAAAGCTATTAAGCCGATTGCACAGCGTTTTGTTGCAGAATTGTGTAAGGATAAGCAATTACAAGGCGTTCAAATCAGCGGTGTCGGCGGTATTGAGACATGGCGTGACGCTCTTGAGTACATTCAATTAGGTTGCAGCAATGTTCAGATTTGTACTTCCGTAATGCAATACGGTTACAGAATAATTGAGGATTTGATTTCGGGACTTAAACTGTATATGTCCGCCAATAATTGCAATGATTTGCAGGAATTAGTCGGTCAAAAACTCAAGTCAATAGTCAAAGCAGAGGATTTGGACAGACAAACTTTCGTTTTGCCGAAAGTAAATAAAGAAAAATGTGTCGGATGTTACCGTTGTTTTGTCTCTTGCAGCGATGCAGGACATCAGGCAATAGACATAACGAAATCAATACCGCATATCAATGCACGCAAATGCGTCGGTTGTCATTTATGCTTACTTATCTGTCCGACAAATGCAATAGAAAAAACAAAACGAATCAGAAAAACAGCCGTGAAAAAATAAAAAACTAAAGTAGGAATAAATATAAAACTATTAAAACAATGCATGTAAATAATTTAAACATATTTAAACAGACTGTTGTCGGAATTCAGTTTCTTTTTGTAGCATTCGGAGCAACTGTTTTGATGCCTTTGCTTGTCGGATTGGACCCTGCAACGGCTCTTTTCTCTGCAGGCGTCGGCACATTGATATTTCACGCCGTTACAAAGGGAAAAGTTCCCGTCTTTTTAGGCTCAAGTTTTGCGTATCTTGCCCCGATAATTTTGGCAACCGAGCAATGGGGACTGCAAGGTGCACTGTCGGGATTTGCAGGCGTTGCTTCAGTTTATTTTGTTGCCTCTTTAATCATAAAATTTAAAGGAACAAATTGGCTTAACCGCCTTTTCCCTCCTGTAATTGTCGGAACGGTGATAATACTTATCGGTTTATCTCTTGCAAGCAGCGCCGTGGATATGGCAAAACAGAACTGGTTTTTGGCATTCATTTCTTTGGCAACTGCGTCGGCGGTAATGTTTTTCGCAAAAGGCCAATTGCGGCTGTTACCTATCATCTTGGCAGTTGCAGTAGGCTATATAGCGGCTTTAATTATGGGATTGGTGGATTATTCTGCCCTTGCAACGGCTCCGTGGTTCACCCTGCCTAAAAATATTCAGCATTTTCAATTACCGCAGCTGTCTTGGCAACCGTTTATCTTCATGATGCCGATCGCTCTTGCCTCAATAGTGGAACATATAGGCGATATATATGTAGTAGGTGAAGTTGCGGGTAAAGATTTTATCAAAAATCCGGGATTGCACCGCACATTACTTGGCGACGGACTGGCTTGCCTGTTGGGAAGTATCATAAGCGGACCGCCTGTTACCACTTACAGCGAAGTAACGGGCGCAATGCAGATAACAAAGATGACTAATCCGTTCGTATTACGCATAACCGCTGTAACGGCTATAGTTTTCTCGATGACGGGTAAACTTAACGCTTTCTTGTCAAGCATTCCCAAGGCAGTGTTGGGAGGAATTATGTTGCTGCTATTCGGAACCATCGCAACGGTCGGCATACAGAGTATGATAAAAAACAAAGTGGATTTATCAGAATCCAAAAATATTATAATATGTGCAGTAATGCTGACAACAGGTGTGGGAGGTGCTGCACTTAACATGGGAACTTTTTCTTTAAGTGGCATAGGTCTTTCGGCAATTATAGGAATTGTTCTGAACTTATTACTCCCTGATAAAAAGCAATCGCAGAAAGAGTAAAATTAATCACGCAGATTAATAAATTTTCTTCCGATAAAAATTTACTGATCTGCGTGATTAATTTTTGCTTATGCGTTTGTTGAAAATTCAACCGCCATTATGTAGTAAAATAAGCGTTATTTCAAAACTTCCGGCAGTGATTATTCTACATACTTACATACTCGTACTACATAAACTTCGCTTTTTTGCTGCCTTCGTACATTTCAAATTTGTAGAGTTTGCATTCCAAGTTGCCGTTATACACATCAATCTTTTTACTCGGTTTCAGACCGATTTTTTTCAATGCAAAAACGTCCGAACTTATCACATAAGCCGTGCAACCCGTGTAATAACGTTTGAAAGTGTCGCCTATACGCTCGTAAAGTGCCACAATATCATCCACTTCCAACCTCTCACCGTAAGGAGGATTCATTATAACCAACGTTTTGCCCTCGGGACGGTCGCCTTCCTCCATTGCGGAGCGGCAGACATTGATGTCAAAGTTAAGTTTTGCGTATTTGATATTCTCTTTTGCCTTATCAACGGCTTCCTGCGACACGTCGGTAGCCCAAATCTCGTAATCAAATTCGGTAACCTTCTTATCGGCGGCTTCTTTCTCCTGTTTCCACTCTACATTATTGAATTCGCTCCATTTTTGAAACCCGAAACGTTTACGGAAATACTGCGCAGGAATATTCATTGCGTACATAGCCGCTTCAATGGCTATCGTACCGCTGCCGCACATCGGATCAATGAAATTACAATCCTTTTGCCACCCCGAAAGCTGTATAATACCTGCGGCAGTCACTTCATTAATCGGCGCTTGCCCCGTCGTCTGACGGTAACCCCGCTTAAAGAGTTTGTCACCCGATGAATCAAAAGAAAGCGTTACGTCATTGCCCGAAATATGCAGGTCAATCTTCAAGTCGGGATTCTCTTTATCAACCGAAGGCCGCACATTAAAGTATTTACGGAACCTGTCACAGATGGCATCCTTGGTTTTCTGGGCGGCATACAAAGAATGGTTAAAGACTTTCGATGCAACGGATGCGTCAATCATAAACGTACCGTCGGGATTCATGTATTTCTCCCAATGCATCTTGTAAATATTGTTGTAAAGTTCCTGTTCGTTTTTGGCAGTAAACGTTGCAATGGGTTTAAGTATGCACAAAGCCGTACGCAAACAGTAATTGGCACGGTACAACAGCCGCATATTTCCGTAAAACTCCACCGCACGGTGCAGTGTAGTTATCTCCTTTGCTCCCAATTGCTCCAACTCCTTGGCAAGTACGTCTTCCAAACCGTACATTGTCTTGGCAATCATTTTAAATTCCTTTTCCATTCCGTATATTGATTATTTATTGTATCTCTTATTTATAAAAATTAAAAAATTCCTTATTTACGCTGCGCCGTATATCATTCTGCCTTTGCCTTATCACTTGTTATTTACGCCCTTTGGCTCACTTCTGCCGCCCCTTGCCGTTTTATTTTCAAAAAAACCCTTTTTTTGACTCGAAAAAACCCTTTTTTTGGTGCAAAAAATCCCTTTTTTTCAAATTATTCTGCCACGGGGCGGAAACTTCATAGGCAAAGGCGGCATTTAATTAACATAAAGCGCTATTTATTCTCGAATTTAGCTTTATTAACTATGAACCTGTTGCATTCTCCCTCGCCTATCTTCTCTCCGTTGGATGTCGCAATGACGTTAAAGAACAATTTACGTCCGTCTTGCTTAACAAAAGTGCTTTCCAACTGCACCTTGTCGCCGACTTTTGAGGACTTAAGGTGGTAAACGTGCATCTCAACGCCCACGGATATGTATCCTTCGGGAAGATACGGCTTAACGCTTTTTGAAGACACCTCCTCCATCAATGCAAGCAACTTCGGGGTTGCCAAAACTTCGGCTTCACCGCTTAAAAACGCCGTTGCCGTGTCGTTATCAGCTACAATATGTGTCTGAACACCCTTTACGCCTTGGGGAATTGTGATTTCCATAATTTTATATGCTTATTTGTTTATATGTTTTGTAAAAATTCTTTCAGTTTTTGGTTGCCGAAGGTATCGATAAATGCTTCTATGTTGGCGGAATAATCAGTTGTTGCCTTGTTATCCAGTATCGTGTTGATACCTTGTATTAAGTTTGCCGCAGAATTATCTTTTACGACAATACCTGTTCGATTCTGCAAAACCTCTTCCTTAATGCCGCCCACATCCGTGACAACTACGGGACGGCGGAATGCATAGGCTGTCATAACTACCCCGCTTTGTGTTGCAGAATAATAAGGCAACGCCGCCAAATCAGCAGCGATGAAATAAGGTTCGATATCCTCGTTGGCAATATATTGATTAAACAGCATAACACTGTCTTCAAGCCCGTAATCACGTATCTTATCCGTGTAAACAGCTATATCGCCGTAACATTCTCCCGCAATCAAAAGCGTAATATCCTTCCTGGTTTGTTTAATTGTCTTAAAAGCTTCTATAAGTCGGTCAAGACCTTTGTAAGGACGTATCAAACCGAAGAAAAGTATCACTTCTTTGGTTTTAATATGCAGAAAATCCCGTGCAGATTGCTTATCATAACGGTGAAGATTGTAACAATCATAAACGGATAACGTTGTAGTGCATACGGGTGCCGAAGGAAAATCCCTTTGTATCTCTTTGCTGATGTACTTTGACGGTGCAATGAAATATTGTGCCTGTTTGAAAGTGCGTTTTACGATTATACGCTCCCAAAAATGCTCTTCGTGGGAAATATAATTGTCTGCAAGAAAACAAACCTTGATGTCTTTTTGCCGTTTTCTCAACAGCCACGCCACAAATCCCAAACAAGGTCCGAAAAAAAACATCCACCAAAGAAAAATCACCATATCGGGTTTCTGTTTCTTGATTTCCTTATACGTTTTCACCCACGTAATGGGATTAACACTGGAAAGAATACGCTTAATCTTATCTTTGTGTTCGTAATTGATTACTTGGGAAGAATCATACTGCGTTTTGCCCGGGAAAAGTAACGACGGATAAAGCAGAGTATAGGAAATACAAAAATAATCATACCCCATATCCGAAATAATATGGTAAAGATACGCTTCATCCAACGCCTGACCGCCGCGGTATGGGTGTGCAGGGGCAACAACTATGATCTTCTTTTTCTCTTGTGCCATAATATTAAAATAAATTCTCTTTTAATTCCGTCTGTGCTTTGTAATAATCCTCCGGAATGCCTATATCTATAAAGTAACCGTCATAAACAAATCCGCAGATGTCTTTTCGTTTTTCCAGAACTTCTTTTTCAAACGAAAACTTCTCGTTTTGCGATGACAAATCCGCTTTTTGTTTATTCAAAATATAGACTCCTGCATTTATCAAACCTTTTTTGCAAAATTTTTTCTCTTCAAACGAAGTTATTCTGTTGTTTTCATCTATCGTTACATTACCGTAACGGTCAAAATCCTGCATTGGTTTTAATGCCAACGCCAAAGGAGGATTTTTTTCTTTATATTGTTTAAATAAACCGTCAATCGGAATAAAAAAAACGGAATCGCCGTTGATTATAAGAACGTCATTTTGCGTTGTTTTCTCTAATGCGAAACGTATCGCGCCGCCTGTGCCTAACGGTTCGTCTTCTACGGTAAATAAAATCTCAAAAGGAAATTCCTTTCTTACGGTTTCAATCCAATCAATAACCGTTTGGGCTTTGTAACCCAACGAAAGAACAATTTTAGTTATGCTGTAACTACTTAAATACCTCAACCAATACCACAGAAAAGGTTTGCCGCTGACTTGTGCCATGCATTTAGGCACATCACTTACCGCCTGTCTTAAACGAGTTCCCAATCCGCCTGCCAAAATCACCGCTTCCATACCGCAAAATCTCTGTTTGTTATAACTATATATCCGTTAATTTTAATATATCGTCCATCCGTGAGGTCCGCCGTCGGAAAATTGGAACGGAATCACGTCCCCGTCCAATTGACTTAACGCCTGAATCAAATTATATTTGTTTTCAGGTTTGCAGATAAATGTTATAAAACCGCCGCCGCCAGCTCCGCTGACTTTACCTGCCAACGCACCGTTTTGATATGCAATATCCATAACTCCGTCTATCATTTCGTTGGAAATACTCTTTGCCAAACGTTTTTTATCCTCCCATCCCTGACGGATAATAGATGCAAAACCGTTTATATCTCCGAAAAGAAGACATTGTTTCATATCTTTGGCACTTTGCTTTATCTTATGAAGTGAATCGATAGTCTTGGTATTGCCGTTTTTGGTGTTATTCTTTTGCTCATCTATGATTTGGGCGGATTGACGTGACGCTCCCGTGTAATAAAGCACCATACTTTCTTCCAATTCATCGACAATCCAACGTTTAATCTTCAAAGGATTGACAATAACCATATCATCCTTTAAAAATTCCATGTAATTAAATCCGCCGAATGCCGCCGCATATTGGTCTTGCTTGCCCCCGCTTAACTTTAAATCCAATCTCTCAATTTCGTATGCCAATCTCGCCAATTCATAATCCCCTACAGGAAGTTTCAACCACTCAACAAATGCTTTAAGTATGCAAACGACCATCGTAGAAGACGATCCCAAACCGCTGCCTGCAGGAGCATCGGAATAAGTTGTCATTTTAAACGACAAAGCAGGCAAATTAAAATCTTTAACTATTCGGTTGTAGACTCCTTTACCCAAATCCAGTGTACCGTTTATAGGCAGTGTCTTTGTAGAAGGGTGAACTTCTCTTTTGTTTATATCCTTTGCAAAAATTTCTATCGTATCCGTGTCCGTAGCTTCCAATATGCAATGGGCGTAAAGGTTGATTGTAGCATTTAAAACCAATCCTCCGTACATATCACTGTAAGGTGAAACATCCGTTCCGCCTCCTGCCAATCCCAAACGCAAAGGTGCTTTAGCCCTGATGATAAGATTCTTCTTTGTTTCCATAAATTGAAAATTATTGTTGCAAAATTACGCAAAAATGAAATAACAATAAAATTATAATACAACTTTTTGTAAAACCGTGTAATTCACACAGTAAAAAAAGACGCCGTTTCAAGAAATTTTTACGGCGTTTTATTTTACTGACATCGCGTTTTATTTTTTTAAAACGCCTTCTTATTTTTGCGGGTTATAATTTCTTTGTTTTACCGCTCCATTTTGTAAAATCAATACGTATAATTCTCGTGCGGTGAAATGATTTCTCTGCATATTTTCTGCCTACGGCTATATCCTTTGGCGATAACTTTTCCAGCAAAAGTTCTATTGCCTTTGTCTTTTCGGCGTCCGTTATATTCAATTCCGCTTTACCTTCCATTATCACGCTTTCGTATCCGGTGGTAAACTTACCGGGCAAAAGATTAACGTTACCTATTATGCAGAATGACACATCGGGGTTTTTCATCAACGCATTTACTTTCCTGCCTTCTGGTGCACAATGGACGTAAACGGAATTTGCTTTGTCCCAAACGAAGTTCAAGGGCACGCAATAAGGCAATCCTTCGGTGTCAATCATGGATAAAATTCCGTATTCGCTTTTTAGCAACAATTCTTCGGCACGTTCTTCTGTTAATAATCTGTCCTGACGGCGTACTTTGCTGTTATCGTAAATCATATCTGTCTGTTTTAATTATTTAACGTTTATTTTGTGCAAATATACAAAGAAATTTTATCACTCAATCCGTAAAACAAATTTTTCAATACACCATGCACGCTAAAAATTAACCGCAATACCCAACGAAAACGGATATAACTTTCTTTCTTTACCCGTCTTGAAAACAGGGGTAAGCGACTGTTTGAAATAAAGCGTGACACCGTGGTAGGAAATACCTGCTTCAGCTTGAAGTTTCCATCTGTTAAAATTAGCGTACTGCTTTCCGAGTTTTTCGTCTATATGTCTGCCGTTTTCAATATAATGTCTTTTAAAACCTGTAAACGATGTGTTATAGTTAATTCCGCCTATTATTCCGCCATACAGTGCCCATGATTTTGCAAATCTATACTCCAACATAACGGGAAGCGTAAAATAGCGGGCGACAAGTTTATCTTTTGTTTTGTCATCGGATAAAAATAAATTTTCTCCGTCAAAATCCACATTGTTTTTAAACGTGTATACATTGTCTTCCCATCCCAGTCCCGCAAGAACCGAAAAGCTTTTGGTAAGTTGCCATGAGGTTGTCAAATTCAGCGATATTTGTCTTGAAGAAAGCGGTTTGAGTTGATATACTCCGCTTAAAGAAGAAAACAATCCGCTTATTGCTCCACCTTTATGCCACAAAGAAGTACCTAGTCCTGCATGCAATTCCACCTGACTGTTCCAAGACGGGAATTTTTTCATCTTATAATCCGTTTCTTCGCTTTGAAAATCATCTGCCATTTGTTGCTTGCATGCCAAATAATCCTTTAAAATCTTTGAATGCTCTTCTTCATAAATTCTTTCAGCTTTAAGCGAATCTTTTTCACTACCTTTACCCTCTTGCAATGCCTGTCTGTATTGTTTTTCCAACTGAATTTTTTTGTATTGATACACCCCGTAAGCTTTTGTCAGCTCTCTGTAATATTCACTTGTCTTATCCGTGTCTTCTTCCAACAATACCTTGCCTTTTTCTATTATCAAAGTATGCGGATATTTCTTAAAATAGCGTATATTCACCCTGTAAACGGCATCTTTCTTGTTCTCAACTTTATCAACCGTAAATTTACCCTTTACAACCGTAGAACTGCATCCGTTAAGTATCACCCCTACCCTGCCGTTTAACTCTATTTTCGCATAAACGTCGGCATCAATGTCCACAGTATCGGCGTCAATGGAGTCAAACATCAACATAGCCTGCTGACCTGCAGTAATTTTTAAATAATCCACCTTTACGCGGCGGTAAAAACGTATACTAGTAAAATCTCCCCGCCGTAATCTCAAATCTTTTTTGCTCTATCGGTAATTCCAACGACCCTTTTGCCCAAATTTCTGCATTAAGTCTTTCAACATTTTGACATATTAACGATACCAAAACATCTTTCCCCGTATTTAAAAGCAAACGTCTGAAAACCGTATCTTCACTTGTAGGTGCGGTAACCGAATATCTGTTACCCAAAGTACGTGTTTCTATCGGCACAAGGCTTTCGTTTTCTGGCAAAGAGTCTATTATAAACCTTGAATCGGCACTTATGTCTATTTCCCTGAAAGGACATGTCATCCTGACTACGGTTTCGAAATCGTTTTTGTCAAATAACTTCTGCATACAGCCGTTTAAAAGACTGCCGCTGACGTTTTGGGCGGACAACCCACACGCATAAACCAATGCAACACGCCGTTAAAATTAATTAATCCACTGTGTTATTTTATTGAAACGTTGTTTTAATTCTCTGAAACATCGTTTTATTTTCCTATCTTTGCAGTCTGATAAATTTTTAAGGCTTTATGGTTAAAAAATTACTTCTTATTTTTGCGGTACTTACGCTTTTATGTTCCTGCAAAAAGGAAAACGTGATAATACAATTCGATCCTATGTCCAATTTCCCGCAAACCGATGTAGTGGAAATGGATTTTGATATGACAAACGGCGTTTCTCAGGGACTGGAACTACCTGCCGAAGATTCCGTATTCGAATTCACTTTTACAATTAATAATAAGGATGCAAAGAAATATTATTACAAGATATTTTATCAGAATGTTTCTTACGCCTTTGATGATAATCATCCTTTGAGTTTCGAGAATTTTTACGGTTCTTGGCAGGATACGGATATTAAATTCAAGCCCGTAAAAACCCAAACGGTAAAAGACAGTTTCAAAATAGTAGGTAATCCGCGTAATGAGAAGAAATATTTCGGTTGGGAGTTTCCTT
The DNA here is from genome assembly GCA_017633985.1 of Bacteroidales bacterium. Taxonomy (GTDB): domain Bacteria; phylum Bacteroidota; class Bacteroidia; order Bacteroidales; family P3; genus Scybalousia_A. Next base: position 110,111 of record JAGBOF010000007.1, read on the forward strand.
ATCAATATAATGAGGCTGATATTTCGGAAGGATTTGCAAAAATCAAGGAAGATAAGCAATGGTACAACAGCATTGTGCAAAAAGCAAAGGATAACGGTGTGTCTGTGACAGAACAGATGTACAAAGATCTGATGTATCAGATGGAAGCCAACCGCAATTCGCAGGGAGATTTCAACCGAAGGGAAAGACGCAACCCCAGAACGGGTAATTATGAATTTATGCTTGTAATTGCGGAAGAAAAAGCGTTGAAACAAATTCCCGAATACATACAAAATATCGCCCTTACCGCAGATTCTGTGTTTGTAAATCCGTTTGATTGGTTTTTAAACAAGAAAGGAAAAAATATTAAGGGTGTTTATACCTTTGTTTCATCCAAACAACTTAAAGTAAGGGCAAGATATGATACGGGCAAAGGTGTTTACATCAACCGTGCGGCATATCCTTACTATGACTTCCGTGTTTATCCTGACAATCCGTCGGTAGGCAATGACGATACGCTTTACAAATACGCCCAATTCGAAGAATATTATCACAATATCAACACTGAAAGAAATATTAAGCAAATAAAAAAGATTGCCGACATATCAGGCGGAGACTATACGCTTGAAGACTATTTGAAAACATTGAATAATAAAAATATCATTACTGAAAACATCCATCCCGTGATAACTTCTCTGCCGGGAAAGAATATCCGCGTAACTGACAACGCTATTGTGCTGATTAATCCGGGGAATAAATCTTCTGCCAATGCCGTTAAAGAGAATACGGGTATAAAAGCCCGCATAGGATTCACATACGGAAAATATATCTATAAGATAAAATTTCCTGCTTTATTGAATAAAAGCGGTCTTTGGACTGGATTGACAAACGCAGCGTGGTTAATATATCAGAATCCTTCTTCATGGAACAACCGAAGGACTTCCGCAAAAGGTTATGTCAAAGAAAACTACAATGAAAACGAAACCGAAAGGATTCATGATACGCATTACTCCGAAATAGACATAGAAATGATCAAGACTTCGCCGTTTTGGCCGTCCCAAAAGAGCAAACAGCCGGCGGCGGATGCGGTAAGAAAAAACGGCAAATTCGTTTTTGCCGCCACGAACTGGGATTTGGCAGACGGAGACATCAATTATTTGAAAGGACACATGCTTTTCAATAAGACATACAACGGAAAACAGTTTACTTACAACCGTTGGAACGAACATTCCCGCAATCTGACTTCAAGAACGGAGATTTCAAATGATATATTTGACTTACCGTACTACTATTATGTTATAGAATGGAAACCGAGAGAGATTATATGGTATATAGGTGAAGATTTGGATCATTTGCAGGTTGTGGGATATATGTCAGATGCCTTTACATCGGTTCCGAACAACCAAATGGTGCCCGTAATCACCCAGGAATATCATTACAGCGAGTATTGGCCGCCTGTAATCTTCGAACAGGGACTTTTGCCCTACCCTTTAAATGACATAAAAGGCATTTTGTATGAGCTGACCGTGGAATAATTACGGCTAACATGCGTTATACTGCCGCCCCTTCGCATAATAATTTGGAAAAAACTGTTTTTTTACCCTGAAAAAACCCTTTTTTTGAGTCAAAAAAACAGTTTTTTTTCAGATTGAAACGGCAAGGGGCGGCGGCAATAAGCCAAAAGGCGGCATGCAACACCCGTTTCAATGCCGTAAAATTAATCTCCGCCTCATGTTTTTTGCAAATTTTGAAAATTATATCTTTTCTTTTATTAAAAATATGTAACTTTGCAATTCTTAAAAGCGGACTTTTTACCATGAAAAGAAATATACTTATAATAATATCGGTGTTGGTATTGGTGTGCTCGTGTTCCAATAATAAGAATGCAGCAAAAAACAAAACAAGTAAAGATGATTTTGCCGCCAATTCCGCAATGATTGATGCCGTAACGGCATTGAATAACGGCGATTATGCTAAAGCCGAAAATATTTACAAACAAATATTGGATAAAGATAAAAATAACGCCGCTGCGTTGTATTATCTGTCCGGTATTGCGTTCCAGAAACAAGATATTACAAAGAGTATCGATTACGGAAAGCAGGCCGTAAAAGCCGATCAATCCAATATTTGGTATAAACTGCAACTTACCGACGTTTATCTGTCATCCCAAAACTATGACGGGGCTGCGGATATAATGGAATCGGTGGTTAAACAACAGCCCGAAGTGCTTGAGTATTGGCAACAGCTGGTTAACATCTATCACGTCAAGGGTGATTTCAAGGGTGAGATATCTGCGCTGGACAGAACGGAAAAACGTTTCGGTATTAACGAATGGGCAAGCATGATTAAGTACAATCTGTACCGTGAAAAGAAAGATAATGCCAAGGCGGAGCAACAAATACTCAATCTTACGAAAGCTTACCCTACGCAATCCAAATATTGGTCCATTCTTGCAGAGATGCAGATGAAGCAAAAGAACTATGACAAAGCTTTTGAGTATTATAGAAAGGTGGAAGAGACGGATCCTGACAACGATTTATTGAATTTCACATACGCAAACTACTATTTGGTAAAACAAAACGACGATTCCTTATATTATTATCTGCAAAAAGCGGCGGCACAAGAAGAAGTGGATTTCCAAACCAAGATGAATATAATTTTCAGTGTCTATCAAGATAAGGTAGATACCGATACGGTGGCATTCAAACGCTTTTTTTCTTTGTTGGAAACGATGAAAACCACTTCGGATACGGTTAATTGCCAATTGTGGAGCATGCTTAATCTGGGCTATATGCGTCAGGCGGATTTTGTCAGCGGTGCTTATGCCGCACAAAAGTCGATTGAATCAGGTTGTGAAGCTTATGATTTGTACCAAAACTGGCTTTATGCAGCAAGTACGTTCGAAAAACCTGACCGAATGATAGAAATAGCCGACAAAGCAATAGAAACCTACCCCGAACAACCGCTTCCTTATTTGTTTAAGGGCGTTAATCAGGAGATAGCGGAAGATTATCAAAATGCTGCGGAGACTTTTTTGGCGGGATTGAATAAAACAGGACGTGACAAAGCAATGAAAGAAGATTTTTATATGAATCTGGGCGATTGTTATCACGCTCTGGGCAACAAAGAAGAGTGTTATAAAAATTATGAAGAGGTTTTGAAACTCAATCCTGACAATTACTCGGTTTTAAACAACTATGCATATTATCTTTCATTGGATAAAAAAGATTTGGATAAGGCTTTGGAATACTCAAAAAAGGTTGTGGACAAATATCCTGACAATTTAACCTTCGTAGACACCTATGCATGGGTGCTGTATCAGATGGGAAGATATTCGGAAGCCAAAGCGGTGTTGGAAAAAGTTATTCCGATGCGTCAGCAATGGGGAGAAACTTTGGAAAACCATTACAAAGAAATCTTAAATAAAGCAAAATAATTATCCGCTTTATGTAATATTAAGGTATAATGCGTTTACAAAACATTGAATTATTCCTTAAAATAATATGCATGTCAAAAAATTTTACTATATTTGCAAATTATTTTCGGAACATAATTAATAATTTGAATTAAACAATATTCAGATATGGCATTACTAACTGTTTCAGGATCACCTCACGTACACAGTGAGCAGACTACGCAAAAGATTATGTGGTCGGTGGTGATTGCTTTATTGCCTGCGTTCTTGGTGGCAATATATTATTTCGGTATTTCAGCCTTATTGGTAACTCTTGTGAGCGTTGCATCGTGTATGTTTTTCGAATGGCTTATCGGCAAATATTTACTGAAAACGGAAAACACGGTATGCGACGGTTCGGCGGTGATTACGGGTATGCTTTTGGCATTCAACCTTCCGAGCAATGTACCTTTGTGGATGGTTATCATAGGTGCGTTGGTTGCGATGGGCGTAGGTAAGATGACTTTCGGCGGATTGGGAAAAAATCCTTTCAATCCTGCATTGGTCGGACGTGTATTTATGTTCTTATCATTCCCTACGGCAGTCGCATTGAGCGAATGGCCGATGCCTCATCCGTTATTCGGAGGATGTGCAACAGATGCCGTAACGGGACCTACAACATTGAACCTTATTGCGCACGGAGGCGATTTGCCTAAATTGAGTGACTTATTCCTTGGTGCAACAGGCGGATCTTTCGGCGAGGTTTCCGCATTGGCAATAATCATCGGCGGAATCTATATGCTATATAAGAAAATTATCACTTGGCATATCCCTGTCGCTTTCTTGGGAACGGCATTCGTTTTCGCAGGATTATTGTGGCTGATAGACCCTACAAGCTTTGTTAATCCATTGTATCATTTGTTTGCAGGCGGTATGATGTTGGGCGCGGTATTTATGGCAACCGATATGGTAACATCACCTGTTACTCACAAAGGTCAGTTGATTTTCGGCGCAGGTTGCGGACTTTTGACAATCATCTTCCGTTGTTTCGGACCGATGCCTGAAGGTGTTTCGTTCGCTATCCTTATCATGAATGCAGTTACGCCGCTTATCAACAAATTCGTAAAAACAGATAAATTCGGTTATCAAAAAACAAAATAAAGTTATGGCAAAGTTGGAATCTTCAATGAAAAACATGGTGATGAGTTTGACATTCATCTCCCTTGCAGCCTCCGCATTGTTAGCAGGAGCGTATGCATTGACCAAAGAACCGATAGAACAGACACAGCTTGCCAACAAGGAACAAGCAATCAAAGACGTGTTGCCTGATAAAGAAGCAAAAGTTGAGCAACCCGTTGAAATAAATCTTGACGGCTATGCTTTGCCGTTTGTAATCTACCCTGCAACCAAAAACGGTGAAATAGTGGGAGCGGCAGTAGAGACCTATAACGATGAAGGCTACGGCGGAAGAATAAAAATTATGGTCGGAATGGACAAAGAAGGCACTGTATCCGAATACAGCATCTTGGAAACTTCCGAAACTCCGGGTTTAGGAGCCAAAGCTGGCGAATGGTTTCATGCAAAAGGCGACATAAGAGGAAAGAATCCTGCAACGACCAAATTCATTGTGACTAAGGATGGTGGAGATATCGAAGCAATAACGGCATCAACGATAACATCGCGCGCATTCCTGAAAGCAGTTCAATGTGCATACGATGCATTTATGAAATCTCAAAATAAATAAGGAGGAAATCAGATGAACGGAATGAAAATAATACTTAACGGTATAATAAAAGAGAACCCTACTTTTGCATTGTTGTTGGGTATGTGTCCAACACTTGCAACTACAACATCGGCATCTAACGGTATGGCGATGGGACTTTGTACTATGTTCGTTTTGATGTGTTCCAATATGGCAATATCAGCAATCAAAAACGTAGTTCCCGATAAAGTCCGCATACCTGCATTTATCGTAGTAATTGCAGCCTTTGTTTCCATTTTGCAATTGATAATCAAAGCATTCTTACCTGCATTGGATTCATCTTTAGGTATCTTTATCCCGTTGATTGTAGTAAACTGCATCATCTTGGGAAGAGCCGAAGCATTCGCATCCAAAAATAATGTAATAAACTCTTTGTTTGACGGAATAGGTATAGGTTTGGGATTTACAATTGCCCTTACCCTTTTGGGATCTTTAAGAGAAATCTTGGGAGCAGGCAGTATCTTCGGCGTAAACCTATGGAAAGGTGACGGCATGTTGCTGTTTATTCTGCCTCCGGGAGCATTTATCGTATTGGGTTACTTGATTGCAATAGTAAACAATATTAAAGAGAAGAAGAAATAAGGATCTTTTCATTTTAAATAATTTTTTGTTAATACTCTTGCGTACGGTTAATTCACATTAATCACTAAAAGGTAAAATAAACGTACGCTTTTTTTGTTTTCATCACACATTTATTGACATACTCTGCATTATTTAAACTTTATTGCTGTGAAAAACTGAAATTTTACGGTTATGGATTATCAGAAAATAATAGAAGACATATATAATAAGGTACAAGAGTTTGCCGATATGGGCAAACAAGCCGATTACATACCTGCTTTGGCAAAGGTAAACCCCAATCAGATAGGTGTTTGCCTTAAAACATTGGACGGGAAACGCTACACATGCGGAAAATCTGATGTAAGATTTTCCATACAAAGTATTTCCAAAGTTTTTTCTCTTGCAATGGCGCTTTCTTCAGTAAAAAAAGAACTTTGGACACGCATGGGCAAAGAACCTTCGGGCACTGCCTTCAATTCACTTGTGCAATTGGAACTTGAAAACGGAATACCGCGTAATCCTTTCATCAATGCAGGGGCAATAGTTGTAGCCGACGTGCTTTTATCTAACCTTCCGAACCCCGAAGAAGATTTTATATCTTTTGTAAGGTGCATATCAAAAAGCCAAACCGTCAATTACAATTTCTCCGTTGCCCGTTCGGAAAGAAGTCAGGGTTATTTGAACGCCGCAATTGCCAATTTGTTGAAATATCACAACAACATAGAAAACGATATTGAGCATGTACTGCAATTTTACTTCCTTATGTGCAGCATAGAAATGAATTGCGAGGAATTATCCGACGCTTTTTTGTGTTTTGCCGACCATACAAAGGAATTTAATTATCAAAACGTGCACCTAACCGCCTCACAGGTAAAACGTATCAACGCCATAATGCAGACATGCGGTTTTTACGATGAATCAGGTGAGTTTTCCTATCTGGTGGGTCTGCCCGGAAAAAGCGGTGTAGGCGGAGGTATCGCTTCAATTTGTCCTAAAAATTATGCCGTTACCGTCTTCTCCCCGCGGTTAAATGAAAAGGGTAATTCCGTTGTGGGAATGAAATTTTTGGAACTGCTTACAACAGAGACAAAAGAGTCTATTTTTTAAGGGGCATGATTTCCCGTAGAAAAAAGACGGCGTTAAAAAAAATTAAAACGCCGTTTCAGTAAATTAATCAGCGTGATTAATTTTTTAAAACGCCGTCTTATTTTTACGTGTTGTAATATTAATAAAACCTTATTTGCAAAAATGGGGAATTTATTACGAAAAATGTATTAACTTTGCAAAAATCTTTTTTATATGAGTGCGGTACACCATGCCCAAATGCCGGAAGTAAATAATGAACCGTTTGCCATAACAGGTATTGTGGCAAATGAGGCTTTTTACTTTATAGCCGGATTGCTGCACAGGAGATTGAAACTGGATTTTAAAAGGGTTAAAAATTTTGAATTCTATAACGAAAGCCAAAACAAATGCTATGAAGTGGCAACCTGCATATATTTGGACGGTATTAACGGACTTATATACCTGCTGATAAACAATACGCTTCCCGTTATAGAAGGATTGAAAGCCCCCGACTGTATATTGATGGTTATAGGCAGGGATTGCGAACCCAAAAGCAAAGAGTTGATAAAACAAATGCTTAAACTGAAACAGATAATGACTTGCAAACTGTTTTATCCTCTGCAACAACCTAAAGAAAGCGGCATAGTAACTGGTTTACAGGGCAGTTTGTTTGACTCAACACCCGTAAACGGATATGAAAATATAAAAAAGAAAAGGAAGAAAGTGTCCAAAACCGTAGTTTTTGATGAACAGGTAATCAAAAACATAAGATTGGATTTGGAAACCAACTTTTGCAATGAGGATATTTTTGTTTAACTGATTAATAATATATAAAACGGTAAAATATATGAAATTTAAGACTCTTACGATACCATTTGCAGCAATTGCAATGTTATTTTGCGGCAATCTTAAAGCCCAAATATTAGTAAATTCAGAGGAATCTTCCCATTTGCATTGCATTGAAGTGGGTTTAAGTGCCGGTATAGACCAATACAGAGGCGAATATCATGCTTTTATGGATGCTTTAAAGGATTTGGACTACAAAATGAACTTCGGATTGGGAGTAAGATACAACTTTAACGGCAATTACGTAGCGGGACGTTTGCATAAGTTTTTCGACAGACGTCTTTCCTTTGAATTCGGAATTAAAAAAATGAAAGCATCTTCCAACAAAGAAAACGTAGGTGAAGATATTATGAAGATGGATATCATGGAGTTAAGCCTGATGGCACAATATAATATATTGAAGTATTCATCCTTAAGGACGATAGATAACGGAGACTATCCTATCACGCCTTACATTGAAGCGGGAATGGCAATGTCGGGATTCAAATGCGACAATACAAAAGATTTGTCGATCTCTGCCGATTTACGCAAAGCTGATGACGGATTTTCTTTCAAACCCGTAGCGATTATAGGTTGGGGTCTTAAGGTTTGCTTGTATGACGGCATCACTTTGGGCTTGGACGGCTCTTACAGATTCACCTTTACCGACGATATAGACCACATGGCAAAACCTTCAACGAGAAATGACCAGTATTATTTCGTAGGTGCGGAGCTGTCATTCAATCTTGGAGAAATTTTCAAAAAGAACCGTTAAAACAATCCGCTTATGAACAGTCTTAAAGATGCCATAAATAAAAATAATCTGCCTTCCCATATAGCCATTATTATGGATGGTAACGGCAGATGGGCGAAAAAACAAAATAAAGAAAGGATTTACGGTCACCAAAACGGTGTGACGGCAGTAAGAAATGTCTGCGAAGCTGGTGCGGAACTAGGAATAAAATACCTGACGTTATATACTTTCAGCAAAGAAAACTGGAACCGTCCGAAAGAGGAAGTGGACGCTTTGATGAATATGCTTGTCGTGACTATCGGCAATGAGGAAAAAACTCTTATGGATAATAATATCCGTCTTAAAACGATAGGTGATACGGAGGAATTGTCGGACGATACAAAAAATGCGCTGTTTGCTTTGATAGAAAAGACATCCCGTAACAGCGGAATGACTCTTGTTTTGGCTCTTAACTATTCTTCACGTTGGGAAATAACACAAGCCGTAAAAAAAGCAGCCGGTGATGCCGTTAAAGGTATAATAAACGTCAATGATATCAACGAAGAGGTGTTTTCCTCATACCTTACAACCAAGGACATGCCAGATCCTGATTTGCTTATACGCACTTCGGGAGAATTACGCATAAGTAATTATTTGCTTTGGCAGATAGCGTACAGTGAATTGTATTTTACCGACGTGCTTTGGCCTGATTACTCCAAAGAAGATTTGTACAAAGCTATTGTAGATTATCAAAACAGGGAAAGAAGATTCGGAAAAACTTCCGCACAAATAAAAAAATGCTAAATTTTTCACACTTTCATAAAATGAAATTGTAATAATAACGTTATAATTATTAATCAGTTTTGATGAAGTTGTTTTTGTTTATTTGAAATAATGGGAAAAATTAAATATATATTTGCACTTATTATTGTTTTGTCTTGTATAGGAAAAGCAAAATCACAACAGGATGAACTAATTTATATTGATTACTATTCTCCTAAAGAATATGAAGTCGGAGGTATAGAGATTACCGGAGCCGACAACTTGGATAACTCAAGTGTAATTCTATTAGCCGGAATTTCCGTAGGGGAAAAAATCACCATACCGTCGGATAAATTCTCTCTTGCAATTGACAGATTGTGGAAACAGGGAATATTTGACGATATACATATATATATAACCAAGGTTGAGGGCCGTACTGTTTATTTGGAATATAATTTAAGTACAAAACCCAGATTATCACATTTCAAAATAGAAGGAGTTTCGGGAGGTGAAGCCGATAAAATCAAAGAAAGGCTAAATATAGCCATGGGTGACGTAATTACCGAAAACCTGAAAAGTAATTGCCGCAATATAATACACGACTATTTTGCAGACAAAGGTTATTACAATTCCCAAACGGAAATATCGGAAATAAAAGATACGGCATCCTCAAGAAAAGAAGCCCATTTGACATTCAAAATAACCAAAGGCAATAAAGTCCATATAGGACAAATCAACACTAAAGGCAATGAATATTTCACTGACAACAAGATACGCCGTCAGATGAAAAACACAAAGGAAAACAAATGGTGGAGATTTTGGAAAGGTTCGCGTTTTATAGAAAGTGATTATCAGGAAGACAAAAATAAAATAATCGAGAAATATAATAATGAAGGTTTCCGCGATGCAGGAATAACATGGGATACAACATTCATCACAACAAGACCAGTTAAAAAAGGATTCTTCCGCTCAATAGGACGGGGTGTTGCTTCCATATTTAAGAAACGTTCCAAAACAAAAGATGAAGTGATTGTGGACATGAATATCTACGAAGGCAAAAAATATTATTTCAGAAATATAACATGGGTAGGTAACACAAAATATACTTCAAAGGAATTATCCGACCGTTTGCGTATCAATAAAGGAGACCCTTACAATAAAGAATTATTATCACGTAACGTTAATTATGACCCTACGGGAAAAGATATTTCATCCCTTTATATGGATGACGGATATTTATTTTTCCGCGTTACCCCTGTGGAAATAAATATAGAGAATGATTCCATTGATATAGAAATGCGTATCTTCGAAGGCACGCAGGCCAGAATAGGCAATGTCTCTATATCCGGAAATACAACGACAAATGACTTTGTAGTACGCAGGGAACTAAAAACCATACCGGGACAATTGTTTTCAAGGGACGATGTAATGCGTTCAATAAGGGAAATCCAACAATTGGGATATTTTAATAATGAAAAAATCAACCCTAAAGTAGAACCTAATGTACAAAAAGGTACCGTGGATATTACGTACGAATTATCAGAAGAAAATTCAGGTAACCAAGTTAATGTTTCAGGAGGTTGGGGCGGAGGAATGCTTATTCTGCAGGGAGGATTGGCTTTGACTAATTTCTCGGCACGTAAGTTTTTCAACCCTAAAGCATGGAGACCTTTCCCTGTAGGCGACGGACAACGTATAGCCATAAACCTTCAAACCAACGGTTCTTATTATTACGGTGGGTCATTATCCTTTACGGAACCTTGGTTAGGCGGAAAGAAACCTACTTCATTAACAGCAGGTATCTATTACACCTATCAGGATGACTCGTATTATTATGATGTAAGCAATTATCATATTAAAATTCTCGGAGCAAGTGTTTCTTTGGGTAAGCGATTGGTTTGGCCTGATGATTATTTCACATTGATACAAGGTGTAAAGTATCAACTTTATGACGTACAAAATGCTACATCATTTATTATGAGTACGGGAAAAGCAAATAATTTGGCTTACACTCTTACTTTCGGAAGAAATTCAATAGATCAACCTATTTATCCGCGTACAGGAAGTGAATTTAGTGCAGAAGGAGCCTTTACATTCCCTTATTCTTTGGTAAACGGCAAAGATTATGCGACTCTGTCTTTGCAGGATAAATACCGTTGGCTTGAATACTATAAAGTAAATATAAGGGCGGCTTGGTATATGAACATTGTGGATAATCTTGTTTTGTCCGCACGCTCCCGTTTCGGATTTTTGGGCAGATATAATAATGATATAGATTACTCTCCGTTTGAAAGATTCTATTTAGGCGGAGACGGATTGACTGGTTATGCCCTGGACGGCCGTGAGGTTGTTTCTTTAAGAGGATACGAAGCCTCGGCATTGGCTCCTGATAACGGCGCTACAGTCTTTGACAAATTTACAATGGAGTTGAGATATCCGATTACCTTAAATCCTGCAGCAAGTGTTTATGTCTTAGCTTTTGCCGAAGGCGGTAATTCTTGGACAAACTTTGAAAGCTTCGCTCCTTTCAAAATGTACCGCTCTGCAGGTGTAGGAGTACGTATATTTATGCAGATGTTCGGACTTTTAGGATTTGATTGGGGCTACGGATTTGATCCTGCATTCGGCGAAACCAACAGAAGTAAAGGACATTTCCATATCTCGCTTAACGGTTCTATAGATTAGAAAACATTAAATAATTTTTTGACAATGAAAAAGACAATATTTGCAATCGGTTTTATTTTGTGCAGCGTTGTTTCGTTTGCACAAAAATTTGCTTGTGTTGATTCTGATTATATATTGAACAATATGCCTGAATACAAACAAGCACAAAAAGAATTGGAAGACGTTTCGCTTCAATGGCAAAAAGAAGTTGAAAACAAATTGGCGGAAGTTGATAAACTTTATAAGCAATATCAAGCAGAAGCGTTGTTGTTGCCCGGCGATTTAAAAACAAAAAAAGAAAATGAAATCGTTGCTGCCGAAAAAGCTGCAAAGAATCTACAAAAACAAAGGTTCGGTAATGAGGGCGATTTAGCAAAAAAAAGAGCGGAACTTGTAAAACCTATACAGGATAAAGTCTATAATGCAATAGAAAAATTAGCCCAGGAAAAGAATTATTCTGCCGTTTTTGACAAAGCCAGCGGTACAACCATCTTATATATCGATGATAAATCCGATATATCCGATTTGGTACTTTCGGAACTTGGTTATAAGACAACGGGAGGAAATTCCAAGAAACGTTAATCACATTATTACAGAATAAATAAACAGAAAATAAATAAAAACAATGAGAAAAGCAGTTAAATTTTTAGTAATTGCAGCAATATTTTCATTTGCAGCAATAAATGTTAATGCACAAAAAGCAGTTAAGTTAGGTCACTTCAATTCTAAAGACCTTATTCAAAGAATGCCTGATTACGAACAAGCTCAAAATACACTTAAAGATTATGTTGAGCAACTACGTGGTGACATGGAATCCATGCAAAAAGAAGTAGAGAGACTTTCTACTGAATACCAAGCAAAAAAAGACCAACTTTCAGATCTTTTGAAACAAACTAAAGAAAAAGAAATTCAGGATGCTTATAACCGCTTACAAACATTCCAGGCAAATTCCCAGCAGGAAGTTGCTGCCAAAGAAGCAGAATTAACAGAAGCTATCTACAACAAAGTAAAAGCTGCAGCCGAAAGCGTAGCCAAAGCAGGTAAATACGATTATATCTTCGAAAGCAACGGAATTCTTTGGTATGCAGGAGATAGCGATGATATCACATCTCTTATAGAAAAAGAATTAGGGCTTAAAAAGTAATTTTTTCACTAAAATGTTTTGTCGGTTCAAAAAAACATTGTAACTTTGCAACCTCAAAACAAGCGGATGTGGCGTAATTGGTAGCCGCGCTAGACTTAGGATCTAGTTCCGTGAGGAGTGAGAGTTCGAGTCTCTCCATCCGCACAATCCTGAAGCAAATGTTTCAGGATTTTTTAATTGTCTTTTTCCATATAACCCCTATTAAAATTACACAATAACCCGACATAGCCCTGAAAGCAATCATTCCACACCTACCAAAAGCCAATTTATCCTACCGAATTATCAGATAACTGCAATACATAATTAAAAAGAACTTTTAATTGCATGAATCATGCAGAATTTGTGTTTTATCTGGATTCTTTACTGTCAAACCCAAAAGATAATCCGTAGATGCAATAAATTCAAAGGCAAAAATAATAAAACGGTATTGCACGTAAAATCAGCAATACCGTTTTTCAACAAATTAACATGAAATCTTATTAAAGCAAAACATTATTACACTGCCGTCTTTCTGCTGCAGTTATCTTTCTTACGCAAACAGTAACGTTCGCATTGCATACATACGTCATAGCCCAGCAAAGTTCCCAAAATAAAATCTTCTTCCGGTGAAAACTGATGCAGAGGTTTTGTCAGCATGTGTGATATTGCATCCAAACATTCCTTCTTTCCGAAGAAAAGATTGATGCTTCCGTTACCTACAGGCTGAATTAAATAACTTATATTCTGATGTTGCAGCCGCATAACGGCAAACCGTTCGTACTTCTTATTGAAAGTATACAACGACATGCGTCTTACACCTTTTTTGTACTGATAAATCTGCTCTGTCAGCACTTTCATATCAACCAGCATAACCTCGGACTGCAACATAATACGATTACAAATTATTTTTTATCTGTTCTACCCACTTATCAATGCGTGCTTCGGTTTTATCACCTTCATTGTCTTCATCCAAAGCAAGACCTACGAACTCATCATTAATAACCGCCGCCGATGATTCGAACATATAATCATCTGCATCCACTTTTCCTATAACCGAAGCGCCTTTTGAAACCACCGCATCATACAGTTCCGCCATTCCTCCGCAGAAAGTATCGCCATAAGAAGCACTGTCTCCGCATCCGAAGATTGCAACGGTTTTTCCCGTCAAGTCGTTACTCTGCAAAATCTTCAATCCGCCGCCGTACCAATCGTCCTGCAAATCTCCTGCACCCCATGTGGAAGTGCCTAAAATCAAATTGTCGTACAAAGAAAGCATCTCGGCTTTAAAATCATTGACATTAATAACATCTTGGGACGCAATGCCCAATTTTTCCGCTATCTTGGAAGCCAATCCTTCGCATGTTCCTGTTGTAGAACCGTAAATAATGCAAGTTTTTTTCATTGTTTTGAAATTTTTTATTGTTATTAACCTTATTTTATTTCACAATGCAAAATTAGACAGAAATAATTTTTGCCGCAATACCCAAAAGAAATGATTTCATATACCTAAAAATGAGTAAATAACGCACATCAAAGAAACGGTGCGTCAAACCGTAAAATTTTCATCGCAGATCAGTAAATTTTTATCGCTGATTAATAAATTTTCATCGCAGATCAGTAAAATAATACGGCGTTTTATTTCCGCATAAAGACGTAATAAAAAAATCATCCGCAATTACGGATGATTTTTACCGTTATCTCAAATCCACAATCTTCACATTGGGATATTTTGTCTTGTCAAAGGTGAAATCTTTTGCCGCCGCCGTAATGTTAGGCTTATAATTAGTGAACGTATATATATACTTACTGCCCGAATATGTGTGCATTTCTATTTTTTGCAAACGGTTGTTGGAAGTAGACGAGTAGATACGGATTTTGGATATATTTCCCTGTTTCAAAGGTGTCAAATCAATTATATTACAATTGACATTATTAAATTTTTCCTGCCTTATAAGTTTCGGACGAAAGTTCTTAACGGATGTATTTATGATTTTGACGAAATTAAACATGGTATTGCCGTCTTCAACGTCCGTTATTTCGACCTCATTAGTCTTTTTAATGTAATTCCATATCGTTGTGCCGTTGCTGAATTGGGAAAACATATCGGTAACTATGGAATATTGTGCGTTATTGCTTACAAACGTTCCTTTGCCTTGCTGTTTGCCGTCCTCATCCTGAATATTGAATGTAAAAGAAAATGAAAACGGTGTATCTTTTTTCATTTGTGCGGCAACGTTGTCTACAATCTTTTGAGCGGTTTTGTCAATCACCACTCCGTTTCGTATTTCCGTATCACTGCCTGCGGAATTTGCTTTGCTTTTTTGGCTTCCTGTTTGTGTGAAACCTACAAACGGGATAATCAATCCTAATAATATTACTGTTATTCTTTTCATAATGTTGTTATTTTCAAAACCTATGCCAACAAGATCATAAGACACCCGAATTATAAGTTCTTAAGAATGTTCCGTTTCGGAATAATCTTGATTTAGCCTTGCTTGTTAAGAACGGAAGAGATGATTTCGTTGAGTTCTTCTTCGGTAGTAACCAAAACATCCCTTGCTTTGCTGCCGCGGAACGGTCCTACAATGCCCGCACTCTCCAATTGGTCCATCACTCTTCCCGCACGGTTATAACCAAGAGCCAATTTACGCTGAAGCATTGAGGTACTGCCTTGTTGAGTCATAACTATAAGCCGTGCTGCTTCCTCAAACTTTGAATCTAATTTGCCGTCATCAAAACTTTTCTTCTCTCCGCCCTCTTCATCTGCGTCTTCTTTAACTTCAGGCAATAAGAAACATTCGCTGAATCCTTGCTGTGCTGCGATAAAGTCCGCAACCTGTTCTATTTCTTCGGTATCTATGAGTGCACATTGCAATCTCACAAGCGGACCTCCGTTACTTACAAGCATATCTCCGCGTCCTATCAACTGCTCTGCGCCTTTGGTGTCAAGGATTGTGCGGGAGTCGGTCAAAGAACTTACTTTGAATGCCGCACGTGCAGGAAAGTTTGCTTTGATTGTACCTGTTATTATATTAACACTCGGTCTTTGCGTTGCAATTATAAGATGTATGCCCACAGCACGCGCCAATTGCGCAAGGCGGCATATAGGTTTTTCAATCTCTTTGCCTGCCGTCATAATCAAGTCCGCAAACTCGTCAATAACCAGCACAATGTACGGCATATATTCGTGTCCGCGTTCAGGATTAAGACGTCTTGCGATAAACTTCTTGTTATATTCGGTAATCTTCTTACATCCTGCTTCTTTCAACAGCTCATAACGTGTATCCATTAACTGACACAATGAACGCAATGTATAAACCACGTCCTTAACGTCGGTAATCACTGCTTCCTTTCCGTTAGGTACTTTTGCCAAATAATGCTTTTCAAGTTTGGAATACAGTGAAAGTTCAACCTTTTTCGGGTCTACGAAAATAAATTTCAGATCGCACGGATGCTTCTTATAAAGCAAAGAAGATATTATGGCGTTCAAGCCGACTGATTTACCTTGTCCCGTCGCTCCAGCCATAAGAAGATGGGGCATTTTCGCCAAATCGGCAACGTAAGGTGTGTTGTCAATGCGTTTTCCTATCGCAACGGGAAGTTCAAACTTGTTATCCGTAAATTGGGATGACTCTAACATGGACTTCATTGACACAACCTGCGGTTTGGAGTTAGGAACCTCAATACCTATCGTGCCTTTGCCTGGTATAGGTGCAATGATACGGATACCCAACGCCGAAAGGCTCAAGGCAATATCGTCCTCCAAAGATTTTATCTTGGAAATACGTATGCCCGGTGCAGGAACAATCTCATAAAGTGTTACCGTAGGTCCTACGGTTGCCTCAATGGAAGAAATCTCTATCTTATAATTTTGCAAAGTTGCAACAATACGGTTCTTATTTGCCAAAAGCTCTTTATCGGTTATGACCGTATTGTTTTTATCATAGTCAATAAGGATGTCAGTTGTCGGAAACTGATAATGTGACAACGTTTCGTAAGGATTATACGGCTGATCAATATGATAATGCGGCTGATTAATTTCTTCATTTGCGGTATCATCTTCCTGCACATCCTCCGTTTCCTGCTGTTTAACCGTAAACGGAATATCCGACATCTGATCTTGTTCCGTTTCGTAGTAGTCATTTTGCTGATCGGTAACATCATTATCACCTACAGGCATTGAGATGCTGTCAGTACTTGCAGTATCGGTTTGTTCTGCCGATTGCTGCAAATCTGCAGGCAAATCATCGTGCGTATCTGCAGAATTATCATACTTATCTTCCGCTTCAGCACGTTTAAGCAACTCATCAACTTGTTTTCTCTCCTGTTTTGAAAGATTATCCGTCTGTTCTTCGGCATTTTCTTCCGAAGTATTGTGTTTTAATGACTGTTTGATCTTTGATTTTAATGTACTGTGCGGTTCTTTTGGCTGAATATCTTCTTTAAGTTCGGGTTCTTTTTCTTCCTGCGGTAATTTATCTGTTTTGCCGTGTGAAGCCAAAGTTTTAACTGTCTGTCTTACCCATATATAACGCACATCGAAAAGCAGCATAGGGACAATAACCGTGAAAGCTAACAATATTATCGCCGTACCTATCTTTCCCAATAACCCGGAAAGTCCTTGGTTTATTCCCACACCCACTATTCCTGCAAAACTTTCCAGATTCTGTACATCCAACACAACGACTATAAAACCCATAATGCATGACAACCACAGCATTATAACAAATGTTGATACCAACCATTTGGAAAATACGGGTATCTTAACTTTAAACAGTTTCAAAGCAAACAAACCCAATATCAAAACAAAGCCCAAAGCCCCTACTCCGAAGGTATGGGTTATTATGTAATAGGACAGGAAAGCTCCGAGGTTGCCTCCCCAATTTCCTATATCTTGTTGTCCTGATAACAGGTCGTAAGGTGATAAGTTTTTTACCGAATCATAATCGGCAATACATGTATAAAAATATGAAACAAATGCTATAAGACAAAAAACGGCAAACATAAAGAGGAAAACGCCTGCAACCAATGGAAACTGCGGACTTTTAAATCCGTTTTTTACCATAGTGAAAACGTTTTCTTCTTGTTTGAGCGTATCTTTCTTAAGATTGCTTTTCTTATTTCTCGTCTTTTTAACTGCCATTTACCAAATCAATGACTACATATCGTCATCATCATCTCCCTGTCCGCCTTGTTGTGCTGCTCCTTGAAGTTTCTGCATCCATTCCTGGAAATCTTCTTTGGCTATTTCTTCATATCCTGACTCCAACATCAAATCTGCCTGGGATACTTTGCCTTTTAAACACTCCTGTACAGAAAAAACAACAGACAATTCAGGACTCAAATCAATCGGAAACTCCATAGGGAAAGCATCAAGTCCAGGATAGTAAGTCATACTTGTTTTAGGACCTAATTCTTTTGTAACCCATATAAGTTCGCTTTCCTCTTTACCGTCTTCTGACGATTTGGCGCTGACTTTAACCTCGCTGCACTGTATGCCTGCTATCTCTTTGGTATTTCCCGTATACTCATACTTGATTTTTTCAGTAACCTTGCTTAAATCTACCTTCTCTCTGAAATACCATTTTCCCGACATACCTTCGTAAACACCCTCATCAGGAAGCATAGAAAAGTCTATCATTACGGTAACCGTCGAATTGTCGGAATTGGAAATAGATTTCATCAAACCGCCCAATGAAATGTATGTCGTAAAGTCGGTACTTTCCAAATTCTTAAATATTTTGGCTTCCCATTCTTCAGGCACTCCTTGCGGTACATTGCCTTTCCATGTTAATTTATACTTAACTTTACCTGCCCAAGAACCTTGTTGAGCCATTGCATTGACACCGAAAACAAGTGCAAATGCACATAATGCAATTGTTGCAAAAGTTTTTTTCATTTTAATATCTGTTTTTATTTTTATAATTCATGAATCAGTCGGCAAAGATACGATAAAATTCCAAATAAAAAGAGTTTTTTAGTAAGAATTTAACATTTCAACGACTTCCTTTCAGCCTCTTAACATCAAATAAGGGCATCGTAAAGAATTTCTATCGGATGTAACGGTTTTGCATGGGTAAAATGCCGTATCTGCTCCCTGCACGAAGTTCCCGAAGCGGCAATTAAAGTATCTTTGTCTGCCTTATCAATCCATTGCGATATAACCTGATGCACCGCTTTCTCACTTTCCTTATAATGCTTCTTCTCATAGCCGAAACTTCCCGCCATTCCGCAACAACCGCTCGGTATTGCCTGCGCATGATAGTTCTTCGGAAGTGACAGAACAGCCTGAATATATTTCTCTCCTACGATAGCCTTTTGTTGACAATGCGTATGATAGATTATATTCTCCTCTTTATCGGTAAATTGCTCCTTACGGATGTTGCCTTTTTGCATCTCACGGTAAAGAAACTCGTCAAAACAAAGACAGTTCTTCACTATATGTTCCGTATCTTGCTTTACAAGCAAAGTATACTCGTCCCTGAAAGAAAGAATTGCCGAAGGCTCGATACCCACAAGCGGAATCTCGTCAGAGATTATGTCTTTAACAGCATTAATATTCTTTTGTGCCAATTTTTTGCCCCGCTTAACCAATCCTTTGGAGAAAAGAATACGCCCACTGTTAGTAACGGGAGCAAGTCTTACCTCATAACCCAACCTTGTAAGCAATTCCAAAAACTTTTCTGCGATATGGGAATCCTGATATTGCGAAAATTCATCGCAAAGCAAGTATACAGGTTTTAGTTTTGCTATATTGCCGTTAAAAGAACTCTCTTTGCGGATAAAATGAGAGTATTTCTGCGAAAAAGTCTGCTTTTGAAGCAAAGGAAGCGTACGCTGGGGAGCAAATTTCATCATCTTTTTTATCCAAGACGAAGTCACCTTGTTTTTAATTACGGAATTATAAACCGAAGGCATCATACTGCCTGCTTTTTGTATCAAAGGAAGATACGACATAAGCACTATATTCAAAGGTGTTCCCTTTTTATCATAATAATGTTGTAAAAACTCCGATTTAAGTTTCGTCATATCCACATTGGAAGGGCATTCGCGTTTGCAACCCTTGCACATAAGACAGTCATCCAACAATTCCTTTATTTCTTCACTCGCAAAAGCTTTTTCGGGCGACTGACTGCTGAATATTTCGCGTAAAATATTGGCACGGGCACGCGTAGAAAATTTTTCTTCATTGTTATTGATTCTGTAAGAAGGGCACATACTGCCGCCGAATATCATATCCTTACGGCAAACACCCGCACCGTTACACTGTTCCGCCGCCTGAAGAAACGAAAATTCCTTTTCAAAAGAATAATATGTCTTTATATTGTAAGCATCCGCCGTTTTGTCTTTGTAATCATACCGAAGATATTTATCCATAGGCGGAGTATCCGTTATTTTACCCTTGTTAAAGATCTTATTAGGGTCAAAAACATCCTTAACCGCCTTCATAAGGGAATAAATCCTCTGATTATACATCAGCGGTATGAATTCCCCTCGCAATCTTCCGTCACCGTGTTCACCGCTTAACGATCCGTGATATTTTTTTACCAATTCCGCCACATCCTGCGCCACCTTACGGAAAAGAACCACATCCTTACCGTCCTTAAGATTCAAAACAGGCCGCAGATGCAACTCTCCGCTTGCAATATGTGCGTGATAAACACATTTTAATCCGTATTTATCCAAAACATGTGCGAACTCATCCATATAAGCAGGTAAATCTTCGGGTGCAACCGCCGTATCCTCTATCACGCTTACCGGTTTATTGTCCCCCGGCACGTTGGTAAGAAGACCCAATCCCGCTTTACGCAATTCCCACACCCTTTTGATGTCATCACCCCGCACTATAACGTATTCATAACCTAAATTCTCCGCCTTCAATGCCGCAACAGTGTCTTCAATCGCCTTTTCCAATTCCTCGGGTGTTGATTTGCACAATTCATCCACTATAATCGCTTTCGGATTACCCTTTACAAAGAAAAGATTTTCGCTTTGTTCTTTATTCCTTTGCGCAGCCGCTATAATGTTATCGTCCATTAATTCCACGGCAATAGGAGAAAATTTCAGACACTGCAGATTTGCATAAAAACTCTCGCGTAAGGAATTAAAATGTACGCATATTGCCGCCCTGTAAGGCGAAGGCAAATCCATAATGCGCAGTTTTATTTTCGTAATATAGCAAAGCGTACCCTCACTGCCTGCAATCAGTTTGCACAAATCAAGGTTTTCAAAATCCAATACCTCATCCAATGCATATCCGTTATTTCTGCGCACAACCCTTTTGTCAGGAAAATTCTTTATTATATCTTCTTTGTTTTCCTGTGAGCCCAATACATTATATATATAGCGGTAAATCTCCCCTTCTTTGTCATTTTGCTGTAATTTCTCATCTAATTGTTGCCGTGTAAGGCGGCGGAACGCCACCAAAGAGCCGTCGGACAAAAGGCATTCCAACTCCAAAATATTCTCCCTCGTCGTTCCCCATGCCACGGAATGCAATCCGCAGGAATTATTACCCACCATACCGCCTAAAGTGCACCTGTTACTTGTGGAAGTCTCGGGCGCAAAAAATTTTTTATACTTTTTAAGGTGGGCGTTTAGCACATCACGCACCACACCCGGCTCCGCAATGACGTAATTCTCCTTCGTATTGACTTTAAGTATGTGATTGAAATGTTTGCTTACATCAACGATTATTCCTTTGCCCACAACCTGACCTGCAAGTGATGTTCCCGCTCCGCGGAAGATAAGGTTTATTTTCTCTTTGTTGCAGAAAATTATGATCTTGCGTATATCCTCAACACTCTTTGGGTAAATCACGGCAATAGGACGCTCTCTGTATGCAGAGGCATCGGTGCTGTAAAGAATCAAAGTGGTGTTATCCGTCAGTATTGGACTGTTTATTTCTTTTTGTAAACGGTTTAATTGTTCTGTCATATAATGATGCATCGGGTTTTGTGTAAAATAATTGCTCTTAAAGTGCAAAGATAATACTTTTTATTCATTTCTTTGATGCCCTTTTGCCGAATAACAACGCCTTGCAGCATTCCGCTGCCGCCCCGTGGCGTTTTATTTTCAAAAAAACCCTTTTTTTGACCAAAAAAAACTGTTTTTTTGAGGTAAAAAAACAGTTTTTTTCAGATTAATACCGCAAGAGGCGGCACTAAAGCGCCTGTCAGAAGTTGTGAATTGCCATTTGCAACTCGCTGTCCAACGTTATATATAATTTATAAAAGTATTCGTCGTCGTAAAGACTCTGTGCAATGTAGCCTTTCATCAATTGTTTGATTTCTTCCGCCTCTTTGGTTGAAAGTTTCTTTACATCAACGCCGTTTTTGGCTGCAAATGCCAAAAGATTATTGTATTCAGCATTGCCGACCGTGTATCTGTTCAAAAAATCAGTGCCGTCAGTGTATTGTTTGAAGAAACTGCGGTTGTTATCTACATAATCAAAACAATATTTGTATATCAGACCGTTTTTAAACAACGAATTGAAGTATGCAGACCGCTTCAAAACCGAATAAGGTATGGTAATATCGGGCTCAATTCCCCCTCCGCCGTACACGGTACGCCCTTGTTTGGTTTTATACTTCAGTTTTTCATCGTGACTGACCGTATCGGCATCATTTTCCGCATTGGCAAACCGCGAAATAAAGTCTTCAAAGTATTTATCAGGATCTCCTTTGATGTAAGGACGTTGAATACATCTTCCGCTCGGCGTATAATAACGGGCAACAGTCAACCGCACGGCAGAATTATCGGGAAGACTTTTTTGTTCCTGCACAAGACCTTTGCCGAATGTACGTCTGCCGATAACTTTTCCCCTGTCATTGTCCTGAATACACCCGCTGACGATCTCACTTGCCGATGCCGACATCTCGTTTATCATAACGATTAATTTTCCCTTCTCAAACAATCCGCCTGCAGTAGCATAAGCATCGTTACGTCCTCTTAACCTTCCGTCAGTATATACAATCAAATCGCCGTTTGGGATAAACTCGTCGGCAATAGCTATAGCCTGATCAAGATATCCGCCTGAATTGTCACGCAAATCGAATATCAATTGGGTCATTCCCTGTTTTGTCAAACTGCGCAGGGCTTCCGCCACCTCATCGTGCGATGTTGCCGTAAATTCTTCTAACTTTATGTAGCCAGTATTCTGGTTTAACATTCCCGCATATCTTACCGCTTTGGTTTTTATGACATCCCTTGTAACGGTATAATCAATCAAATGATCGATTCCCTTTCTTTTTATACCCAGATTAACTTTCGTTCCACGTTTTCCTTTCAACAGATGCAAAACCGTGTCGTTTGTTATATTCTTCAACCCTCTGCCGTTTACTTTAACGATTCTGTCACCTGCCAAAATACCTGCTTTTTCGCTCGGTCCGCCGCTTATAGTCCTTACTACGGCTATCGTATCGTCCACGATACGGAATTGAACGCCTATTCCGTCAAAATTGCCCTTCAAAGATTCGTTTTCTTTCTTTACTTCCTCCGCCGTCATATACACACTGTGGGGGTCAAGCTCGGTAAGCAATGCCCGTATTGCATCATCAGTAAGGGAATCTTTGTCTGTCTTGTCTACATATTGTTTATCTATCAAATCCAATATGTAACCTATCTTCGTGCTTTTGGAATAAGATGCCGGAGTATTGCTATTCTGTCTTCCCAATACGAAAAAACCTATAGCCATGCCAATAATCACTGACACGGCTACAATTAAAGGTATATAAGAATTTTTTTTCATAAAGAAGTTTCTTTATATTGGATGTTTGGTTTTTGGCATTTGGTATCTTTAAGTAAGAATACGTTTGTTTCAACTATTTTCTCCACCAATGTCAAATATCCAATATCTTTTTATTCCGCCCAAGCTTTCAATTCTTCCAATTTCAAGGCAGGAATGTCCAATTTGTTCTTTTTACGCAAACCGTTTAAGTCATTAAATAACTTGTTTATGTTTGCCGATTTCAAATTCTCCATATTTCCGATACCTGCTTTGTGCATCAAATCTATCCATTGTGCAGGTATTCCCTTTGCAATGAAGTCTTCATCGGTTGAAACGGCTTCCTGCACTTCGGGTTTCATTTGCGGGAAGAACAATACGTCCTGAATGGAGTTGGAATCGGTCATCATCATTGCCAAACGGTCTATTCCTATTCCCAAACCGCTGGTAGGCGGCATTCCGTACTCTATTGCACGTAAAAAATCTTCGTCCAATACCATGCTTTCAGGATCTCCGCGTTTTCCCAGCTCCAATTGGTCTTCAAATCTCTTGCGTTGGTCAATAGGATCATTCAATTCGCTGTACGCATTGCATATTTCTTTGCAATTACATACGGCTTCAAATCTTTCAACAAGCCCTTCCTTTGAGCGGTGTTTCTTCGCAAGCGGTGACATCTCGATAGGATAATCATAAATAAATGTAGGTTGGATTAATTTTCCCTCACATGTTTCGCCGAATATCTCATCTATCAATTTTCCTTTGCCCATTGTGTCATCTACAGGTACATTCAATTTCTCCGCCGTTGCTCTTAATTGGGCTTCGTCCATATTTGAAATATCTATTCCCGTAAAATGTTCTATGGCTTCGTACATCGTGTAACGTTTCCACGGACGTTTGAATTCTATTACGTTTTCTCCGACTTTGACTTGTGTAGTGCCGTGAAGTGCCAAGGCGATTCTTTCCACCATTTCCTCAACGGTATTCATCATCCAGAAGTAATCCTTGTAGGCAACGTACAATTCCATCTGCGTAAACTCAGGATTATGGAAACGGTCCATACCTTCGTTACGGAAATCTTTTGAAAACTCATACACACCCGAATATCCGCCGACAATAAGCTTCTTTAAATACAACTCATCGGCAATACGCAAATACAAATCCATATCAAGTGTGTTGTGATGTGTCTTAAAAGGTCTTGCAGCAGCTCCTCCGTAGACAGGTTGTAAGATAGGGGTTTCAACTTCTAAATAACCCTTTTCGTTAAGATAGTTACGCATAGTGTCAACTATCAATGTACGCTGGACAAATGTCTTTCTGACTTGAGGATTGACTATTAAATCAACATAACGCTGACGGTAACGCTGTTCGGCATCGGTAAACGCATCGTAAACAACGCCGTCTTTTTCTTTAACGACAGGCAAAGGACGCACACTCTTGCATAAAACCGTAAGTTCTTTGACATGAACGCTTATTTCTCCCATCTTGGTCCGGAAGACAAAGCCTTTAACACCTATAATATCGCCTATATCCAACAGTTTCTTGAAAACAGTGTTGTACATAGTCTTGTCTTCGTCAGGACATATTTCATCACGGTTAATATATAGCTGTATTCTGCCTTTTTCATCCTGAATTTCGCAAAAAGATGCAGCACCCATAATTCTTCTTGACATAATACGTCCTGCAATACTTACATCAAATTGTTGCTCCGTTTTCTCAAATTCTTCTTTTATTCTTACCGTGTCGCTGTTTGTCTCATACATCGGTGCAGGGTAAGGATTGATACCGAGTTTTCTCAATTCCTCCGCCGCTTGTCTTCTTTGAATTTCCTGCTCGCTGAGTTCCATTTATCTATGAATTTAAAAATTTTTGCAAATTTACGTATTTTTTCATAATAGTTAATACTTACAAAGTATTTTTTATGAAAAATTGTATGCAGTATCAATTTAGTTTTAATAATATACGTAATGAATGTCTACCCGAATACCTTTTATATTACATATACAACTTTTGATTTTCAAAATCCACCTCTTTATCCAACTGACTCATGAAATCCTCGTATAAAGAAGTCTCCACATCCCCCAAAGCATACTCTTTACGGGCGTCTTTCTTAATTTCGTCTATCCAAATTCTTCTTGCCGACACGTAGTTCTGATGGATAATCTGTGCATATTCTTCCGTAATTTCTTCTATACCGTAATAATCACATATCATTTTATATGTCCATATCCAGCGGTATTCATTATAATTGTCGTTGGCACGGATGAAAAATTCCTTTATTTGTTTTACATCGGTGATTGTACCGTTTATCAACTCCTCACACAAACGTTTTTCTTCCGTATCGGGAATTAACAAACCCGACAAATCATTCCATTTGCCTAATCCTACATCTGATACGGGTTTTTCCAAACTATGGCGTTTCAATACGGCTCCCATATATATTCTTAATGCCATATCATAAAATCTTATGCCGTTATCCAGTGCCGATTTCTTGATAACATATTCGTGATAATTATATGTAGAGACGTTACTTCCCGAAGCGGCGCGCAGATTCTCAAGAATTTTCTTTCCTTCCAATATCTCACCGACCGAAAACGGACTTAACCAATCAAAATTTACTATACTTTTTTGACCCGTTGCAGGACGTTTATCCCTTTTAGGCCATTTGCGTATGTCACGGTACAGTCCTACAGTTGTAAGATTCCTTCCAGGAACAAGATACATAATATCACCTAAAGCAATCAAATAAGAAAACGGAAGGTTTCTCGTATCCGGATGGTGCATCAGTTTACCCAAACACACGGAAAACGTACCTATTGTGGCAGGCATAAGTATATAAGAACCGCTTGAAGTTTTGGTTCCTCTTTCCAATATTCCATAATGAATAGGTCCCATTTTATATGCATGATTGCTGAAATTGGTTGCCGACCCTGCATTGTAAAACGAAAACTGTCCGCCTATTAACAAAGAACTTTTGTGATGACTTGCCGAGAAAGGACCGCAAAATGCAGCGCATGCTTCTCCGTTAGACATGTAACTGTTAGCAAAAAATACGCTTGCAGATGCCGTAAACCCGTTACTTATCTCACAACTTTCGCCTACAAAACAGTCCTGCATCTTAACACTGTTAATAATAACCGAACCGTCCGAAATAATAGAATTTTCACATATAACACCCGTACCGATAAATACTTTGGAGCCTTGGGCACTCAAAACAGTACAGTTACTTAAGCGTGATGCTCCGTCCACTTGACAACAATCAAAAATCACCGTATCAGTAATCTCCTTGGTATTGATGATTGTCACATTATTGCCTATAAAGGCTCTTTTGACCGATTGGTTGACCGCCATATCACGGCGCAGAATGCCATGAAGTTTGCTTCTTATTTCTTTGTTGCCGTCATATTTTACCATGAAAGCAGCCAACTGACTGTTCAATTCCCTGTGCAGGAAAATATTTCCCTCACCCATTTCATTCAAAACGGCAATAATGTTGCCTTCACCGAAGGTTGCCTCGCTATTAGTCTGCATCGTACATATATTTGATATGTAACAATCATTGCCTATATCGTAATTGTTTATAAAATTGCTTATGTTTTCAATAAGGCAATTATCACCCACGGTAACGTTACGCAATGTGGCATTGTTTATTCCCGAATGTTTGAAAAAACCTTTGCTTATCTCCGTATCTTTTTCAAATTTACCCAAACGTATGTCACCATAAAACATGACGCGGTGGAAAAATTTCGGAATAAAACCGTCTTTCACTTTGACATTATCCCAATTTTCCGCCCAACAATCATTAGACTGTAAAACCTGTATTTCTTCCGTTTGTAGATTTCTGTATTCCATATTCGTTATATTTGAAAACCATTGTTTTATTGATTATTACAATATATATAACGTCGATTGTAACGAAGTTATTTTATAAGTCGGAAATCGGAGTTACAATTTCAGAAGATTTTAATAAAAAAACGCGCTGTTTTTTTGCTTTTTTGATGCTGTAAAAAGTAATTTTTTACGCCTTTGCGGCACCGTGAAACACAGATACTTACAAGAGGCAAAAATAAAACGCCGTATTAATAAAATAAAACAGCGTTTCAGTAAATTAAAACGCTGTTTTATTTTTGCGGGAAGGCGTCTTTTTTTTCTATGATGTAATTTCAGGTATTTTTTAAGCCTTCATGTTTGTTTAAAACCGTCTCTTATTTGGAGCAACCGCTGTGAACTGAAGATGAATTGCCGCTCGGGGCTTTGCAACAAGCAGGAAGTTTAGCCCTTGCATCTTTATCGGCTTTTACATCACCTGCATCGTAACCTACTTTGGCAATTGCCTGCGATATTGTCTTAACGTCGGTAAGTTTTTCGTTATAATCCAACGTCAATTCTTTGGTTTGTGCATCCCAAGAAGCGGCTTTAACGCCTTTAACACTCTTTGCTGTCTTTTCTATCTTCGTTTTGCACATTCCGCATACACCGTTAACCTTAATTTTTGCGTCTTTAGCGTCGGCAGAGGTGAAACTCATCGCAGCAAAAACAAAAGCCGCTGCCGTAATTAATCTGAATGTCCTTTTCATATTATATAATATTTTATGTTTTTTATATCTCCGCTTTGTGTTTTGCAAAAGTATATAATTTATAATATACCTTAAATACAGTTTTTTGTAAAAAACTTATAATTTTCTGCAAAAACAATGCCGTAAAACAGCACATAAATTTTTGTTTTCTGTCAATATCTTTAAATAATATGGCTTAACATCATTTTCTGAAGGGTTATAAATGCAAAATATCAATTATTTTTTCAAAAATACCACTGAATTTTTATAGTATTTTGCAGAATTATTATATTTTTGCAACAGATAACCCCATTTTTACAGGGGTATAATATAAAAATTCATAATCTTATAAAATTAAAGTAAAGATGTCAAAATTCAGATTCATTGCTTTGCAGGAGGTTTCGCAAAGAAAACCTATTGAAGTGCATGCGCCCGACAAGGAGGTGGCTGATTATTTCGGTATTCATGTATTTAACAAAAAGAATATGCAGAAATACCTTTCCCAACAGACTATTTCCGCCATTGATCAGGCAATTAACGAAAGTAAAAACATATCTTTGCAGGATGCGGACTTGATTGCCAACGGTATGAAGTCGTGGGCGAAAGACAACGGGGTGACCCATTACACCCATTGGTTTCAACCGCTGACTGACGGGACGGCCGAAAAGCATGATTCGTTTTTTGAGTTTTCCAAAGAGGGAAATCCTATTGAAAGATTCTCGGGTAAAGTCCTTGTTCAGCAAGAACCCGACGCCAGCTCATTTCCTTCGGGCGGTCTTCGCAATACTTTTGAAGCCAGAGGGTACACTGCGTGGGATATTTCTTCACCTGCGTTTATTGTTGATGATACTTTGTGTATTCCTACCATATTTATATCTTATACAGGGGAAGCTCTGGATTATAAAACGCCGCTTTTAAAAGCCTTGATAGCTGTTGACAGGGCTGCAACGGATGTTTGTCAGTATTTTGATAAGAATATTCAGAAGGTAACGGCTAATCTTGGTTGGGAACAGGAATATTTCCTGATTGATTCCGCACTTTACCGCGCCCGTCCCGACCTTTGTTTGACGGGAAGAACGCTTATGGGACATTCTTCGGCTAAAGACCAACAGTTGGACGACCATTACTTCGGCTCAATTCCTTCAAGAGTTACATCGTTTATGAAAAACTTGGAATATGAATGCTATAAATTGGGAATTCCTCTGAAAACACGGCACAATGAAGTCGCACCCAACCAATTTGAACTCGCTCCGATATACGAAGAAGTGAATTTGGCAAACGATCATAACCAATTGGTGATGGATTTGATGAAAAGAATTGCGTTAAAGCACAATTTCAACGTTCTGTTCCACGAAAAACCTTTCCAAAGCGTCAACGGAAGCGGAAAACATAACAATTGGTCGCTGATAACCGACACGGGCGTCAATCTTTTTGCCCCTGGAAAGAATCCGAAAGGCAATATGCTTTTCTTAACATTCATTATAAACGTAATGGTTATGGTTTACAAAAACCAAGACCTCATAAGGGCATCAATAATGTCCGCAACCAACAACCGCAGATTGGGTGCTAACGAAGCACCGCCTGCAATTCTTTCCGTATTTTTGGGGAAAAGTCTGACCAAGATGTTGGATAAATTGGAAAAAGAGGTTGTTGATTACAAGATGACGCCTGAAGAAAAAACTGCATTGAAGTTGGGAATCGGCAAAATCCCTGAAATCTTAATTGACAACACTGACCGCAACCGTACTTCGCCGTTTGCTTTTACGGGAAACCGCTTTGAATTCCGTGCCCAAGGTTCTTCTGCCAACTGTGCAGCCTCCATGATAGTCATAAATGCCGCAATGGCACACCAATTAGAAGATTTTAAAAAACAGGTTGATGATTTGATAAACCAAAACGTCAACAAGGACGAAGCAATATTCCGTATCCTTAAAAAATTAATCAAAGAAAGCAAAAGCATTTGCTTTGAAGGCGACGGCTACAGCAAACAATGGGAAAAAGAAGCGGAAAAACGCCATCTTACAAACATAAATAACGTTCCGCAGGCATTGTTAAAATATGAAGACAAGGCATCAAAACAGGTTCTTATCGGAGAAAATATCTTCAATGCAGCGGAATTGGAATCCCGTGTAGATGTTGAGATGGAGAAATACGTAAAAAAAATTCAGATAGAAGCACGTATTTTGGGCGATTTGACAATTAACCACATTATTCCTACGGCTGTAATTTACCAAAACCGACTTTTGGACAATATTGTCAAGATGAAAGAAGTTTTTTCCTCTGAACAATACGAGCAATTGACATGTAAACGCAGGGAACTGATAGTTGAGATACAAAATCATATAGATGAATTAAAGCGGTTGGTAAACGAAATGATTGAGGCGAGAAAATATGCCAACAATCTGCCGAATATACGTGATAAAGCCTTTGCTTACAGCGATAAAGTGGATGTTTATCAGGACAAGATACGTGAACATATTGATACCTTGGAAATGGAGATAGACGATGAGCTTTGGCCGCTTGTAAAATACCGTGAATTATTGTTTACGAAATAGGCTTATTTTAAGCACATTACAAACCACGAAAATAATACGGCGTTTCAGTAAATTTTTACGCCGTATTATTTTATTAATCACGCAGAATAATTTCTTAAAACGCCGTCTTATTTTTATAACACTTTTTTCAGAGGTTTTTTCTTATAGTTTTGCGGCTTTAAAATTGCATTTACCAAATTTAAAATGTTACTTCCTGTCAAAAAACGGATTCTTTGCCGTTGCAGAGAGCGATATTGCCAAACATTGAACGCAATTACCCACCATATTCAACCGTGCGGCTGCCCTGCCTGCGGAAAACATCACTCTTGAATCCACTCTCGAATCCGCTGCAATGCTGACTGCCGACCCTATTGCCAAGCCTAAATCTTCCGAATTGAAAAAACACGGAATGTTTTTGTTTGCTTGGTTTTTCTCTCCGCATGAAGCATAACCGCAATAGCCGCAATTCAGTCCCAAAACCTTATTTTCGGTTGCTATCAACAGCATATAAGGAGCCGAAATTATATTCTGCGAATCCCTTATAAGGAACTGTTCCGTCTTATTTGTCTGCTCAAAATCTTTAACCAACTGTTGCGAAATCTGTTTTATCTCCTCACTGCCGCAAATACGGATAACAAGATTGTCAGTTCCCCTTGCCTTGGGCGCAGTTCTGGCGGCAACCGCCATTTTCTTTGCAACCGACAACAGATATTCGTTATTAAAATCTTCTTCCTTTAACATAACGGATTTTATTTACTTAAAAGATAACCGATAAGCTTTCTTGTGGCAATACCTCTGTGGGATATTTTGTTTTTATCCTCTCCGCTCATTTCGGCAAAGCTTTCCCCGTGTCCTTCAGGGATAAAAACAGGGTCGTATCCGAATCCTTTTTTACCGTAACGTTCGGTTGTTATAACCCCTTTACATTCGCCTTCGAAATATTTCTCTTCTCCGTTTTCAATAAGACATATAACGGTGCGGAATTTAGCCTTACGGTTGGTGTTTCCGTCCAATTCTTCCAATAACTTATCGATATTGTCGTCAAAAGAACACTTTTCACCTGCATATCTTGCCGAATAAACACCCGGACGTCCACCTAAAGCTTCTACTTCAAGCCCTGTATCGTCGGCAAAACAATCTTTCTTATACTTATTATATATATATGCCGCTTTTTGGCGTGCATTCTCCTTAAGGGTATCGCCTGTTTCGGGAATATCTTTCCTTTCGCCAAGACTGTCAAGCGAAACAATCTCTATCTTATCTCCAACTAACTGTTGTATTTCTTCCGTTTTGTGTTTGTTGTGAGTTGCAAAAATTATCTGTCTCATTGTTATCTATTATTTATATGTTGCAAAAATTCATTATTTTAATTCTTTCTTATAATCTTCAATAGTTCGAACAAAGCAAAATGGGTCGTACGGTCAATAAAATTCTGTCTTGTGGTCTTATAACAATTCTTGAATACCGTAACATCTTTGTTTTTTTGTGCAATTGCGATATATACCGTTCCCGTTTCATTATCCGATCCGTCGGTATCAGGTCCTGCCAATCCCGTTGCAGCCACTGCATAGTCCGTATTCAATAATTGCAATGCTCCCGTTGCCATTTGTTTTGCCGTATCTGCACTTACCGCTCCGTAAATGTCCAATGTTTCTTTTTTTACATTCAAAACAATTGATTTTATTTCGTTACAATAAGATACGACGCTTCCTTTGAAATATGACGAAGCTCCGGGATTTGATGTTATAACGTGTGCAATATTTCCTCCCGTACAACTTTCCGCCGTTGCAACGGTTTGATGTCTTGATTTCAACTCTTCGCCTATTACGTATGCTATATTATCTTCCCCGCATGCGATAAGATAATCTTCAAGTATCAGTTTAAGGGAGTTAAATAATTCCTCTGCTTTTTCTTCCGTCTTTTTATTTTCTTTTCCGTACGCACTCAAACGTAATTTTATAATACCCGCATCGGGTAAATACGCCAGCTTAAAACATACTGACTTATCATTTGCATTAATCTCCGCCATACGGCGTTCAAATTCCTCCAACTTATCGGAAAGAAAGCTTTCACCGATACCACCTACCGAAAGTGTCTTATGAACAACCGCTTCTACAGAATAATGTTTCTGTAATATTTCCGTAACACGTTGCATCATTTCTTTCATTTCAAAAGGAACACCCGGCATTGAGATGATAAGTTTTCCTTTGTCTTCTGCTTCTGCAACTGAAATTACGGATTGATTAAGACTTTTGCTGTTAAAAACCATTCCCGGTGCTGTACCGACATTGTTAAATATCACTTGGCAGCAATCAGGAACCAATGCCTGTGATTGGTTTGTGGAAGTATATGGCAGATTACGTGAAAGAAAATACTTTTGCAAATGCTGATCAACCTGTGTATTCTTTACCATAGTTCCGCCGAACATTTCATTCAGACAGTTCTTTGTCATATCGTCTTTAGTAGGTCCCAAACCTCCTGTAATCAACACCCCGTCCGTACGTTGCAATGCCGTAACAATACTTTCTTTTATCATATCGGGATTATCCCCTATGACAGTCACATACTTTACTTCAATACCTGCATCGTTCAACACCTTTGACATGTAAGCACTGTTAGTGTTTACAACCTGTCCTATAAGTAATTCGTCACCTATGTTTATAATCTCAACATTCATATATAATATTGCTTTATTTGCAGTTATGTTAATGTTTAAACAACCTTCCCTGATAGGTATTTGCTTCTTTCATCTTTTGTTCTATCGTCTGAACGATTTGTTCATTGCGTATTTTGCCCCAACTCTCCCCTATGTTATAACGCGGAGGCACTTCAGAAGCAAATCTTTCTATAATAATATGCGGATCCAATCTTTCCAAAAACTGAATAATAAATGCAGTATATTCCTCAAACGTAAAAAATCGGTATTTATCCTTGTTTTTCAAATAATCCTCTTTCATAATGGTATTATCCAGAATCTGCAGTTGATGGAACTTCAGATTGTCAACAGGAATTGATGACAGAATATCCGCTTGTTTTAACATATCTTCTTTTGTCTCCCAAGGAAATCCGAAAATTATGTGTCCGCCTGTTTCCAATCCCCGTTTACGGGCTTCTTCCAATGCCTTAACGGTACAATCAAACGTATGTCCGCGGTTAATTTGTTTTAAAGTAGTATCATAACAAGACTCAATCCCATATTCTATAACTATGTGGTATTTTTCATTCAAACTTGCCAGATAATCCAATTTCTTATCATCCACACAATCGGGACGGGTACCGATAACCAACCCTACAATCTGCGGATGAGACAAGGCTTCTTCGTATCTTTGCTTAAGAACATCAAGCGGTGCGTAAGTATTGGAATAAGGCTGGAAGTAAGCAAGGTATTTCTGCACTTTCTTGTAACGCCATGAGTGAAACTTTATTCCCTCCTCTATCTGAATGCTGATACTTTCAAATCTGCGGCAATAAGACGGATTGAAAGCATCGTTGGAGCAAAACGTACAACCGCCTAAAGACAATGTGCCGTCTCTGTTGGGACATGTAAATCCACCGTCTATTGATAATTTTTGGATACGTTGCCCGAATCTTTTTTGCATATAATTGGAATATGCATTAAACGGGCGGTCGCTCTGCCAAGGATATGAATTACTCGCCGTCATGATGTTTGGAAGAATAGCGTAAAAGCGAAACGATGTGGATAGTCTTCAAGTCAATATTATTTTTATCTATATAGTTCTGCAGTTTTAGCAAACAAGCCGTATCGGTGGATGTTATATATTGGGCACCTAACGATAACGCCAAATCCGTCTTTTGTTTAGCCAAACAATCACTCACGGGTTTATTGTAAATATCCAATCCCGAACCCCAACCGCAGCAAAATTCATTTCCCGGTTCATTAACCAATGTCAGACCTTTTACTTTCTGAAGAATCAACCGCGTTTCTTCTTCCAGATTATATTCATTAAGTGAATGACAGTTATTATGTAAAAACACTTTGAAAGGAAATTCTGCACCCAAATCACAATCGGGGCGTACCGAATGGATGAATTCCGTAATGTCGGTTATGCGGCCGGCTAAAGATTTATGCGAATTATGGTTGGAAGTATTATAAAAAAGATTTGCACATTTAGTTTTAATATATCCTATACAGGAAGCGGAACAACCCACAACGGTATTGGTTCCTTTAAAGTCCTCAATAAATTTCTCACCCGTCAGTTTGGCCTGCTGCCAATTGCCGTTATCGTAAAGAATACGCCCGCAACAGGTTTGGTTCTCATTATAATTGGCTTTAAACCCCAAACTTTCCACAAGGTCTATCAAATCAAAACCTATTTCAGGACAAAACTGATCGACACTGCAAGGTATAAATATATCAACTTCTTTATTCATTACTCTTTTTTCACGTAATAATATCAAATATGCCGCAAAGTTAGTACAAATTTTCAGAAATTATGTAATTTTGCAATCTAAACAACAAATTTATGCACAATTCTTTATTGATACAAGGGCTTTTTATGGCAGGATTCGTAGTTCTTATTTTAGGATTACTTGTAATGGATTTAGGCATTTTCGAGAAAAAAGACAGAATTGTGTCATTCAAACGCGCCTTATGCACTTCTTTGATTTGGATTGTGCTTGCCTGTTTGTTCGGGGTGGTGTTAAGATTTGCAGGTGAGCAAATGCACGGTATCGAGGACAAACTATCTTTAACCGAAATAGTGAATCAATATCATGGAAAGACTCTTGCTCAAAAGGTTGAAGCGGCTGATTACGAAAAAGCGTTGAATGCCTACCGTAAACAAAGCACTCTGGAATATTTTACGGGTTATTTGATAGAGTATTCATTGAGTATAGACAATATTTTCGTAATGATTTTGATTTTTTCCTCGTTCGCAATTCCCCAAGAATACTATAAACGCGTTTTGATGTGGGGAATATTGGGTGCAATGCTGATGAGGTTTATTTTTATCTTCGCTGCGGGAGCTTTGATAGCCAAATACGGATGGGTACTTCTGATTTTCGGGGTTTTTCTTATCTATTCGGCAATAAAGATGTTTGTCCAAAGGAACAAAAAAGAAGAAGTGCATCCCGAAAACAACCCCGTTGTCAAATTTTTTGCAAAAATATTTCCCGTAACCAATGAAATAAGGGATCATTCTTTCGTCCGCAGGATAAACGGTCATTGGGTTATCACACCGCTTTTGCTTTGTTTGATTGTAATTGAGTTCACCGACGTACTGTTTGCCGTAGACAGCATACCGGCTATATTTTCCGTAACCAAGGATCCGTACATCGTGTTTTTCTCCAATATCTTCGCTATTTTGGGATTGCGTTCTTTGTTCTTTTTAGTAAGCAGTATCATCCGCATGTTCCGTTTTCTGAAAACGGGATTAAGTTTCCTTTTGCTGTTTATAGGAATAAAAATGATATTGGAATGCGAACCGTTAAGCATTGATATTCCTGTCGGCGTATCCTTAATGATTATTCTTGCGGTATTGGGAATAAGTATATTGTTATCAGTAATTCTTCCCGACAAAGAGAGCAAAAAAGAAGCGGAACAACTTATTGAAAAATAAATAAGCCTTCCCGCAAAAATAAAACAGCGTTTTAATAAAATAATACGGCGTTTTATTTTACTCAAACGCCGTATTATTTTTGCATTATGTAACTTGCTTACTCCTTGGAAGTTGTTTCCTTCAAAAGATTCTTTATTTTAACACCCTGATAATAGAATTCTATAACCTCCCAATACTCATAACCGTTTTCACACATATTTACCGCACCTTCCTGTGACATTCCAACTCCGTGACCGTACCCGTAACCTTTTAGTTTTACGTTACTGCCCCACGGTTCGGTTGAGAAAAAAGTACTTTTCAATTTAAAATCCCTGCGTATCTGCGTAAGAGGTATACCGAATATCTTACTTTTTCTGCCTTCAGCCTGCGAAAAATTCAGAAGTTCCCTTTTATTGTTGTAATCCTTCACATCCACACCGTTATTACGGAAATAATTCAACCAATCCTTCTCTTTAATTTCTTTTTCCCACTTATAATTGGGTTGGTTTACCGAAAAAGAATCCTTTACGGAGCGTAAATACGGTATTTTATTGCCCCATACGTCTTCCGAATTGACGGTTTGTCCGCCGCTGTTGGAGTGAAAAAGAGTTTCTATTATCTTTCCGTTTTCATCGACTATGACTTCACCCGCCGTTTGTGCCGCACCCTCTATACATTGTGTCTTATTGGCACGGGAAAGATACACTTGGCAATTCACGTCATCGCATAAATTATATCCGCCGTCCTTTACGTGTTTGTTTATAAACCTGTTCATGTAACTGCGGCAACATACCGCCTGAACTTTGAAGAATTCTACGTTATCGCTTGCACCTCCCGCTTCGCTCTGTACTACTCCCGCCAAATAATTATCCTCTGTCACTTCGTTGATAAGAAGCAAAAACTTCTTGTCCTTGGTTAATTTTACCGTAAGATTGTTATCGTACCGTCTGGCTTTCGCATTTGCAGGCGTTATCTGCAGAAAACATTTTATGTCCTGACTGGAAATTTTTACGGAATCGCGTTTAAACATCAGAGAGTCATTAACTGACACCGATACCTTGCCCTCCGATACCGCCAAAGTGATTTTATCCTGCTTTTTTATCTTCAAAGATCCGTCCAAAAAATATGTTCCGAACGAGGAATTAACCGTAACGGAAGAAATATTCACCGTTGAAAATATGCGTATACGCAAATCAGGCGTTTCTTCAGCCTTTATTTCATCGGTAAACGGCAGACTGAATGCAATAATCAATAACAAAAATATTTTTTTCATATACTTAATGGTTGTTTACGGTTGTGTTAATCAATTAACCTTACACTAAATTCTATTCCAAAGGCGACATATCTTCGGCATTTAGCAATTTGATGTAATTATTATACCTTTGATAATGAATTTCACCTGTTTTGGCGGCTTTTTTTATCGCACAATGCGGCTCATGCGTATGCGTACAATTATAATACTTGCAATCCTGCAATCTTTCTTTCATTTCAGGGAAATACAACGCCAACTCCTCCCGCTTAAAGTCCGCCATACCGAAAGATTTTATCCCCGGAGTGTCTATAATGTTTATATCGCCGTTTGTAAACATTGCCGCAAAGGTCGTAGTGTGCTTACCTTTAAGGTAAGTTGCCGAAATATCGGCTGTTTTCTGCTTCGCATCGGGACAAAACAGATTTATAAGCGAACTTTTACCCACACCGCTGTTGCCGGAGAACAAACAAATCTTTCCCGACATGTCTTTACGCAGTTTTTCAAGCCCCGTACCCGTTACGGCACTGGTCAAAAAGACGTTATAACCTATATTCTCGTAAATATCTATCAAAAAACCCGCATATTGCTGCGCCTGGGAGTCGTAAATATCCGTTTTGTTGATAATGATTGAGCAAGGCACGTTATAGGCATTGGCAGTTACCAAAAACCTGTCTATAAACATCGTATCGGTTTGCGGATTTTTGCAACTGACAATCAGATATGCCATATCAATATTGGATGCTATTACACTGTACTGCTTTGACAGATTAACCGATTTGCGTATTATGCAGTTTTTACGGTCATCTATCCTGTCAATCTGCCCGTACTGGTTACCCTTCATGCAAACGAAATGAACCATATCGCCTACGGCAACGGGGTTAGTGGTCTTTATGCCCATAGTACGGAATTTGCCTTTAACCACACAGTTGAACGTTTGTCCGTCTTCGCATTTTACCGTATAAAACGAACCTGTTGAGGAAATGACACGTCCCGTATTTTCAATAACGGACACTTTTACGGAACTGTCTGCGTGTTTTGCCGCAGAGTTATCATTGATTGATATGTTTTTCTGATTGTCCATAGGTCTCAAAGCAGATGATTTGGTTTGCAGAATTACGATAAGCCTATATAAAAAGAAAGTAGCGGGGGCAGGATTCGAACCTACGACCTCCGGGTTATGAGCCCGGTGAGCTACCACTGCTCTACCCCGCATTCTGTTTTCAGTTTGCAAAGATACGCCGACTTTTTGACATAACAAAATTATTTTACAACTTTTTTATACGTCCGTTTATTTTTACACCCCGCTTTCTCAATTTTTCATCACTGCAATTTATTGCATCATTACATCATCTTACTGCATCATAACCGCAATTTATCGTATTACAATAACATCCTATTACAACATCATAGCATCTTACCTCATCATAACTATATCTTACAGCACCATAACAGCAAATTATCGTATTAAAATAGCATCTTATCATATTAAAACTGCATCTTATTGCAATTATAATGTAATAAATGGATATCTTTGCCTATTGTATAAAAATTTTTGCATACAAAAACACCGCCTTACTGCTTGTTTTTGCAGCCCTTTGCCGTTTCGTCGCCGCCCCGTGCGGAAATAATTTGAAAAAAACCCTTTTTTTTGCTCAAAAAAACTGTTTTTTCGGGTCAAAAAAAGGGTTTTTTTCAAATTATTCTGCGATGGGGCAAAAATAAAGTGCCTTAAGGCGTTGTTTCTGCACCTTAAGGCACCCGTAAAACTTATATTAATGCGTTAAAAACGCTGACAAGATTACTTATTACGGAATTGCTTCGGAGTCATTTTCATGTTGTCGTAAAAGAAACGTCCGAATGATGTCTGGTTTTTGAATCCCACTTTATGGGAAATGATACCTATGTTCAAAGTAGAGAACCTTAACAGGTATTTTGCTTTGATTAAACAAATGGCGTTAATGTTTTCCAATATTGATTTGCCGCTTACACGTTTTACAACCTTGGATAAATGGTTCGGGGTGACGTTGAGTTTCTGTGCATAGTACTCTCTGCTGCGTACAATATCATCACTGGTCTTTACTATGTGCTTAAAGTCGTAGAACAATCGGTTGATATTCTTCACTTCCGGCTTTTCGCTCTGATGATAACGTATCATCTTCCTTATATACTCCAACAATGAACCGAGCAAATACTCTATCGATAAATCTATTCTGCCTTCGTATAACTCCATTTGCTTATAAAGCAAATCATAATACTGACTGAATAATTTTTCTTCCCTGGTGCTGCATTCAAGAACATATACTGATTCTTCTATTGGCATATTCTTGTCTTCCATATACACGTTTATGTCAATCACAGCCGTTGTATAGCTGTCTGATTTGGATACAAAAGAATATACGGTGTCTCTCGGAAGGACCATAATCATGCCTTGTTTTAAAGCATAGGTGATAAAATCTATTTCCATCACTGCAGTGCCCGCCGTAACGAATCTAACTTCGGGATTTGCCAGCTGGTAATGTTTATTTAACTCCATTTGATTCAAAATAGATGACGAATTCATCACCACGGATAGGTTGGACGAATAATAATTGAGACTGCTTTGTCCGATTAACTCCCTTATCGTAGGAGTGTCCATTGCTTTGATTTCTGTATTGTGCCTATTCATTTCTTCATAATATCTGCGTGCAAAATTACTACAATATTTTAAATTTGCGTATTGTTTTGCCGTAAAAATATAATATTACGTAAATTATTCGTAACTTTGCAGCGGATTTAATTTATATGTAATCATGACAAGAGAAAGAGGAAACCACGGTTGGAACCGCAATGACAACCGTACAGACAACCGTCGCGACGACAGATATTCCCGTGACAGAAGAACGTTTAACGATGAGAATGACTCATTTGATAACAACGAAAGACGCCCAAGACAAGGCGAAAGCAGATTTCACAAAGGCAGAGGCAAATCAGACAGATTTGAAAAACGTTTTGACAGAAACAACAACGGCAAACGTTTTAACAGCCAAGAAGAAGAACGTCCGCAAAGAAGAAGACGTGCTTTTGAAGAATACAAACGTGAAAACGATCCGAGAAAACGCCCGAGAATAAAATACGATGACCAAGGCGGAAGAATATTCAGCGATAAAAAGAAAACGGCTCCTAATCAATTGCAGCCGAAAAAGGAAGATAAGGCGGTAAGATTGAATAAATATATAGCAAATGCGGGTATTTGTTCAAGAAGGGAGGCTGATGTTTTGATAACTACGGGTGTTATAAAAGTAAACGGTGAGGTAGTTACGACATTGGGCTATAAGGTTCAGCCAGGAGATGTTGTTAAATATAACGGAAGAACGCTTAAGGACGAAAGAAAGATATATATATTGCTTAATAAGCCTAAAGGATATATTACTACAAGTGATGATCCCCAGCAACGTAAGACGGTAATGGAATTGATTGACGGTGCGTGCAGGGAAAGAGTCTATCCGGTAGGACGTCTGGACCGTATGACAACGGGGCTTTTGCTTCTTACCAACGACGGAGAGATGACTAAAAAACTCACTCACCCTAGTTACGGTGCACAAAAGGTTTATAATGCCGAATTGGACCGTCCTTTATTGAAAGAAGATATTGACAAATTGCTTGAAGGCGTTGAATTGGAAGACGGAGAGATGAAAGCGGACGACGTCAATTGGCTTAACAACGTTCCGATTGATAAAAAGAAAGTAGGCATCAGCATACATTCGGGAAAGAACCGCATAATAAGACGTTTGTTTGAGGCATTGGGTTACGAAGTTAAGAAATTGGACCGCGTATATTTCGCAGGCCTTACAAAGAAAAACCTTTTACGCGGACAATACCGCTTCTTGGATGATAAGGAAATAGGATTTTTGCATATGCAAAAGTAATACGGCTGACGTATAACAACTTTCCGCCGGTATGAACAGACTGTACATAAAAATGCTGCAACTGATAAACAAGGTGATGTATAAACGTTATATATCGCCTT
This sequence comes from Bacteroidales bacterium, assembly GCA_017633985.1. Lineage (GTDB taxonomy): Bacteria > Bacteroidota > Bacteroidia > Bacteroidales > P3 > Scybalousia_A. The sequence continues at coordinate 151,608 of JAGBOF010000007.1, forward strand.
GGCTTATCATGGTCTTGGACGGCATACTTATTTTAGCGTCTATATTCATTTCGGGCTGGATTGTGGACATTAAAGAAACGTGGTTTAATTTCCCGCTTGACAACTACTCGTTAAGGTTTATCCTTCTGACGTTTTTCATAAGTATTGTAAGTATTTTTTGTTTCAAAGTTCACAGAAGCATTATCCGATATTCGTCTTTTTCCGATATGTTAAGGATAATGGGGGCGCTGATAGTGACAAACATAATCTTACTTGCAATAAACTACGTATATAAATACACTTCGGGGGGAGGAATTTATGACTATTACCCTAAACAATTGGTAATAATCAATTTCTTTGTAACATTCATAGCGTTGTTTATGTTCCGTATGTTTGTAAGATGGCTTTTTGAGAAAGCATATCACAACGGCACGGATTCAAGATTCACAATCAAGACATTAATCTTCGGTGCGGGACATACGGGAATAGCAACTGCCCACGCTTTGTTGTCATCCGATACCAAGTATTACATAAAAGGTTTTTTGGATGACGATAAAACTTTGACGGGAAAGACTATTGAAGGTATCAAAGTGTGGAGTACCGACAGGGAAGAGTACATTTTGAAATACAAAGACATTGATCAATTGATTATTGCTACGGGACGTATCACAGGTGAGAGGAAAGCCAAGATTTTTGAATTGTGCCATCAGAATAATATAAAGGTCCTGACTGTTCCGAGAGTGAAATATTGGGTTGACGGGAAGTTAAACGAAAACAATATAAAGGAAATTCAAATTGAAGACCTGTTGGGCCGTAAGGAAATAAAGCCTAACACCGCTGTTATTAATAATGTTTTGGGCGGCAAGCGGATTTTGGTAACAGGTGCGGCAGGAAGCATAGGCAGTGAGATAGTCCGTCAACTTACAAAGTACAATCCCGAAATTCTTTTGCTGGACAATGCCGAAACGCCGCTGTTTTACATTGAAAACGAGTTAAACGAAAATTACGGTTCAATAAAAAAACATATTCTTATAGCGGATATACGCAACCGTCAGCACCTTGAAGATATTTTTATTAAATACCGTCCCGAAATTGTATTCCATGCCGCTGCTTATAAGCATGTTCCGATGATGGAGAGGGAACCTTACGAAGCCGTTATGACAAATATTTTCGGTACGAAAAACATCGCTGACCTTTGCTTGCAATACGGTGCGGAAAAAATGATAATGATTTCCACGGATAAGGCCGTTAATCCTACCAATGTGATGGGGGCAACCAAGCGCTACGCTGAAATGATACTGAATATCGGACAGGATACATTGGATATTGGACATCAGACATCGGACGGGGAACTTAAATCCAATATCAATAGATGCCGTTTTATTACTACGCGGTTCGGTAATGTTTTGGGGTCAAACGGCTCGGTTATTCCTACGTTTAAGCATCAGATAGCAATAGGCGGTCCGGTTACGGTGACTCATCCCGAGATTACAAGGTATTTTATGACAATCCCTGAAGCGGCACGTTTGGTCTTGGAGGCTGTTACGATGGGTAACGGGGGAGAAATTTTCCTTTTTGATATGGGGCAACCTGTTAAGATAGATGATTTGGCCCGCAAGATGATAAAACTATCGGGTCTTGAGCCGGACAAAGATATTAAAATAGAATATACGGGATTGCGTGCGGGAGAAAAACTTTATGAAGAACTGCTTACACAAAAAGAAAACACGCTTCCTACTTATCATGAAAAGATATTTATTGCCAAAACGGAAGAATTTTCACTTGATGAGATACAACAACACCTTGAAGAGTTGAGTTCAATTGTAAAAGAGCCGTTTGATGAAAATACAAATATAAAAATAGTTAAGAATATCAAATCTCTGGTGAAAACATTCAAGTCCAACAATTCTGAATTTGAGGTTTTGGATAAAGAAAAACAGTTATAAGTAAGTTATCATGTTTAATCAAATAATAAATACCATGGATACAACTATTATTAAGGATAAATTCCGTTTGCTGTTCGGGGATAAATTCTATATGTATACATCTCCTGGCAGAATAAACCTAATAGGCGAACATACGGACTACAACGGAGGATATGTTTTCCCGGGAGCGATAGACAAAGGAATATATGCCGCAATTTATCCAAATGCAACCCAACAAGTGAGAGCCTTTTCTTTGGATTATAATGAACAATCCGTATTTGAAACAACCGAAAAGGATCTACCTTCACAACCTTGGGCAAGATATATATTCGGTGTAGTAAGGGAAATAAAGAAAAGAGGATTTGAAATCTCTGGCTTTGACACTGTATTTGCAGGAGACGTACCTTTAGGTGCGGGCATGTCTTCTTCGGCAGCGTTGGAAAGTACTTTTGCCTATGCTTTGAATGACATATTTTCATTAAATATGGATAAACTTACTCTGGCTTATATCGGACAGGCTACCGAACATAATTATTGCGGTGTAAAATGCGGAATCATGGACCAGTTTGCTTCTGTTTTCGGAAAGAAAAACAGTCTTGTAAGGCTGAACTGTGCTACAATGGAATATGAATATTTTCCTTTTAATCCGCAAGGATACAAACTTGTGCTGACTGACACCTGTGTTAAGCATGAATTGGCATCTTCCGCATACAACCGACGCAGGGAATCCTGCGAAAGAGTCTGTGAAGTTATAAAATCACGGCATCAGGAAGTGAAATTCTTAAGCGATGCAACCATGTCAATGTTGCAGGAAGTGAAAAATCATGTATCAGATGAAGATTACTTAAGGGCTTTATATGTTATAGGTGAAAAGCAACGTGTTTTGGATGTATGCAAAGCCTTGGAAAATAATGATTATGAGACCGTGGGTAAATGTATGTATGCAACGCATAAAGGCATGAGCAAAGAATATGAAGTAAGTTGCAGTGAATTGGATTTTTTAAATGATGTTGCCAAAGATTGCGGCGTAAGCGGTTCAAGAGTTATGGGCGGAGGTTTCGGAGGTTGCACTATAAATTTGGTTAAAGAGGAACTTTATGACAATTTTATTGCAACTGCAAGAAACAAGTTCAGTGAAAAATTCGGTAAAGAACCTAAAGTATACGACGTTGTAATATCTGACGGCAGCCGTAAACTGGAATAAATACATTATATATGAAACCTACATTATTAGTACTTGCCGCAGGCATGGGTTCACGCTACGGAGCGTTAAAACAGATGGACGGCGTAGGACCGTGCAACGAAGCTATATTGGATTACTCCATATACGACGCCAAAGGTGCAGGATTCGGTAAAATAGTATTCGTTATAAGGCAGGATTTTGCAGAAAACTTTAAGAAAATAAATAATCAGGAACGTTTCGGATTGCCTGTTGAATATGTTTTCCAATCAGTAGACAAAGTACCAGAGGGTTATAACGCTGTTCAAACAAGACAAAAACCTTGGGGAACGGCACATGCCGTTTTAATGGCAAAAGATGTCATCAAAGAACCGTTTGCCGTAATCAATGCAGATGATTTTTACGGCAGGCAAGCGTATGAAGTAATGTCTGCATACTTACAGACATGCGCTAACAAGCACGGTGCATATTCCATGGTCGCATACCGTCTTAAAAATACTTTGTCTGATTTCGGTACGGTGTCAAGAGGTATATGCGATCAAACTTCCGACGGATATTTGCAGACTATAACCGAACGTACAAGCATCGGAAAAACGCCTTCAGGTGCTGCTTTTACCGATAAAGAAGGTAACACACATCCTTTGGATCTGCAAACGCTGGTATCAATGAACTTCTTCGGATTTACAACTGACTTCTTTGATTACTGCGAACAGGGATTTAAAGAATTTCTTGCAAACGAAGCCGCCACTGACAGTAAGGCAGAATATTTTATTCCTCTTATTGTAAACAACCTTATAGCAAACAAGCAGGCAGAAGTAAAGGTTTTGTCAAGCAATGCCGTATGGTTCGGGGTTACTTACAAAGAAGACAAACCCGAAGTGGTGAATAAAATCAAAGAACTTATAAATAAAGGATTTTATCCTGAAAACCTTTGGAATTAATATCCGAAAAAAAATTCCGCTGCAATGTTCAGCGGAATTTTTCTTTGTATTCTATTTATCGGTCAGCGATTTTAAAACTTCACGTATAGGATCGGAATAAAATTTACCGACATTCATTTCACTTATATTTAATAAAGCGGAAAGTTGCTGCGGAGTTATTCCTATATGCAGGCACATTGCCATATGTCCGTATGCCATCGGTTCTACGCCTCCCAACGCCGTAAGCATACTGACCGTAAACAGTTCCCTGTCTTTATAACTTACGGCATCACGTTCGAATATGTCGCAAAACAAATGCTCTTTTAAGAACGTATCTATCGTCGGAGCCAACACGGCGTATGATGCCTTCGGCGCATCTTTCGACACTCCCGAAAGTGTTTCCAATATCTCCGCTCCGCGTATGTATTTGTCTCTTTTGTCCTGTATATCCGAAGACTCTTTGCCGTAATTTTCCGTTATGCCTGCGGCTTTTCTTTCCTTTAACAACTCATCTAAAGTTGATATTGCCCTTAAAGAACGCGGAAAACCGCAATAAGCATACGCCTGAACCAACAATTCCTTAACCTCATTAACCGTTATACCAGCCTTAAGTGCATCTTCCAACGCCTGCTTAAGCATGTAAAGATTGCCTTGTGCAGTATAATTGCCCATACTTACTATTGCCTTTTGTTTTTCACTCAATACGGTATTTTCTTTATCGTATTTAGCTTTGGCATCCGCACAAACCTTAAGGTAATATGCATCTTCAACAGGTTCTAACCACGTGGTACCGCCTTTAACCTGCGGATTACACTCTACGGCAATGTGCGCAAACCAACTGTCAGGTGCCGCACCGTGCCAATGCTCCACATTGGGTTCTATTTCCACGACATCACCCGGATATAACCGCCTTGCAGGCTTGTTTCTCTCCTGATAATAACCCACTCCTGCCGTTGCAATCAACATTTGTCCCCCTGCATGTTTGTGCCAATTGTTTCTGCAAGAAGGTTCAAATGTAACGTTAAACATAGGTACGTTAAGATTTTTGTTATTTGACACAAGGGACAGATAACTTTGCCCAATGAAGTATTGACTGAACGCCGTATTTTTCTCACCAAGCGGATAAGGCTGGCGGAACTGCGAAGGATTTTGTGCATTTATAACATTATTTGCCATAATCAGTGTACTTATTAATGTAAAAACTAAACTTTTCTTTTTCATATTTATATTAATTTAATGACTCTGCAAAATTATAAAAATAAACTTACATTTTGCTTACCAAAACTGCCTTTTGCTTTGCACATATTGCATACCCGACGGATATTTATGTTATAAAACATCCGCATAATGTCTCACGCAAAAACAACTCCCGTTAATGCCGCAGCGGAATCAGAAAAGAATTTACTGACATCGCAGGAAAAAAAATTAATCTGCGATAAGAAAAAATTAATCTGCGACGAAAATTTTTTAATCAGCGATAAAAATTTTTTTATATCGCAGAATAATTTTACCGCGTCGCATATTGAAAAAATTACAACGACACAAGAAGAAATTATTTTTGATACATTGTTCCTTGTAAGGGCAAATAATGAGACCGACAGTGCAGAAGAAAACGCAAAAGCGATATTTATTTTTCCAAGTTATCGGTTAATAAAAATTTTTTCCTAAAAACCGTGGATGCAACACTGCTGGCAAATGACGAAAACATAAAAGACGGAATTAAAAGCACAATCCTTTCGCATAACTCCTCAATAAAAATCAAAAGATTTACTACGAAATAAGTTTTTATATAATATCGCAAAAATAAGACGCCTTATTACAAAAATAAAGTCCCACACCGTTAAAATAATGTGGGTCTTTATTTCTTTAAAACAGTTTCCTTTTTAAACATATTGTAGAAACTGATTATTTATTAGCGTTTACAAAATCTTCCAATTGCTTTTTGCTTGGATGATTCAACAACTGACCGCCTTTTATTTTGATATTAGGATATGCCGCCTGCAAATCACTTACGGATTTGGTTATATTGCTTCCGCCTGATGTGGCAAAAAGTACGACAGTCTTGTCTTTGAAATCGTAAGACTCCAAAAACGTGTTGATAATCGTAGGGGCAGTGTACCACCATATAGGAAAACCTACATAAATAGTGGAATATGCGTCAAGGTTTGCCAATTTATCCGTAATAGCAGGGCGTGAAGATTTGTCGTTCATCTCTATTGTTGAACGGGATTGCTTATTTGTCCAATCCAAATCCGCATCCGTGTAAGGCTGTGCAGGTTTTATTTCGTGCAAATCCGCATTTGCTACCTCTGAAAGTTGTTTTGCTACATTTTCTGTTACTCCCGATGCCGAGAAATACGCTACCAATGTTTTCATATCTTTATTCTCTTTATTTTGTGCACATGCTGAAAGTCCGAACACCATCATTGCCGTGCAGATTATTGTGAAAATTTTTCTGTTCATGTGTTTTATTGTTTTTAAGTCTCATTATTTATTACCGCTAACGGTTTTTGTCCGCAGTATATGTGATATACCCGAAATTACAAGCTTTCTGTAAGGATTTTCTTTATATCCTGCTCCGTCAAAGGCACGTAAGCATTTTCCAAACCCTCATTAACAGCTATATGATGTGCCATTTCGTCTATGCGGCTTCCGTCAATACCGACTTCTTTCAAGTGCATAGGAATATTTATGCTCTCAAAGAACTTGTAAGTCTCCTCAATAGCTTTTTCTGCTATTGTTTGTTTCGGCAAAGATGCGTCTATACCGAACACATTCACGCCATACTTAACGAAACGCTCAATTGTATTTTCGTTTAGTATGTGTTTCATCCAACGCGGTGTGATTATAGCCAATCCTTCTCCGTGCGTAATGTCATAATATGCACTCAAAGCATGTTCAATTGCGTGACAAGGCCAGCCTGAATAGGAATTACCCAAAGAAAGTATGCCGTTGCAACCGTAAGTACAGCAAAGCATCATTTCAGCACGTGCAGTGTAATCTTCAGGATTGGATAAACATTTGCGGGCATTTATCATAAGGCTTTTAAGCGTTGATTCGCAAAAACCGTCATTAAGCAAAGTCGTGTCAGATGTGAAATACTGCTCAATAACGTGGTTCATTGCGTCGGCACACCCCGCAGAAGTTTGCTTCTTTGATACACTGAATGTATAGACAGGGTCAAGTATTGAGCAGACAGGGAACAACAACGGATCCATGTAGCCGATTTTGTCATTGGTATCAGTACGGGAGATAACGCCTCCGCAATCGTATTCGCTGCCTGTTGCCGCCAATGTCAGAATATCCACAATAGGCAGTGCGGATTGTGCTTTCACTTTGTAGGTTATCAAATCCCACGGATCACCGTCGTATTTGGCTCCCGCAGCTATCGCTTTCGAACAATCAAGTACGCTTCCGCCGCCCACGGCAAGTATAGCCTCTATATTGTTTTCCTTACAAATTTTCACGCCTTCCAATACGCTCGGATCGTATTTAGGATTAGGCTGTATGCCTGACAATTCAAATATCTCAAAGCCCGACAACAGTTGTTTAACCCTGTCATAAAGTCCCAACTTCTTGATACTGCCGCCGCCGTAAGTAAGAAGGATGCGTTTTCCTAACGGTTTCATAACTTCAGGTAACTGAACGATAGATTCTTTTCCGAAAATAAGTCTTGTCGGTGTTACGTAATCAAAATTCTGCATAGTTTTCTCTCCTATTATTTCTGTTATTACCCTATTTTTCTGCAAATATAAAAATTTTTACCGCTATTACAATCTCCTTTCGCGGTAATTATTTTGCTATTATCTTCTTTTGGCCGTTGATAATGTAGACTCCGCTTGGCAAAGTGTCCAAAGACTTGGCATTTGTCAATACTTTTTTGCCGTCAATTGTGAAAACATTATATCTCAAATTGTGTTTATCCTCTGTATTTGCGTTTACATCCTCTATAGATGCGTCATCAATGTTTACAAGCGTGTATTGCTGGGAACCGAGTCCTATTTTTTCAGCATATTCCACCGTATGGGTGCCGTGTCTTTGCGTAATACGGTTGATAAGCGGCTGGGCATTGTCTGCAGATGTAGACTGATGGTTAAAAACCAAATCAAGACAGGCTTTATCCAGCGCAACAGGATCCGTAGATGCCAAAATACCTATATCATTCATCTGCGGAGCATGCGGATGTCCGTCGCAATCACAATCAACCGACAGATTGTTCATCACGTTTATATAAATAATCTTACCCTCGCCGAAATAATTATGCACAGCCTGCGCCGCAGCTGCCATACACTCCAAAAAACCGTCCTGATCAGACGTATAATTATACCAACGTTCCGAAACATCGTTTCTGCCTGCCGAATGTATAAGAGCCTTACCGCGTCTTGAGGCAATACCTATCGATTGGTTTTTGATAACTCCGCCGAAACCGCCCATAGCGTGCCCTTTGAAGTGAGCAAGGTTGATCATAAAATCATAATTCTTAAGATGCGAGCCGACGGTGTTTACCTTTAAATGCGATGTGTCCGCCATCGGTATTTCCATATCGCCCTCTTCGTCCATTATATCCACATCGGCAATTGCCGTAAAGCCTCTTTCTTCTATCGCCTTCTTATGCGATGCAGTTGAGGAGCGGTTCCCCGAATATGTGGTGTTACATTCCACAAGCGTTGCGTGAGTTTCGACCACCAAATCCTTAATAAATTCAGGTCTTAAGTAATTACTCTGCATGCTTTCGCCTGTTGAGATTTTTATTGCCACATTTCCCTGCGGTGAAACGCCCAATGCCTTATAGATTTTCACCAATGATTCGGGTGTTATCTCACTTGTAAAAAATACCGTGCTTTGCGCATGGACTAATATGCCTGCAAATGCCGCTAATAATAAGAATGATAATTTTTTCATTGCCTTTGAATTTTTTGTTTTTGCAAAGTTATGCAACATCTTATTAAAAACAAATACCAAAATTCCCCTTTATTTTGCACTTATTGCATTTTACAGTACCCTTTTGGCGTTTAAAGGCATTAATTCCCCTTCTTATCAATCTGCAAAGGTTCTGCTTCCTTGCCTTAAGTTGTGTTTTTTCTGCCCTATCACGTATAATTTTTGCCCCATCGCATATTATTTTGAAAAAAACCCTTTTTTTGATATAAAAAAACAGTTTTTTTGACCAGAAAAAACCCTTTTTTTTGGATTAATGTGCGATGGGGCGGAATTCTTCTGCGGCAAAGCAAATATCAAATGCCGTAAGGCACTTGCAAAACGCAAAAAAAGTATATTGATATTATGTATACTGACGTTGAAATCAAATAAGTTTTTGGTAAGCTAACCTTTCATCGCCGTTAAGTAAGTAAATAATTCCCGTTTTTTTCAAACAAATGTTGCATAATGTGATTATCCCTGTGGGTGTCGGTTCTTATGTTATCGGTAAGATGAAAACAGTATTCCAGAATCTCTTTAAACACATTACAGTATTGAGGTAACTTACCAAGACGGTGGATTACGTAATAAGGTTTGTTTTCATCAATCCAATCTCCGTCATATATGGTTTTGTAGGTTTCATCAGGCCCTTTAATGAAACTGAATACCGCAACGGGATCGTTTTGTTTGTAAACCGTGTAATGATTACCCGAGTTTATGTCCTCAATTATTGTCTTACGGTCAGGATAACCGCAAGTCCATTGCAGATTATTGCCCGAGAGCCGCATAATATCACGCCCCGAAGCAATAATCTGCATAATGGTGTCAATATTGCTTATATCTGACTTTTTTATGTTGTACATCGGCAATTTTTAATTGCGGTCTCCTATTGAAGATACTTGTTAAAAAATTCTTCAATCTTATCAAACGGGATTTTATTCATGTTGTCGTACAAATCACAGTGTGTTGCGTCAGGAATAATCATCAATTGTTTGTTGTCTCCCTGCAATTTTTGGAACGCAGTCTCGCCCATATAGCGGCTGTGTGCCTTTTCGCCGTGAATAATCATAACGGCGCTGCGTATTTCAGATGCATAATCCATCAAAGTAAAGTTAAGAAATGACATTGTTCCCGTTTTGTTCCAGCCTTCATTGGAATTAAGGCTTCGGGAGTGGTATCCGCGTTTGGTTTTATAGTAGTCATAATAGTCTTTTACGAATTGAGGGGCATCATCAGGCAAAGGATCTATCACACCTCCCGCTCTGTCGTAACTGCCTGCCTTATAATCTTTGGTTCTTTGCTCATTAAGGGCTTTTCTTGCCTGATAACGTTTTTCTGGTGAGTCGTCAGCATCAAAATATCCCTTTGCAGCCATGCGGCTCATATCATACATCGTACTTACCACCGTTGCTTTGATACGGGTATCGATTGCAGCGGCGTTAATTGCCAACCCGCCCCATCCGCATATACCTATAATGCCTATCTTTCCGCTGTCTACGCTGTCAAGATTGGATAAGAAATCAACGGCTGCGGAAAAATCTTCGGTATTTATATCAGGCGATGCCATATAACGCGGAGTGCCCGAACTTTCTCCCGTAAACGACGGATCGAATGCAATGGTTAAAAAACCTTTTTCCGCCATTGTCTGGGCATAAAGTCCTGATGACTGTTCTTTTACCGCACCGAAAGGTCCGCTGACGGCAATTGCCGCCATTTTTCCGTTATGCTCTTTTGGTGAATACATATCTGCCGCCAAGGTTATACCGTAACGGTTTTTGAAAGTGACTTTCGTATGATTTACCTTGTCACTTTGCGGGAATACTTTGTCCCAATTTTGTACTAATTCCATATCTTCCGTATTTTTATCGTTATTTCCTTTGTTTGAATTATTGTCCTGACTGCAGGAAAACATAACAGAAGTCACCAACATCGCAACTGCAAAAATTTTCTTATTCATTTTCTAATCGTTTTTCTTATTTTGCAAAAGTAATACAATTATTTAATTTACCCAATACCTGTATTACAGATTTAATCTTAATGTCTGAACTACCAAAATTCCGTTTATCAATAATTATAACGTGATTGGTATTTTTTCAGAAGCGTTATCGCCAAAATAAGTGACAATATCTCAGCAACCCAAACCGAAAACCAAATACTCTGAGCCCCGAACAACAACGGCAAAAGGAATACCGCCGAAGTTTCAAACACTAATGCGCGGACAGTTGAGATAACTGCCGAAACAAAACCGTTGTTCAGCGCCGTAAAGAACGAAGAAGCGTAGAAATTAAACCCTACTATTATATAAGATACGCCGTATATCATAAAGGCTTTGCGTGTCAGGGCAAAAAGTTGCGTATCGTAGCCGACAAACAGTTGTGCAAGCGGATAGGCAAGCAATTCCAAACAAACGGTAAGCAAAATGCCTAAGGCAAAAACTAATTTGACGCTTCTGTGAAACACATTCCTTAATTCCTTATGGTTTTTTGCTCCGTAGTTGTAGCTGATTATCGGGGCGGTACCTATTGCGTAGCCAAGGAATACGGCAAAGAAAATAAACTGTACGTACATTATCACGCCGTATGCCGCAACCCCGTTTTCGCCGATGTATTTCATAAGTTGGAAATTATAACACATTGAAACAACAGAGCCTGATATGTTGGCAAAGAACTCACTCATTCCGTTGTAAAGCGTTTGCAATAAAACTTTACCGTCAAAAGATGTCTTAACAAAGCGCAGCAATGAAGAATTAGGGAAAGAAAAATAAACCAACGGTATTAATCCGCCTGCCGCTTGCGAAACCGCCGTAGCAATTGCCGCTCCCGAAAGTCCCATATCCAAAACCACAATAAGCAAATAGTCCAATATGATATTCATCACCCCTGCCACAACCGTAACCTGCAGTCCCAATCTCGGTTTTTCGGATGCCACGATAATAGGTTGAAACATATTTTGCAGGATAAAACAAGGCAGGGCAATAAGTATCAATCTCCCGTAATGCACGCAATATTTCACCATATCGCCTTGGGCTCCCAAAAATACGGCAACGTTTTCCAAAAAGACAATACCTAAAACGGCGATAATGATTCCCGCAAAGAATCCGAAGATTGTTATCATTGAGAAAATACGGTTGGCTTTGCGTTTATCGCCTTCACCTATTGTTTTGGCAACCAGCGCACTTCCGCCCGTACCGAGCATAAATCCCAATACGCCGAGTAGCATTAAAAAAGGCATAATGAAGTTTACGGCGGCGAATTGCGTCTTGCCTACAAAATTTGACACAAATATGCCGTCAATCACGCCGTATATGGACGTGAACACCATCATTATTATTGACGGAATGGTAAAACGAATCAGTTTTCTGTAACCGAAATTATCCGAAAGTTGAATTGCCTTTGCCATAAAGTGATTTCAGTCTGTTTTTTACTCAATTAGCTTCAATACCTTGCAACAAATTTGCAAAGATACGCAAATTAAACCGAACAACATATTATACGTAACCGTTTTAGCTATATGCAACCGCCTTAATACAACTATCCGCAACATTATCTTCACATTTTACTGCCGCCAAAGGGCGTGTTATTTTTGCCCCACCGCGTTTTACTGCTGTTTTATTTCGTCTTATCTTTGCTTTATTACGTTTTACCGTTGCCTTACGACATGTTGCTGCCGCCAATTGGCGTGTTATTTCCGCCCCATCGCATATTATTTTGAAAAAAACCCTTTTTTTGATGTAAAAAAACTGTTTTTTTGATCCGAAAAAACCCTTTTTTTCAGATTAATCTGCGACGGGGCAAAATTTTGATGCGATAAAGCGGGAATCAGTCGAAATAAGGCGGAATTATTTTATATAAACGCAATCAGTATCTACCGCATTAATGCCCGAAAATGCCAATCGGTAAGGTCGTTTTGCGGTAAAATTTTTGAAACTAGCCGTTTTACTTCCGTATTTGCAGGGATAATTGTTTGCGGAACTCTGTCGGCGACAGTGATGTGTAGTGTTTGAAAAATTTTGCGAAGGTTACCGAATCCGGAAACTGCATTGAATTGCTTATCTCGTTGATCGTGCGGTTTGTGTATTGCAGCTGTTGTTTTATTATGCGGATTGTGATTTCGTGAATGACGTTTGACGGACTTTTGCCGCCTGCTTGTTTGACGGCAAAGCAAAGATGTTTCGGCGTTATGTGCATTTGCCTTGCGAAAAAGGCAACCGTGCGTTGTTTCCCTTCGTATTGATTGACCAAGGTGAGAAACTTTTTCAGTATATAGTCGTTGCTGGAAAACACTTCGTGGTAATCTTTGTCCGAAATCTCCGTTTGGTTGATTATTGTCATGTGTTCAAACAGAAAAAGGTTTAAAAGATTTTTCATTTTGCCCTCATGCAATTCGTTTTCCTTGTCCCGCATATAACAAAGTGCGAGTTTGAACAAATGATTAAGCGTCTGCATACTTTTTTGCGGCAATTTGATAACAGGATGCTTGCTTACATAATGAATAATACTCCAAATATTGTTGTAAAGCGTGATGTTACTGCCCGCAAATTCGGTTGCGTAAAGCATAATCAACGCTTTGGAATTCTTATCTGTGATTTCAATATCCGAAATATCCTTAACGGAGTGGTAAATCATACAATTGCTTTTCAAAATCTGCTTTTCGCCTCTGAAAATCACGCTGATTGTCCCGTTTAAACACACAATGACCACCCGCACTTCGCAAGAAAATCTTTTGCAATGCTCATTAAATGCCGTCAAATCATTACTTATTAAAATATTCCCGTCAAACAACACCATAAGTTGAAGTAATTTTCCTGCAAAATTAAGAAAAAACATCTTCTTGTCATGTAATTTTAACATAAAATGCAGTCAAAAGTTCGTATTGCGTGATGTCGGTTATGTCTAATGAGAAGTGAATTGATTATTTTTGCAATTCGTTTGTTTTTCTTGCATTTGTATGGCGGTAAATAGTAAATATAATATAAGGAATATCGGTCTTGCGGTTGTGCTATGGCTTTTTGCGGTGAATTTATCTGCAAACAATTCGGCGGATTCCGTAAAAAGCAAAGCAAATTCGCATTTCAAAGGCACGTCTTTACAAATCAATTACGAGAAAACGCCTGACGGAACATTTACGCTTAAAAAGGACAAAACGAAATACGCAAGTGGTAAAACAGAAGCGTATAATAAACTGAAATTAAACCTTTCCGTTCCGCTATTTACTTATAAAAAATTCCGCTTTTCACTTTCCGCCAAATACACTTCGCTTGACAATAATTTCATTGCGGACAACGGTTTTGTACAACGTATAGACAATTTGGGATTATCGCAAAAGCATAAAGATTTATTCGGTTTAAATCTGAACATATTCGGGAACACCAAGTTGTTTAACCATAATGTTTATATAATGGGGCTTGTCAATGCGGAGGCATGCAGTTTCGGTTTCGGCAGATGTACAGGCATTGCAACCGTTATGTATAATATTAAAGAGAACCGCAGACTTGCTTTCGGTTTAGGTGCAGTTGTGCTGATAAATACCTTTTCGCCGTTTCCTATATACCCTCTTGTCACGTTCAGATATAATTTCAGCGAAAAACTGCTGCTTAACGTTACGCCACCTATGCTCAATCTGGTTTTCAGATATGACAAAAACAACACGTTTTCGCTTGGCAGCATGATAGACAGCGACAATTTCTTTATCAAAACGCAGAATGAAGATCTGCCTTCGCTGTGCCGTTACAGCAAATGCTTATTTAAAGGCTATGTTTCGTATGAAAGGCGGTTCAAATCATCATTTTCTTTTCATATAGAGGGAGGTTGCCAAACTGCAATGTCGGCTTACATCAGCGGTAAGAACGGACACAAACGCTATATCACTCAAAATTCCGACCTTTTGCCGTATTTCAATATCGGATTGCGGTATACGGTCAGATAAACCGCATTTTACTGCCGCCGAAGGGCGTTTTATCCTTGTTTTATTACGTTTTATCGTCGCTTTACCGCTTTCTGCTGCCGCCTTACCGTATGTTACTGCTGCCGATTGGCGTGCTATTTCTGCCCCGTCGCATATTATTTTGAAAAAACCCTTTTTTTGATGTAAAAAAACTGTTTTTTTGATACGAAAAAACCCTTTTTTTCAGATTAATGTGCGACGGGGCAAAATTTTGTCGCGATAAGGCAAAATTATTTCGCAATAAAGCGGGAATCCGTTGCAATAAGGCGGCGGTAATGCGTATGTTTAAGACTTGTTTTTGGGATATTGCTTACACAAAACTTAATTCAATTTCCTGAAAATCTTGCTTAAATCGCCGTAATTGAGTGCTTGCATGTCTATCAACCGCAAATCTTTGACCATATCGGCGGTTGATTGCTTGTATTTGAGGAAATGTTCCGTTTTGATGTGACTTTGATACGCCGCTTCGCCTCTGTAAATCTCCAAAATACGCAAATGATTCGGTTTTTCCTTAATCCGCATCGGCAAAAGGCAGATTACGCCTTTTTCTTTGTCCATTGAAACGGTTGCGATGTCCTTCGCTCTCTGTAAATACTCATCCAATCGGTCGTGCTCCACCTCTATTTCCGCTATCCTGACAATTAAATTCTCCGCAATGTCATAATGTGCCGTTTTTGTCATGTTTCCGTTTAACAAATTGCGGGCATTTTCGCTTAAAATCATCTTTGCGTACGGCGAAAGCATGAAATCTTCCTGCAAATCCTTGCGTAATTTATTTGCGTTGCCCGTTAAAACGTTGGCATCGGCATACGGGTAGTCCGAACCGTAGAGAATGCGGTCTACGGTGGTGATTTGCAACATTGTTTTGATAATCTCCACCGACGTATTGCCCGCCAAATCAAACCAAAGGCAGTCTAAATTCTTTTGGAAGTCAATTTCATCCATCAAACCCCTGCTTTTGAATATCGGATAAACGTTTTGCATCCTTTTTATGGCAAGAGGCAGATACGCACCGCTGTGAGGAACGACTATTTTCACATTATTGTACCGTGCCAAGACATTCCGCGCTATCATATTGCATACGGCACGCGATGTTTCGGCAGGATATTCATACAAAGCCAACGGTAAAGAATTTATTAACTGCTTTGGATAGTTTGAAGGGCGGTGCGGATGGATTATTATCAGCGCTTTGTATTCGTTAAGCACCGAAAAAACAGTATCCAATGCCTCATCACCCAAATATTGTCCGCAAACATTGGTCGCAAGCTTCACTCCGTCGGCGTGCAATGTGTCAAAAACATAACGAATCTCCTTTATAGCGGCATCAACATCGGGCAGAGGAAGCGCAGCACAGAAAAGAAATTTTCCGTTTGACTTTTTCTTCAGCTCGGCACAGTAATCGTTGAACTTTCTTACCTCTTTAATTGTTTGATTTATGTTGCCGAAATACGGATGCGGGGCAACCATTGTCAGAACAGAGGTTTCAATGCCCGCTTTTTGCATAAATTCCAGATGTTTCTCCATATCCCACGACGGAATAGGGAATCCCTCGTCCAAAAGTGCGTCATTATCTTTTAAAAACGACAGATAATCCTGCGTAATTATGTGACTGTGTAAATCAATTATGCTTTGACCGCATGCGTTTGCCATAATACCTGCTGCAAATAACAAATTAAAAATCCAATACTTTACTTTCATTCTGCAAAGTTATGAAAAAATAAGATAATGATACAAACCGCGAAAATAAAGCGGCGTTTTATTTCAGTGAAACGGCGTTTGAGTAAAATAAAAAGTTGTTTTATTTCTACAAAAAGATATGTCCAGATTATAAAGTATAAAAATAAAAGCACATAAAGCTATTACTTTATGTGCAATGGTTAAACAACAAATGTAAAATTACAAACAAATTATATTTTAAGGTTTTTTATGAAATTTTCTAAGTCTTTTAAATCATTATTGTCAGGATGTCCTCTGTGCATAAGCGTAAATTGTCCTCTGCAATGAAATTCCCGCTCATCAACGTGCAATCCTTGTTTTTCCAACAGTGATTTTACCTGCGGATATGATGATGTCAGAATAGCAGATGAAGAAAAACAAATGACATTCTTTATCTTTTCTTTATCCAATGAAGCAATGAATTTCTTAACATTGTTGTCTATTCCCGCAGCATATACAGCTGAGCCAAGGAAAAGAACATCTACCGGTTCGTTTATCGGATTATCCGTTGTCAATGCCTTAACTCCAACGGTTTTTTCTATAACTTGTGCCATTTTTTTCATATGTCCCGTCTTTGAATAGTATCTTATTGCCGCTTTCATGTTTTTTTACTGTTTATTTATTTGTTTTATATTTTATAACTTGTTTAATCCGTTTAATGCCTTCAACTCCTAAAATAGTAATACCGCCGTACTGAAAAGTCTTGGCTAATCCGAACAAAACAATCCATAATATCCCTTTTGCCTTGACACTTATTGGCAGTGCCATCTGTACAAAGGAAAGAATATAAAAAGGAATACACATCACCAATACTATAACTCCCGTACGGAATGACAGTCTCTGTAATTTTTCTTTTATTTTCAGCAAAATCCTTTTCATATTACAGTCCCATACATTGTACCTTACTTAATGTTTAACAGATTTTCCACTTCTTTTTTGTGTTCAAAGAGTACGCAACCGCCGTTATGTTCGCCTCCGATTAGGTTTGAAAGTCTTAAACGCTCAAAAAACGGAGATTTCAAGGCATTTTTCAGCCCTGATGCCGCAACATTCATATCCGAATACGGAGAAAACGGACACGCTTCGGCATTTCCCGTAGCGTTTATATGGAAAAAGCCCCGTCCTGCCGCCAAACAACCGCCTAAAACCTTTTCATCGCCCGGAAAAGAGAAGAAAAGAATATCGGGATACTGCATTCTCAATCCGTCAAGTCTGATCTCCATCTGCTTAACATCCTCTTCCTTGAAAGCAAGATACTCCGTATCGGGCGCAGTAGGCACATATTCAACATAGAATATAAGTTTGTTGCCGTAGGATTGCATCTTGTCCAAAAATTCTGCGGAAGTAACCTCTTTAAAGTTCGCAGTCGTTACCGTGATTGAAGACCCGAAGAAAACATTTCTTTGATTAAGCAACTGCATTGCAGACAAAAGTTTTTCATAAACGCCGTTTCCACGCCGTAAATCCGTACTTTGTTTTTCTCCTTCTATACTTAAAACGGGTATTACGTTACGGTGCTTTTCGAAAAAGGCGGAATACTCCTCTGTAATTAAAGTTCCGTTGGTGAATACTGGAAAAATCATATCCTTTATCTCACTTGCCGCCAGCAAAACTTCTTTTCTCAACAGCGGTTCGCCGCCTGCAAGTATGTTAAAGTTAATTCCCAATGACGATGCCTCATCAAAAATTTTTTTCCACTCACCTGCCGACAACATTTTCTTATCTTCTTTATTTAAGTCATTACAAGAATGATTTGCCCTTGCATAACAACCTTTGCAGGTTAGATTACAGGACGAGGAAATGCTGGAAATCAAAAACGGGGGTATGCTTATATTCTCTTCTTTTTGGATTTTATCCCGCTTTTTTACGCTCTTGGCAAAGGTTTTTTGCATATTAAGGATAAATAATGCCTGTTTAGGATTTTTTATTACGCTTTTGTAGGCATCAGTCATAATATTGCGGATGGCATTTGTCAAATAGTTTTCCAGATGTTCCATCTTACGTCAGTGTGTATGGGGTTTAAGATTTTGAATCATGTGATCAAGCGTAGGAACCATGGCAATAAGTTCTTCCTGTGAGATATTGTTATCATAAAGAAACTGCGACATACACAAAGGTACGTCTTTAGCCTGTTCTTCCAACTCTTTGCCTTTTTCTGTTAAGGAAACAATCCTTTGACGTGTGTCCTGCTTGGATTTTTTTCTTGTTATAAGCCCTTCTTTTTCCATTCTCTGCAACAAAGGTGTGACGGTGTTGGTGTCAAGCATCAATCTTTTGGTTATATCGCCCACAAGAATGTTGTCTTTTTCCCAAAGAACCATCATAGCCATATACTGCAGATAAGTAAGTCCCACTTTGTCCAAAAAAGGTTTATAACACTGCACCACAAAACGCGACACCGTGTAAAGCCTAAAGCATAACTGCAAATCCAAATTCAACTGAGGATAAGCCATATCTTATTGTTTCAACATTTGTTGTATATCCTTTTCAACCTTTGCAGGAACGGTTGTCGGGGCATAACGTTTTATTGTCTTACCATCGCGGGAAATCAAAAACTTAGTAAAGTTCCATTTAATCTTACTGCCCAACAGTCCCTTTGTTTCGCTTTTCAGATATTTGAAAATCTCATGTGCATTTTCTCCGTTCACATCTATTTTCGTCATTATCTGAAATGTAACTCCGAAATTCAGCTGACAGGTACTTGCAACCTGCTCGTCATTGCCGGGTTCTTGGTTTGCAAACTGATTGCAAGGGAATCCGATAACCACAAGTCCCTCATCCTTGTATTTTTTGTGCAACTCTTCCAAACCGTTGAACTGCCCGGACAATCCGCATTTAGTTGCGGTATTGACAATGAGCAGGACTTTTCCCTTAAATTGGGAAAAATCCAACTCTTTGTTTGCACTTGTCAGTGCTTTATAATCATATATTGTAGCCATGTCAAGTTTATGTACTTTGAAACTTAATCTAATTTCATTATTCTTTGCATTTCCAGATTTTCTATACCTTCCGGGCAATGCGTAGAAAGATATACAGTCGGATTTTCCTTAACAAATTGCCGTACTTGGTCTAATGTCTGCCTTGCAAGGTTAATATCCTCAAACACTATGGAGAATTTGTTTGCTTTTAAGGCAGCATCGCAGTATGTAACGTCGCCGTGAAACATATAAAACTTATCACCGTCTTCTGTAATCACAATACTGTTTCCTAAAGTATGACCTTTGGCTTCTATAAAGTGGATTCCGTCTGCTATTTTCTGACTTTTTGGGAAATTGTGATACGCTCCGTCAGAATAATCTGCTATAATAACGTTATCACCTTCTAATTTCATCGCTTCGGCGTCCTCTTTTGAGATATAGATTTTTGCATTAGGGAAATGTTTTATTGCACCTGAATGGTCGGGATGCTTATGTGTGATAAGTATTTTGCTGATTTGTTCAGGTTTGTAGCCTGTTTGCAAAAACGAATCCATATAATCCGCTATTTTTTCGCCCATATACAACGGCGCACCTAACTTTTTCGGCGGTACAGGGGCATTATAATCAAATCCCGTATCAACTAAAATAACTTCTTTGCCTGTATCTATCAAAAAATTCTGTAAAGACGAACGGTAAATAATTTGTTCATCAAATTTTTCTTTACCTTCTTCTCCTCCGAATGCGAATGCCTGGTTCATAAAACCGTTTTCAAACATTCTTATTGCAAGTATTTTCATTGCCGTTACTTTTTGCTGTTGTTAAGAATGATTTACATTTGTTTAAGCAACCAGTTCTGATAACCGATCTTCTCTATAAGGGACAATTGTTCCTCACTCCAATACATATCCTCCTCTTCGTCTTTAAGATATTCTTTCATAATGTCATAGGTTGTGACATCGTCGCAAACCTCTGCCATACATTTTCTCAAAAGTGCGATACCGTCAACTGAAATCTGCAATTCGCTTTTAATGTATTCGCACGGTTCGTTTTCAAGTTTAACTTCCGCTCTTGCTTCTTGTTTAATATCTCCGCCAAGGTCAAGAATGCGGTCAATGAATTTGTCAACCCAGCCCATTTCTTCGTCATAATGTCCCGTGTATTTTTCACCTAATTTTTTAAATCCCTGCGAAGAAAACATTTTTCCCTGCAATTTGTGAGCGAATGCTTGATTTGATAAGTTTGTTACAAAGAATTGTAACGCCTGAATTGTTTTTTGTTTGTCCATTGTTTTATCGTATTTTAATATTATTTAATAATTTCTTTTTCAAACGATAATAAAGTTGTATCGTTTGCGATGCAAAATTAGTGAAATTATTTTATATCGCAAGCGATTTAAGTAAAAATTTTTCAAAATCATATCTTATTGCCGCAGTGCAACACCACAGCAAACTGATTACACATCCTGTATAAATAAGGCGTATGCTTACCCAAACAAAATACGGATTAAATATTTTTATTCCTCATAAGACCGTAAAATTAAATAATTTCTTACCTTTGCAAAGACGAGTAAAAACTTTTTTGAGTAAAATAATTTTAAAACAATAATAAATCATTATGGCAAAAGAAGTAAATGCGGATGCGGCTAAAAGTGAAAAATTGGAGAAACTCAAAGTCCTTCAATCCGCACTTGATAAGATAGAAAAAAGTTACGGTAAGGGTTCGGTAATGAAGCTCGGCGAACGTCAGGCAGACAAAGTTGAAGTAATACCTACGGGAAGTCTTTCACTGGATATAGCTTTGGGCGTAGGCGGATTGCCTAAAGGCAGAATAATAGAGATATACGGACCCGAATCTTCGGGAAAAACCACTTTGGCTACGCATTGTATAGCCGAAGCACAGAAGCAAGGTGGTATTGCAGCGTTTATTGATGCCGAACATGCGTTTGATGCTTTCTATGCACAGAAGTTAGGCGTGGATACGGACAATCTTTACATCTCCCAACCCGATAACGGTGAACAGGCATTGGAGATTGCGGAAAATCTTATATCATCAGGTGCTATTGACATAATAGTTATAGACTCCGTTGCAGCCCTTACGCCAAAAAGTGAGATTGAAGGAGAAATGGGAGACAGCAAAATGGGTCTGCAAGCCCGCTTAATGTCTCAGGCATTGCGCAAACTGACTTCCACAATAAGCAAAACAAAATGTTGCTGCATATTTATAAACCAATTGCGTGACAAGATAGGCGTATTATACGGCTCTCCTGAGACGACAACAGGCGGAAACGCTTTGAAATTCTACTCTTCGGTGCGTTTGGACATAAGAAGGGTATCGCAAATCAAAGACGGAGACAAAGTTTTGGGCAACAGAGTTAAGGTAAAAGTTGCGAAAAACAAAGTAGCACCGCCTTTTAAGACAGTGGAATTCGATCTGATGTTCGGCGAAGGCATATCGCGTATAGGAGAAATCCTTGACATTGCCGTAGAACACAATATAGTAAAGAAAAGCGGCTCTTGGTTCTCCTACGGAGACAGCAAATTGGCACAAGGCAGGGATTCGGTAAAACAACTGCTTAAAGACAATCCGGAACTTGCCGAAGAAATCGAAGGCAAAGTACGTGAAGTCCTATTGTCATAGGAAATTTAATTCTTCTTTAGAAGACATGATTTTTTAAGACGCCGTTTGGCTAAATTAATACGGCGTTTCAGTAAAATAAAACGCCGTAATAATTTACTGAAACGGCGTCTTATTTTTGTGTCTTGTAACTATCTGATAATAAACTGTTACGAAGCGGCGGAAATTTGCCTATTTAAGCCTCTGTTTTGTAGATAATAATCCGCATGCTGCCGAAATATCCTGCCCTTTGCTCTTTCTGACAGTAACATTAAACCCTTTGCTTTTGAGTTTTGAGGCAAACGCCTGCATCTGACGGCTGTCCGCACCTATAAACGGCGTATCGGGTACGGTATTAAACGGTATGAGGTTGATTCTGCAGACCAATCCGTTTAACAATTTAGCCAATGCATTCACGTGATAGTTGCTGTCATTCATTCCCTTGAAGACTATGTATTCAAAAGTTAGGTGCCGTTGCCCTTTCCAGTCATATTGCTTGAGTAAATCAACAACCTGTTGCACGGGAAAGGCTTTTTCAACGGGCATTATCATTTGCCGCTCTTCACTTACGGCATTATGCAACGATAAGGCAACATCCGTATCCGAACAATCCAAGAATTCTTTCATTTTCGGCATAAATCCGCATGTGGAAACGGTTATCCGCCGTGGTGAGAGTCCGTATCCCCACGGGGAAGTCAATATATCCAAAACCTTTTTAACCTCATCAAAATTATCCAGCGGTTCGCCCATGCCCATAAACACTATATTGGATATAGGAAACTGCACGTTATCCTGCCTTTGGGGCATATCATCACGGCAAAGACGCAATGTAAGTTCACGGTAGATATTTATAATTTCATTACTTGTCAGATTGCGTTGCAAAGATTGTTTACCCGTTGCACAAAACGCACAATTCATTCTGCAACCTGCCTGTGTGGAAATACAAAGAGTAACCCTGCCGTTATCAAAAATCAAAACGGCTTCGACAAAAACATCATCTTTGTATTGAAACAGATATTTGCGTGTGCCGTCCTGCGATACCACTTCCTTAATATAAGGAGTTGTGCCTACAATATAGGATTCCGCCAATTTATTCCGTATCTTCAGGGAAATATTACTCATATCCGCCGTGTCGGAAATATGCTTGGCATAAATCCAATCGCAAATCTGTTTGCTGACAAATGAAGGTGCTCCTGTTTGCTGCACAATGGTTGCTATTTCCTGATATGTTTTTCCGAGTAATTGCTGCATTGATGTCATATAATAACGGTCGCTAACGCCGAATTAATAAAAAAGAGCATGCAATACGCATAATATTGCATACTCTTGAGTGTTTATTACATTGATATTATTCTTCGTCTTTACTTGCTTCCTCGTAAGCCTTAAGAAGATTGTTCTGAACGTCGGTAGGTACTGCTTGGTACTCCGAATATTTCATTGAGAACATACCGCGTCCCGATGTAAGGGAAGAAAGCGATGTAGAGTAACGGTTCATTTCGGCTAACGGTGCTTTGGCTTTAATAACCTGATGGCTGCCTTTGCTGTCCATTCCCATAACTATAGCCCTACGTCCCTGAAGGTCTGTCATAACACCGCCCATCATATCTGCAGGAACATTAACTTCCAAATCGTAAACAGGTTCCAAAATCTTCGGTCCTGCATTCTTGAATGCCTCTTTGAAAGCATTACGTCCTGCAAGTTTGAACGCCATTTCATTGGAATCAACAGGGTGCATCTTGCCGTCAAATACGTTTACAACAATGTCACGTGCATAAGAACCTGTCAAAGGACCTTCTTCCATCTTCTCCATTATACCTTTTAATATAGCAGGCATAAATCTTGCGTCAATAGCACCGCCGACGATACAGTTATTGAATATAAGTTTTCCGCCCCATTGCAATTCTATTGTTTCAGTTCCGCGGATAGGATACTTGGTTTGGTTTGCCATTCCTTCAAAGTAAGGCTGTATGTAAAGATGAACTTCTCCGAATTGTCCTGCACCGCCTGATTGTTTCTTATGACGGTACATTGCCTCTGCATCTTTGGTGATTGTTTCTCTGTAAGGAATCTTCGGAGCGTAGAATTCAGCTTTTACTTTGTATACATTATCCAAATACCACTTCAATGTATTTACATGGAACTCACCCATTGCCGCAACGATTGTTTGTTTTGCCTCACGTGCAATATAATTCTGCATAGCAGGATCATGTGCAGTGTAGTCATTCAATGCAGCACCCAATTTTTCGTCTTCTGTAGAATCAACGGCACGTATTGCTGTTGTATAAATAGGTTCAGGGAATTCAACAGGTTTAACGGCTACGCCTGCATTCTTTGCAGATGTAAGTGTTGCGCCCAATTTAACATCTTTAAGTTTAATTGTGGAAACAATATCTCCTGCAACAGCTTTATCTACCGTAGTTCTGTTCTTACCCGCATTAACGTTTATCTGGGAAATTCTTTCTTTGGAACCGTTAACAGTATTGATTACATCAGCACCCGTAGCCAATTCCCCTTCCAAAACCTTCAAGTAAGTAACTTCACCTACGTGCTGTTCGTTTGCTGCTTTGAATACGTATGCAACCACATCAGAAGAAGCGTCGAACTTAACATTGCCGCCGTCTTTGTATTCCAATGTATGGATTGCCTCATTAGGTGCAGGAACATTATTGCATATGAATTCAATCATACGGTCCGTTCCCATATTCTCTTTAGCTGCAACGCAAACTACAGGATATACCGAACGGGAAGCAATACCTTCCTTAAGACCTTTACGCATGTCCTCTATAGACAAATCACCTTCTTCAAAATATTTCTCCATCAATGCATCGTCTCCTGTAGCTGCATTCTCAACCAATGCTGCACGCAATTCCTCTGCATGGTCTTTTTCCTGGTCAGGAATATCACTTATTTGAGCCTTACCGCCACCCTTCGGATACTTGTACATCTTCTGTGTAAGCAAGTCAATGAAAGAATCAAATCCAAGACCTGCATTAACAGGATATTGAATCAAGGTAACCTTCTCACCGAAGTTTTCTTTCAATTGTGCAAGTGTTTGGTTGAAATCGGCTTTCTCTGCATCCAATTGATTAATTGCGAACATAACAGGAGTATTCATCTTCTCTGCATGCATCATTGCTATTTCAGTGCCGACTTCCACACCGCTTTGCGCATTGACAACTACTAACGCCGTTTCAACTGCAGAATATGCGGAAACTACCTCTCCCTGAAAATCCGTAAAACCGGGAACGTCTATAATATTTACCTTTTTATCGTTTGCCTCTGTGTATAATACCGTGCTGACAACAGATGCTTTTCTTTCAATTTCTATATCTCTGTAATCGGAAAGCGTATTGCCTGCCTCAACAGTACCCATACGGTTAACCAAACCTGCATTAACGGCAATAGCTTCGGCCAACGTCGTTTTACCGCTTTTGTTTCCTCCGACCAAAGCGATATTTCTGATTTGTGATGTGTTATATATTTTCATCGTTACTTATGTTTTATGAATTACTTATCAAAATGAAGTTGCAAATTTACGAATTTACGTCCGAATTACAAAGAATTAATATAAAAAACTGAAAAAATTTTTGTCTGACACAACCGTTTCTTGTAAAATTATGCCGACTGAGTTATGTACAAAAACATCACGCGGAAAAATAACGCCGTTTTACGAAATTATTCTGCGTGATTAATAAATTATTCTGCGTGATTAATAAAATAAAACGCCGTAAAAATTTCTTAAAACGGCGTCTTTTTTTCAGTGGCTTGTAAGTTTGTGAAAATTAATACTCTGTATCTTTGAATTTTTCTATGTTGCGGCGGTCTTTTTTGGTCGGTCTTCCCGTATGGGAATCGCGCTTTTCAAAATACATCATACGCATCATTTCAATCTTATCGTATTCCGCCTGCGGAGTAAGGTCTTCCATATAATTAATCACCTCTTTCGCTCCGACGCGGTTCTTTAATATTGCTTTAACTCTTACAGTCTTTTTAAGGGGATTGAGGTTTATTGTTATAACGTCCCCTATGTTCACCTCTTTACTCGGTTTCATTGTAGCCCCGTCACGCATCACCCTGCCCAAATCACAGGCTTCCGCCGCAAGACTGCGTGTCTTATAAATTCTTACACACCAAAGCCATTTATCTATACGCATAATTATTTTGTAATTTAATTTTGTTCGTTTTTTACATCAATTGCAAATAATAAGCAATCACATTCTTCACTCCTATTGCTATTAAAATCAATCCTCCCGTCACAAGAGCGAAACGCGGTTTGATGAAATTGACTTTTTCTCCGCTTTTCCAACCTATAAGCGACATAATAAAGGTAATAAGTCCGATGATAAAGCCTGAAAGCAATTGTCTGCCGACATTGTATTGCATACTCATGCCCATACCTGTTATAAAAGCGTCGATACTTGTTGCAATGCTTAAAAGCAATATCACTTTCAAACTGCTGACATCGAAAGTTTTTGTCTTGATTGAGAAACTTCTGCCGTCCATTATCATCTTCAAGCCTATTATAAACAACAACGTGAAAGCAATCCAATGACCTACGGACTCAACAGAAGATTTAAACACTCCTGCCAAGGCGCCTCCGATTATCGGCATCAGACCTTGGAACAGTCCGAAGCAAAATGCGATTAATAAAGCACGTTTAAGTTTTACCGTTTTCTGCAATCCGCAGACTATACTTACCGTAAAACAATCCATTGCAAGAGCCAATCCCAACAGGACGGCTTCAGATAAAAATCCTATGCTAATCATTGTAAATTTCTTTTGTTAATATTATAAAATCCTGTGTACTTAATTGTTCGGGACGTAAAGTTAAAAACTTTTCTTCTACATTTGCCAGACTCTTTTGTAAAGGTTTCAAACTCTGACGCAGCATTTTTCTTCTTTGATTGAACGCCGTTTTGACAACTCTTACAAAATCTTCTTCCTTTACACCTAAATCCGTGACATTATTGCGTTTCAAACGGATAACTGCACTTTGCACTTTAGGCGGAGGGTTGAATACCTGATTGGAAACCGTAAAGATATATTCGGTATCATAAAACGCCGAAAGCAATACCGATAATATTCCGTAGGTTTTGCTTCCCGATGCAGCGACAACCCTTTCTGCCACCTCTTTTTGAAACATTCCCACAACCTCATCGATTAAAAATTTATTCTCAAATACTTTGAACAAAATAAGAT
This sequence comes from Bacteroidales bacterium, assembly GCA_017633985.1. Taxonomy (GTDB): domain Bacteria; phylum Bacteroidota; class Bacteroidia; order Bacteroidales; family P3; genus Scybalousia_A. The sequence continues at coordinate 178,918 of JAGBOF010000007.1, forward strand.
TGGAAATATTGTAAGGGAAATTGCCTATTAAAGAAAAATGTTGTCCGTTAAACAAATCATTAAGTGAAATCTTTAAAAAATCCCCTTCAATTATTTTGTCTTTAAGCATAGGGAAATTAGCGTTCAGATACTCCACGCTTTCGCCGTCTATTTCCACTATCTTAAAATCATCGGTCTGATCGATAAGATACTTTGTCAATACGCCCATACCCGCACCTATTTCCAGCACTTTGGATTGTAAGCAAAGCGAATCAACAATCCTTCGGGCAATTACTTCATCGGTGAGAAAATGTTGGCCCAAAAATTTCTTGGCTCTTACTTCTTTCATTTTTTCAAATAGTTAATAATCCCCACGTAAGTTAAAAGAACCGCATTCATCATCAAAGCATAAACTATAGCTGGCACTGCAATGGCTCCGTTATTAAAAATAAAAGGCGAAGATGCCACCGCAATGGCCTGTGCCGCATTTTGCATTCCGACTTCTATTATAACAGTGCGTTGCTGTTGCTTATTCAATGCCGCAAGTTTTGACAATATAAATGCACAACATACCGCCAAAAGCAACAACCATGTAACGCAAAGACCCAAATGCAATATGTTCGCTTTAATAACTCCGATATTTTGAATAAAAAACACTGCCGCCAAAAACATCAACAGCGGAAAGGCAAGTTTTCCCAATATCTTTTCTGTTTTGTGTGATACGGTTTCATATTTATATCGCATCAACATACCCAAAGCTATGGGCAAAAACACCAAAAGCAAATTCTGTATCAACAGATTCTTTACAGGCAGACTGATTTGCGTAACGGCAGCATCACCGTTAATATTTACCGCAATATTCATTATAATAGGTAAAGTGAAAAGCGTAATTATGCTGCTCAATGCCGTAAGCGTTACGCTCAAAGCCACATCCCCTTTGGCAAGGTATGAAAACACATTGCTTGAACTTCCTCCAGGACAACAGGCAATAAGTATCAACCCTATGAAAAGCACGGGCGGCAATTTGAATACATATCCCAAAAAGAAAGCAAGTAAAGGCAAAACTATTATTTGCCCGATAAGAGCCGTAATTACGGGCTTGGGTTGCCTGAATATGAGTAAGAAATCATTCAGTTTGAGAGTTAGTCCCAATTGAAACATCAAAAGTGTCAATATAGGAAGAACTATAAAAACTCCGTTCATTTGTCAAAATGTTTATTTTCAATTATATTGTTTCAGTTTGCAAAGATACGAAAATAAAACGGCGTTTCAGCAAAATAAAACGTTGTTTTAATAAAATAAAACGCCGTTTTATTTTGTCGGGAAGCCGTTTTATTTTGGTAATTCAAAAAGTCTTTGTAACTTTGCAGTGATTAACCGCTTAAAAGCGTAAACATAAAGATATATGAAACCTCTTGTAAGTATTATAATGGGCAGTACTTCCGATTATGAGATAATGGAAAAGGCTGCAAAGTTTTTGGATGAAAATGACATTCCGTTTGAAATAAATGCGTTGTCCGCCCACCGCACTGCGGATAAGGTCAGTGAATTTGCAAAGAATGCACAGTCCCGCGGGGTGAAAGTTATTATAGCCGGTGCAGGTATGGCGGCTGCTTTACCGGGTGCAATTGCTGCGGAAACGGAATTGCCCGTTATAGGAGTGCCTGTTAAAGGGTGTTTTGACGGTATGGATTCCGTACTTTCAATGATTCAAATGCCTCCCGGAATACCTGTGGCAACGGTTGCAGTCAACGGAAGTTTGAATGCAGCTGTTTTGGCTATGGAAATATTGGCTTTAACCGATGAATCGATAAAAGAAAAAATGCATCAGTATAAATCTTCCCTTAAAGAAAAGATTGTAAAAGCCAATGAGGAATTAAAAACCAAACAATTTAAGAACAGAGTTTTGTAATACCGTTAAACATTTGTTTAAATCATGTTAGTTATAGGTATAACGGGAACATTGGGTGCAGGAAAAGGCACTGTGGTGGAATTTTTCAAAGAAAAAGGATTTGTACACTATTCTGCACGTGATTATTTACGCCTTAGAGTGGAGGCATTGGGTTTGAAGGTGGACAGAGATTCGCTTACAATGGTTGCAAATTCCACAAGGGAAAAAGAAGGCGGTGACTTTATTGCAAAAGGTCTGTTGGATATTGCATTAAAAGACGGCAGGAACTGCATCATAGAAAGCATAAGGAATATAAAAGAAGTGGAATATTTGCGCAATCATGCTGATTTTGTACTTCTTTGTGTGGATGCCGATATTAAAATAAGGTTTAACCGAATTCAAAAGCGGGGCAGTGAAACCGATAATGTGAACTTTAAGACTTTTGCGGAAAATGAACAAAGGGAATCGGAGTCGGAAGATCCTAATAAGCAAAATCTGACTGCCGTTATGAAGATGGCGGATTATAGGATAGACAACGGCGGGGATTTGGAGCATTTAAAAAGTCAGGTAAAGGCAATAATGGATAACCTTAATATAAATGTCCGTCCGACATGGGACGAATATTTTTTGGAGATAGTGAAAACTGTTGCCAAACGTGCCACTTGTGACAGAGGAAGAAGCGGATGCGTTATAGTAAAGGACAAACAAATTTTGGTAACCGGATATGTCGGCTCTCCGACTGGATTGCCTCATTGCGACGAAGTGGGACATTTATTCAAGAAATCAATAGATGAAAACGGAGAAATAAGTACTCATTGTGTAAGAACGGTACATGCGGAACAAAATGCGATATGTCAGGCAGCCAAACGGGGAATTGCTTTGGAAGGAGCGACTTTATATTGTACAATGACTCCGTGCCGCGTTTGTGCAATGATGATTATCAATTGCGGTATATCAAGAGTCGTCTGTCTTAATAAATATCACAGCGGAAAAGAATCCGAAGAAATGTTTAAAACGGCAGGTATAACGCTTGATTTTATAAATGAAGACGTTGTAAAGTATGACAATCAGTAAACATAAAGTTGTTTAATTGATTTAACCATACGGACAGTTGATTAACCCGCATACAGGAAAGGATATTTGTACATAATAATTTTTTGTTTTAACTTTGCAAAAGTTTTTAATCAGGAATAAATATTATACGTTATAATGGCATTATTAGAAATAAAAGACTTACATGTCAGCATTGGTGATAAGGAAATATTGAAAGGGCTGAATCTAACGGTAAACAAAGGGGAAATTCATGCCATAATGGGTCCTAACGGTAACGGAAAAAGCACTTTGGCTGCAGTTATTGCAGGTAATGACAAGTTTACGGTAACTAAAGGCGAGATTTTGTACAAAGGTATGAATTTACTCTCAATGAGTGTTGAACAACGGGCATGTGAAGGAATCTTTTTAGGATTTCAATATCCTGTTGAAATACCAGGAGTAAGTATTACCAACTTTATGAAAACTGCAATAAACGAACAGCGCAAATATAAAGGTCTTGACCCGATAAGTGCGAAAGATTTCTTGGCACTTATGAAAGAAAAAGAAAAATACGTGGAACTTTCATCGTCTCTTGCAGGCAGAAGTGTTAATGAAGGTTTCTCCGGAGGAGAGAAAAAGCGTAATGAGATCTTCCAGATGGCAATGTTACAACCTACGTTAAGTATTTTGGACGAAACGGATTCGGGTTTGGATATTGACGCATTGCGTATTGTAGCATCAGGAGTCAATAAGGTCCACACAAAAGACGACGCTGTTATAGTGATAACCCATTACCAAAGACTTTTGGATTATATCGTGCCTGATATTGTCGACATTCTGTATGAAGGACGCATTGTAAAAAGCGGGGATAAGGATTTAGCAAAAATATTGGAAGATAAAGGTTATGATTGGATACGCAAAGAAATTGCAGACTAACGTAACTGTTTAGTTTTAATATTAAAACGGTAGATTCAAAAATAAAAAAGAGATGTGAAATTCACATCTCTTTTTGCTTAAAGACTTTATTAAAATTATGCACCAAGTTCTAATCTTGCAAATGCAGTAACTGCAAGGTCTGCATCTTCGGATTTAAGATACTCGGCAACAGTTTTCTTATTGTCAATGAAATATTCTTGAGACAATAATGTGCTTTCTTTAAAGAATTTCTCCAATCTGCCTTTAGCAATATTTTGAATCATATTCTCATTCAAGTTAGCACGTTTTTCTTCGGAAACCGTTGCAATGATTTCTTTTGCTTTAGCCACGTCTTCTGCAGTAATCCATCCTTTTGCCATATTGCTTTCCATGTGATCTTCGCTGTCAACATGTGCAGGATTGATTCCGGCTTTTTTCAATGCAGCCTCAACAGCTTTTTCAACCTGTTCCTGTTTTGTCTTTTCGATATTAACTTTCATTTCGTTGTCTATAACTTCCTGCGGAACATCTTCTTTAGTCAATGCTTCAGGTTTCATAGATACGATCTGGAAATTAATATTCTTTCCTACCTCATCAAATCCCGTTTTATTCAATCCTACAACGCATGCAGTACGGTTACCCGGGTGAATGTAAGAATAAACAACAGGAGCTTCAATTGCTTTATAAGCGGAAAGAGTTATCTTTTCACCTATCTTTGCCAACTGATCAATAACCAACGTCTCAACTTTAGTTCCGTTAACCTCTAATTGATTAACTTCTTCTATTGTTTTGGCTTTTGCATTTACTGCAGCATCCATAACGCTTTGTACAAATGCTATAAAGTCTTGGTTATTGGCAACGAAATCTGTCTCACAGTTTATCATAACCACTGCACCGAATGTTTTGTCCTGTGTTGTTTTTGCCAAAACAACACCTTCATTTGCTGCACGGTCAGCTCTTTTTACTGCAAGTTTCTGTCCTTTTTCTCTCAAATAATCTATAGCCTTTTCAACATCACCGTCGCTTTCTATCAAGGCTTTTTTACAATCCATGATACCTACACCGGTACGTTTTCTAAGATTATTTATGTCTTGAACCGTTATATTTGCCATAATCTTTTCTCCTTTTATTTATTCTTTATCAGCAGGTTTTTTAGCAACCGTTTTTCTCGGTCTGCGTTTTGCAACCTTATCTGTATTTTCTTCAGTTACGGTATTGTCTGCCGTATCTTTTTCCTGACCTTCTGCCTGCATGTCTTTATCAAGCTTTCTTTCCTGCATTCCTTCTTCTATGGCTTTACACATATATTCAACAATCAATGCTATAGATTTGGAAGCATCATCATTTCCCGGAATAGGGAAATCTATAAGATCCGGATTACAGTTTGTATCAACGATTGCAAACGTAGGAATATTCAATCTTCTTGCTTCTGCAACGGCAATGTGTTCTTTGTTTATATCAACGATAAACAATGCTGCCGGCAAACGGGTAAGAGATGCTATTGAACCCAAGTTCTTTTCCAATTTAGCTTTCTCTCTTCCGATTTGCAAACGTTCACGTTTTGATATGGAATTATTCTCCTTGGAAGAAAGCAATTTCTCCAAAGAACCCATTTTCTTAACAGCCTTACGGATTGTTGCGAAGTTTGTAAGCATACCACCCGGCCAACGTTCGGTTACATAAGGCATATTAGCTTCTTTAACCGTATTGGCAACAACGTCTTTAGCTTGTTTTTTGGTAGCAACGAATAAGATTTGTTTTCCGGATTTTGCAATCTGTTTCAATGCTGCAGCAGCTTCTTCTGCTTTTGCTGCCGTCTTATACAAATCTATAATATGCATACCGTTGTGCTCCGTAAATATATAAGGAGCCATTTTTGGATTCCATTTTCTTTTCAAGTGTCCGAAATGAACACCTGCATCCAACATTTTTTCGAATTCTAACATTTTTTTCTCTGTTTACTTTCCTTATTAATTTCTTTTACTAAATCAACCGACAAGTAGTCGCCTTAATTTTTTAAAACAAATCTTGCCGATTTGGATACTAAACAATATATTGAATCTATTAAATAATATCCTAACGTTTTGAGAATTGGAAACGTTTTCTTGCTTTTTTCTGTCCAGGTTTCTTTCTCTCAACCATACGTGCATCTCTGCGAAGAAGACCTTTTGATTTCAATGCAGGACGGTCTTCAGCATTAACTTCGCACAAAGCTCTTGCTATTGCCATTCTCAATGCCTGTGCCTGTCCGGTTACTCCGCCGCCGTCAAGATTGGCTTTCACGTCAAATTTACCCAAAGCATCAACGGTTTCAAAAGCCTGATTAACGATATACTGCAAAGGGGCTGTAGTGAAATATTCTTTATAATCCCTTCCGTTTACAACGATGTTGCCGTTTCCTGCTTTCATATAAACTCTTGCAACAGCCGTCTTTCTTCTTCCTATTGTGTTAACTACGCCTTCCATTATCTGATTGTGTTAAGGTTTACTACTTCCGGTTTAACTCCGTTGTACTTGCTGTAGTCCGGTCCTACAATTACATGAAGATTTCTGTACAACTTTGCACCTAATTTATTTTTAGGCAACATTCCTTTGATAGAGTGTTCCAATACTCTTACAGGAAATTTCTCCAACCAAAGTCTCGGTGTGGCAAATCTTTGTCCTCCCGGATAGCCGGTATGGCGTACATACTGCTTGTCAGCATATTTTTTGCCTGTAAATCTAACTTTTTCAGCGTTAATGATAATAACGTTGTCTCCGCAATCCATATTAGGAGTGAATGATGGTTTGTGTTTACCGCGAAGTATGTTGGCAACTTTTGTAGACAAGCGTCCTACAACTTCATTTTCGGCATCAATAACAATCCACTTCTTTTCAATAGAACTAGGTTTCGCAACTTGTGTTCTATAACTTAATGTGCTCATTGATTTGTTTAAATTCTTAAATTTTACAATAACTTATATTAAAGAACGCTTTTATAAATATTTCAAAGGCCAATAAGAAATATTTTCCGCATTCTGCTTGTCTAAAACTCTGCCGGCTATGGATTAACGGGTTAAAACCGACATAATTTTAGAGTTTGCAAAATTACAACTAATTAATTAACTGACAAAATCTTTTTTGATTTTTTTGCAATTTCTTCACAATTTTTTGTTAATTACGCATAAAATCTCTCTTTTTTGCGGCTTTGTCCCAATGAAAAGCAATGCCAAGTCATTTATCTGCAGCAAAACTTCCGTAAACAATACTGATACGGCCACAAGTCCATACACCATTTAATTTTGGCGTCATCCCGGCTTCCTTTTTTGTCTGTTAAGCCAAATTTTATGAAGTAAAACAATTTTAAGACGATATTTGCAAATAAAATTGAAGCGGTTTACTCCGTTTGAAGCAAACCGCCTTAAATTTTTTTGCTGCTGTTTTTGTGATCTAAGAAGGATTCGAACCTTCGACCTACTGCTTAGAAGGCAGATAGCCTACCATTTTAAAACCTTGTAAATCAGATTTTATGAATTTAGTAAAATCTATTTGCATAATATTTGCAAAAAATCGGCATTTTGTGTTTATTGATTAATCAGTATTTAAAGATTGCTCCCCTACCAGTCAGAAGCCATTCGGCAGACACGCCAAAATCTCTTACTAACGGAACAAGGTATTCAGGTTTTAATACAGACCTATCGGGTTTATTTCTTGTAGATACCAAGTTCCACCGATTTATGTTATACTCTCGGGTATAAGTTTGAAGTCCGCGTATCTTACGTTGCATCTTCAAAAGTTCTATTGCCTGAAAAAATCTTTCAGTTATAGCAATACCGTCTTTGTTTATTGTTAGCATTTTTTTCTACTTTCTATTATTTCGTTTGCTCTATATATTATATCATCTTTATATTTATAGATGTCTTCAGGATTTTCAATATAAGTTCTTGGTCCTGTAATCCAATCTTTCATTAGTTGTATTTTCTTATTTTCGCTATTGTTGTACCTTAACCGAATTATCCAATCAAATCTACTATCAAATAAAACAATCAAGCAATAAGCAGCGTGTTTTCTGTAAGTTATTTTTTCGGTATCAACAACGTCTTTCAGTATATTTTTTATAATTTCAAAACTCCGTAATTCTTCGTCTGTTACTTGTAATTCTTCCTCTTCTTCTATGCAGCCCTCATCCGACACGTCTGAACGCAAATTGTATGGGGTGGGGGTAATAGTCTGATTTTCAGTAGTTAATGTTGTTAATCTGTCAAATATCAAATCCCTAATATATAATTGTATTGATTTTTTTACAATAGGAGTAAAGCGTTCCACAACTCTTTGAGGAAAAGAAGCCGTTTTTTCTACCTGCCGACAAAGGACACGGACAAAGTCAGGAGAAGGATTATTAAACTCACGTTCAAGAATATCTTGGAGAGAGTTTAGGTATTTTAATTCACAGGCAGATGATAATATTTCACTGACATTGAAATAGGACTTATGGAACTTTCTCAAACTTTCAAGTTTGTCATCTTTTAGGTTTAATAGGTCTATTTCAAGAAATGGAGTTTCGTCCATAATGTTTGGTCTTTCGGTATCAGTATAAAAACGATACTCTATACCATTGGTCAGAATAGCAAAACGTGCAGTAGATACTGTAAAGTATCGTAAAAGTTGAGTTTCGTGCAAGTCCAAGTTTTGCTCCCAATGTTTGCATTCCATAAGAATGATTGGTTCTCCGTCTTGAAAAATAGCATAATCTATACGCTCCCCTCTCCTTGTTCCAATATCACAAGTCATTTCAGGTAATACTTCGTTAGGGTTGAATATATCGTAACCTAATGCCTGAATAAAAGGCAGAATCAAAGCAGTTTTTGTTGCTTCTTCGGTAGGAAGATTGTCCTTTATATCATCTATCCTGTCTGCAATAGTTTTTATAGAATCTTTAAAATCCATTGTTTTATTTGTTATAATATTAGATAATTTTCTATTCCTTATTATATAAGTTTTAAAATTTCCAAATTTTATGCACCTACACATCCGACATTGTCGTCCTCTCGGGCAATGGTCATAGTTCCCTTTTTAGATAGTTCGTTGATAGTGTCTTGTTGTTTTTCTACGATTGTCAATAGTCTATCTATACGATTTTCGTAATAGTCTGCGGTTTTATCGGATTTTACTATTGTATTGTTTTGCGAATTTTCTTTGCCAAGAATTAACCAATCACAAGAAACGTCTAATGCGTCTGCAATCTTCCCTAACATATCGGCTTTTGGTATTGTTCCTGATATATAAGCCCTTATATTAGCCTCTGCAAGCCCTACTTGGCGGGCAAATGCAGAATTATTGCTAAAAAATTTTTTCTCCACTAATTCATTTATTCTCAAACAAATAGGAGAAATTTCCGAAGAAGATTGCGTTTTTTTCATATAAAATATTTGGTCATATCGCAAAAATATTCTAATTTTGCAAAAAATTAAACAATATAACATTAACTCAGTTGCAAAATTACAAAAAGTATTTTATATGCAAACAGAAAAATTAAAAAAACAAAGAAAAATGACACTAAAAGACTATTACGAAAGTCTTGGGAGTGTAAAGCCACCAAAACAAACATTCATTGATACGGTGGTTGAGAAATGTGGGGTTAGGGCAAACACTGTTAGAAGGTGGGTTTATGACAATGCCAAACCTCAAAGTGAAGAACATATAAAATTCCTTGAAGAACTTACGGGAATAGAAAGGAGTGAATTATGGAAGTAGAATTTTTCACTTACGAAGATGAAGTTTGGTATCGTAATGAAAAGGGAGAAAATAGGCAATTAACGGAGAATGATACTGATGTTATTAAACATTTAATCACAATTATTAAAGACCAATATACCGACGCTTATGATGCCCTTGCGAAACACTTTGAACGCATTAATTATAATGTAAAGATGTTTCAATTTCGCATAGTTTCACGATTTATTAAGTGTAATTTCGGAAATATTGATGTAAGTAAAGTAGATTTGGACGATAATCAAACTTTCAATTTTGAAAAGGTTGCGTGTCCTCTACGAGGGGAATGTCAGCTGGAAGGTATCGTTTGCGGACCAAAGTTTAATTCTAAACTATCACACAGAGAGAGTGAAATAGCACGGTACTTATGCAACGGAAGAACAAAAGAACAAATAGCCGATAGTTTGTTCATTTCACAGAATACCGTTCATAATCATATCCGAAACATCTATCAAAAGTTAGGTATTCATAGTATTGTTGAACTTATAAAAACCTATAAGCAATAATGGGAAGACCGAGAAACAAATACATACCTGATGAAGATATGATAGACAAGAAAGATTTCTGTACTATTATAAAAAGGTGTGGAAAATCCTTTGAGAAGTATAAAAAGCAAGGTTTGATAATTCCTTGTGCAAAAGACGGCAACAAGTTTCTGTATAGGAGAACAGATGCTTACCAATTCAGGAAACAGATTGTAGAGTATTTATTTTAAAAACACATACAGCAATGGAGAAAGATAAAAGAAAAGTAGAAATTCTTATTGATGAGATTGATATAGAGAATTTCAGAGGTTGCAAGCAAGAAACAGCAACTTTTAATGGAAACGATATTCTTATTTCAGGCAGGAATAAGGCAGGAAAATCCACTATTTACGAGGCGTATATGTGGTGTATATTCAGAACCTGTGTATCAGGTACGGCAGATAATGTACAACCACGAAAGCAAGGAATAGACGGAGAGTTAGGTGCAATTATCCATAAATTAAAAACGAGTGTTTTTGTTACCTTAAGGATTAACGGCGAAAAGTATTTGTTCGGCAGAACACTTGAAGAAAACTGGAGCAAACCGAGAGGTAAGGAAGAAGAAGTTTTGACAGGAACGACAAGCGAGTATTATTTTAATAGCCGTGAAGTTCCGTGCGGACTTGCAACATTCAAAAAACATCTTGATGATATTTGCGATTTGGATATTTGGTACACTTGTTCCAATATTGATAACTTTATAAGAATGAAAGTCAATGACAGGCGTGATTTATTAAAGAGCGTATCATCTTGTAAGTCTGACTATGAAATTGCAGAAAATTATCCGCTTGTCAAAAAGGCTTTTGATGAGAAGAAATCAATAGACGAGTTCAAAAAGGAAGTGTCCCAATCATTGACGAAAGTCAGAAATGAATATGATAGTATTCCAGACCAAAAGAACGCACAGGAAAGATTAAGAGAGGTTATAGATGAGGAAATTCTTAACAAAGAAAAACAAGAAACAGAGCAAGCAATAAAAAACATTGATGATATATTGCAAAAAAATCCTCAATCAGATTTGTTTAAAACAATACAAGAAACAAATGATACTTTGATTAAATATCAATCTTACCTAATCAAACGGCAAAATGAAATCAAAAAAAGTTATGACAGCAGAAAAGAATATCTTACAAATAAAGTAAAGGATTTGGAAAATGAGAAAGACTTGAGGATAAATCGTATCGGAGTTATAAAAGAGAATGTCAAAACTTATAATGATACAATTACAGACCTTGAAAGTAAAATTGCAGATGCAGGAAGAAAATGGGAAGAAGAAAATCAAAGAGTTATTTCCGTACCTGAAAGATGTGATAAATGCGGCAATATTTTGACAGACGAAATTAAACAAAAGTACTTTCAAGAGGCAACCAATGAGAAACTTCTTAATCTGAAACGTTTGGAAGATTTTGCTAATGAAAATGATAAAATCATCAAGCAAAAGCAAGAAATTGTTAAAAAGGCGAATGAAGAAATTATCAAGAAAAATAATGAAATAGCAAAATTGACAGAAGATTTGAAGAGTGTAGAACAAGAACGTGATAACTTACCTAATATTGTTTCTCTTTGTGCCGAAGATGAAGAATGTATTAAGTTAGGTAATAGTTGCCTTGAGTATAATGATAAACTTGATACATTAAAATCTCAAATATCCACAGACAATGAGGATAAAACGGATGAATTGAAAGCAGAGAAACAAGCAAAACAGCAAAGACTTGAAGAAATCAACAAGGAACTTGCAAAGGTTGATACCAATAAAAGAATAGACGAAGAACAAGCAAAACTTGATGACAGAGCAAAAGTCCTTGTTGCGGATATGGATGTATTGGAACAAAAACTCAAAGAGATTAACGAGTTTAGAAAAGAACGGATAAATTACATTGAGAAAAGTGTTTCATCACTATTTGAATTGACGCAGTTTAAAATGTTTGAAAAGAATATGACTAATGACGGAGAAAAAGATATTTGCACTCCTTACAATAACGGTGTTCCATACGGAGAACAAAATTTAGGAATGCAGATAGCAATGGGTATTGATATATGCAATGGTATAATGAAAGCGATAGATTGCAAATTTCCATTATTTATTGATAATACAGAAAGCATCTTTCCTCTACCAGCCATTATCGGTCAAAAGATTTTGCTTAAACATATACCAGACCAATCATTATTTATCCAAAAACTTTAAATAAGCGTATTTAAAAGTGTTTAAAGACTAAATACATACATTTAATTATAAATTTAAAATAATCAAAAACAGATGGCTAATTTAAGTTCAAACACACTTCCAACGGTAGCGGAAAACAACCTTGTTTCCTTGTTGGATGCAGAGCAAACAAAGAAAGAGTTTGCAACTATTTTAAAGGATGACAGTCCTACATTCCTTGCTGGCATTTTGGAGTATTTCAGAAGTGATACTGCCATACAGCATTGCAATCCGATAGATTTGATTGCCGAATGTAAGAAAGCGGCAATATTAGGATTGCCTGTTAATAAATTCTTGGGACAGGCTTACATTATATCCTACGGAAACAGACCGCAGTTCCAAATAGGATATAAAGGGCTTATTCAGTTAGCAATGCGTACTAACTTCTATAAGACAATAAACACGGATGTTGTCTATGAAGGGGAGTTAAGATATGCAAATAAACTGACAGGAGAATTTGATTTTAACGGGCAAAGGTTAAGCGACAGAGTTATCGGGTATTTTGCATACTTTGAATTGAAAGGCGGATTTGCAAAAACGTTGTATATGAATAGGGACGCTATGATAAAGCACGCCCTAAAATATTCAGCATCGTTAAGTAAATACAATTATAGTTCATTGGCAAGTCTTCCTGGTGCAGAAGCAAAGAAAGGAGTTGTCGGATGGCTGGGTAACTTTGATGAAATGGCACAAAAGACGGTATTGCGTTTATTGTTATCAAAGTACGGGTATCTTACTTTGGAAATGCAACAAGTATTATCTGCCGAAGATGAACAGGAAGTGGAGATTACAGATGAAGTTCCAGCCTCTGCAAATTCAGGTGAAACTGTAGGATTTCAGGAAGTACATCAACAACAAGTACCGCCACAACAACCGCAGGTAGTACAACCGCCTATGCAATCAGTGCCACAGCAACCAGTTCAACAAGGAATGCCACAGCAACCACAAATGCAAACTCAACCAGTATTCGCTAATCCGCAGTTTGCACAGCAAGGCGGACAGCAGGCAAAACCAAGTGTATTTAACAGAAGATAATTTTTTAATTAAACAATGAGATTGGACGTAATAAATAGCGGAAGTTCAGGCAACTGTTATGTGTTACATAATGACAAGGAAGCATTAGTACTTGAAGCAGGTATGCCATTAAGCAAAGTTACCGATATATTGGGCGGAGTAGCAAAAGTCAAAGGATGTTTGATTACGCACGAACATTCGGACCACACAAAGTATATTGAGCAGTTTATGGCAAGGGGCATCAAGTGCTATGCTACCCTTGGTACTATGGAAAACATAAAGTTTGAAAAGAAGTTCCGCCCCGAAAGAGTTACTATCGGAGAGAAATTCAGACTTGGCGGATTTTATGTCTATCCGTTCAGAACATTTCACGATTACCCTACATTGAGAGTAAAGGAAAGTTGCGGTTATCTTATCCATCACGAAGAAACAGGTACAATCCTGTTTGCAACAGACACGAAGTATTTGGAAAACAAGTTTGCCAATTTGAGTAACATTCTCATTGAGTGTAACTACAAAACAGCATTACTTGAAGAAAATGCACTTCTTGGTATCATTGATAAGAAAAGAGCGGAACGGACATTGGAAACGCATATGTCTTTGGCTACTTGCAAAGAAACATTATTGGCAAATGATTTAAAGAATGTCAATAACATTGTTTTAATACATTTATCAAAAGACAATGCAGAGCCTGAAAGTTTTAAAACCGAAATATCACTTGCGACAGGTAAGAAAGTGTATGTAGCGAAAAAGGGATTAAGTCTTAACTTTAACAAGATAGCGATATGACAAAGGAAGAAAAACAATTATACACCGACCAACTGCAAGAGATACAGGATTTTTTGTATGAAGAAGTTGATGACCACAATACTGATTTGTTGGTAGAAAGACTTACAAAGATGAATAGTTATCTTGCAATGGTTACGGAGTTGTATCCGCGTTTGGTTGAAATTCAGCAAGCAGATTTACAGGTAGCATATCAGCAGAATATTGAATGGATTTTCAAAGCACCTGCAACGGTAGCAAACAGATACATTGAAAGTCAGACGATAGATGCTAATAAACTTGTCAATTGGAGTGAAAGAATAAACCGTGCAATAGTGCATATCTCGGAAAATATGAGGACGACGATAAGTTTAAGAAAACAAGAGTTAGTATTAACAAGAACGGGGTATTAATCATTATGAAGTCGGCAGGATACATAAAGTTATACAGAAAAGTCTTTGACAACAAAAGATTATTCCCAAAGCCATATACGGAAGGGGTTGCTTGGCTATGGTTATTATGTTTTGCTGCCTACAATGATATGACGGTTGAAATCAAAAGTAAAAGCGGTATATTTCAAGTATCTTTAAAAAGAGGAGAGATTGCAGGTTCATTATCTTTTTTTGCTGAAAAATTTTCTTGGAGCAGAACGTCATTTAATACATTTTTGAAATATCTGAAAAAAGAGAATATGATAACGACAAGAGTAGAAAACAATATGACGGTTATTCTTATTCTGAATTATGATGAATATCAAAATGGATTAAAAGAAAGTGTTTGTAATCTAAACAGCAATCTAAACACCGAATTAAACACTAAAATAAACACTCAATCAACTAATAATCAAGATAGTTATAACAATGACTTAAACAGCAATCTAAACAGGCAATTAAACAGCAATCTAAACGAAAAATATAAATATATTAAAGAAATATATAATTTATTTGTTGATGATAATATACGCGTGCGCGAGAAAAATTTTGCAAACGAAAAATTTCTTTACACCATAGATGCAAGAAAAGAAGAAAAAAGTTCCGCGAAAAAAGAAGAAGAGCCTCCTACTGTTCAACCTTCAATAAATGTACAGGGATATTCCGATAGGCTTTATAATATCATTTCCATAATTGCCAATAGTGATGAATGGAAAGATTTTATCAAATCAAAGGGAATTATCACTGCACAAAGCAGAGAGTGGCTTCATCAGTATTACAACGATGAGAAACTTCTGCAAAAGCACGCATATATCCCGTCATTTGACACAATAACCCTTAAACACCGAGTAACAGAGCATTTAAGAAATTATTTCAACAAACAGATTGAGTTACAGCAAAAGGCTTTAAAGAGCGATAAACCGAAATCGGTAACACAGGAAATGGCAGACCTATTGAAAAAACAAGGAATAAAACTATGAATGAAGTTATAGCACAAAATAACAGCGTTGCAGTTGCGAACAATCAACAAATGTTTTTACAGACATTGATTGTCAATAAAAAACCTGAAGACTTGGCAGAGTTTGTAAAAAATCAAGTGTTTCTTGCCTGTGTGTTCAGAGGCATAAGCAAAACGGAAGAAGAACGGAGTATTATAGCAATGATGGTATTGTCCGAAATACAAAGACGGTTTGCTTACTTATGCACCACGGACATTGAGCGTTGTTTTAAGGACAACAAATTCGGCAGTGAGTTTTCAAATACTGTATGCCCTGAAGCGTTGATAACCTGTTTGGAAAAATCGGGACACCTTACAACGCAACGGGAGAACAAAACAAAACTTGAGATGCTGAATGCTCCGAAACAAGAACAAAGAAAGAAATCCAAAGAAGAAGTACGGGAAGAAGCAAAACGTATGCTTGTTAAGGATTACTTGTATTATCTTGAAGACGGAGCGGTTTATAACTTCAAGAATTGGAATTATCTTTACATCACGCGTGTTTTAAATTTTCATCATACACTGACGGAAGTAAAACGGTTGTTGCAACGTGCTGAAACAAAAGCATACGAAAAGGTGCAAGAGAGAAATCCCTTGTATTACAGAAGTATCAAAGCCGTTATGCGTGATTATAATTTCATTCATTCCAAGACATTTAAGGACAAAAAACGCACGGAGTTTTATTACTTGTATGTCGGTTTATTTTTTCAGAAGGTCAAAAACGGAAAATATCAAAACCCGATTTTCAGCCATTCTAACGCTGTTTTAAAGTCAAACCAATAACTTAATCCAAAAATCAAATAAAACCTCTTAAAAGTGAAATAAAACGGCAAATTTGCCAAATTTTAATAACAATTCAAAACAAAAAAAAATAATACTATGGAAAAAAGTATTGGAAAAGAGTATGCAAATGTCATACAAAGAAAAACATTCTTAAAAGACAACTGCGATGAAGTTGTGGAAAAGAGTTATTACAAGCAATTCACAAATCAGCAGATGCAAGATTTCAAGGAAGACCTTGCCGATACCGAAATACAACTTAATGGTATTGAAAGAGAGTTTGAGGTCGTCAAATCAGATTTCAAAGGCAGAATGAAACCGTTGAAAGAACGCAAGGACAAAATAGTTGAAAACATCAGGATGAAATCCGAGTTTGTCAGAGAACAATGTTACAAATTCATTGACCAAGAAAGCAAACAAGTAGGATTTTATAACGAAGACGGTGATTTGATAGAAGAACGTCCTGCAATGGCAGATGAGTTACAGGCTACAATCTTTACTGCCATAAGAAGAGATAACGAAACAAAAGAAGTAGCCAATTTTGAATAATCATTAAAAAAATTACAACAATGGAAGATTTAAAGAAGAAAATCAATGTTACGGTGCCTGAAAATTATAATGGCAAACCGATAGAGGTGGTAATCCGTGAAGGACAAGCAAGAGAAGTATTGCCTGAAAAAGCACCTATTCCGCTAAACATCAAAGGTACAATAGATAGCGTGTATGAATATCTTTCAAAACGTGAGGAAGATATAAAAGTCAATAAGAGTATGGTCATCGTCAATAGGACAGATGTTTCAATCACTCTTAAATTGAATGAAGATGACGCGTATAAGTGCGGAACAATACAAGGCAAACTTGAATACAATGAGAAGTTTGTTGAGTTCGGTATTAACCAACTGAAAGCGTGGAAGCCGTCAGATTTGGCAATGTTTATTAAGATGAACAGGTCATTCTTTCCTCAAACTGATGTTTGTATGAAGTTAGTATCTGACTTGAAAAACTATAAAGCAAAAGTTAATCAAGTCATAGAAAAATCTATGTCAGAAAAAGGTGACAGAGGAGATAACTTTGAACAAACTGTAAATTCTAATCTACCTGAAGCATTTAAAATCCGAATACCAATTTTCAAAGGCAAACGTGCTGAAGAGATAGAAGTAGAAACATTTGCTCAAGTTGATGGTAGAGATGTTGCATTTGTCCTACTTTCGCCAGGAGCAAATCAGGTATTGGAAGAAATCAGAGATAATTGTATCAATCTTGAGTTGGAAAAAATCAGAGCATTGTTTCCTAATCTTGTAATCATTGAACAATAATGTTTCACATAAGAGCCTGTGAAATATCAGGCTCTTTAAACCCTAATAAAGAAATGAGTTCAGCATTGGAAAATCAAGTAGGCGGTAATCACTACAAAGATATGGCGATACAACCCGTAGAGTTTGCGATGAAAAACAATTTCAACGCCTGTCAATCCAGCATATTGAAATATATATGCCGATACAAAAGAAAAAACGGTATAGAGGATTTGCAGAAAGCCAAGCATTACATTGACCTACTGATAGAGTTTGAGAAGAAAGAAGAATATAAACAAACCTTAAAAGACGTGATAAAACAATGAAAAAAGAGTTGTTACCCATAACAAAGAAAGAGTACGATAAGATACTCGGAGAAAAGAACAAATTTTTGTTGTATTGCGCTCCTATTCCTGCAAATATCGGGTATAGTATGGTCAATGATGTTGTCCGTGCGGTAGAGAAACTTAACGGCAGAGTGCAACAATCGGGAATTAAGATTGATTTTCAGTTGAAGAAAGATTTTAATGAGATGTTTGCAAATGCCAAGCGTTTTGAAAAGTCAGCACTGCATACATCAAACACTTACAACAAATTATTTGAGGAGCAGAACAAAAAAGGCAGTGCCTTTGACCGTATTCAGTCAATGGATGCCTTGATGTGTATTTGGGAGAGTTATACAAGGCGATTGTACGATTTGTTGTTAAAGGCAGATTCAGAACCTGTCATTTATGAGAAGATTTGGAATTTCTTTGCGACAATTGAAGGTGCAGGTGTTATTGATTGGGAAGACCCTGACTTTAGTTATTTACCTGAAACAAGAAAGGAGAAAAATGATAACGCTACTGAATAGTGCAACGATAATTTTGTGTTTGATTGCAGTTGTAGGTTTAATCTATTGTATTCACAAAGACATAAAGAAAGGAGATTGGGAATGAAATATTACATCATCACACAAGGCAACAAGTATGTTGCAGGAACGGTATTTAAGACCAAACAGGAAGCAGAAGAAAGCATAAGACAAAATCCCGACCCAATAGAGAAGGAAGGTGCAACGGTTGAAGAAATATCCGACATCAAGTTATTTAATCATCTTATGCGGTGGATTGCAGAAGTAAGAGAAAGTATTAACACAAAAACAAACAAATAATCAATCAAAACAATGGAAAAAGAAATAGTAATAAACGGCATAAAGTACAGAGCCGTTGAAGAAGCAGGACAAATAACTGCACAATCAGAAAACAGAGTAAAGCCGTCGCTTGATGACTACACTACAATCAAAACGTATGAAGATGCCTGTGAGGCATTGGGAGAAAAACCTTGGCTGAATGAGATGGCAGAAACAAAGTTTTACGTTAAGGACGGAGATACACAGATGACTATGCCAAAATCAGTAATTGCTTTTATGAAGTTGGAAACAATCGCAAGGGCATTACACGGCAGGAACTTTGAACCTTATCCGTTAGCAAGGGATAAAGACGGAGAATATAAATACTATCGGCATCCGTATTTTGCTTGTTATACAAAAGAAGAACTTGAAAAAATGAGCAGTAAGGAAATAAAAGACCATAGGATGTTAAAAGTAACAGGTTGGTGTGCTGTCGGTGGTAACGCTTATCTCGGTGCTTACGATGGGTTCGGTTACGTTCATGCGAATAGCGTTTGGACGTCTGCGGGCGTGAATTACGGCTCTCGCCTTTGCCAAGAAAGCGAAGCCAAAGCGAAATATTTCGGCACGCAATTCATAGAATTGTGGGCAGCGTATCGCGGATTTGAAACAGATGGATTTATAGAACAATAAAAAAATAAAATTACAATGGAAATTACAGGAAAAATATTTGAAATCGGAAATGTAGAAAACGGCGTAAGTCAAAACGGTACGCCTTGGTTCAGAAGAGTACTTGTCATTCAGACAATGGAAGATTATCAGAAAACGATAGCGATGACACTTTTCGGAGAGGAGCGTTGCAAACAACTTAACAATGTTCAGTTGGGGCAAACGATTAATGCCAAAATATCGCTTAACAGCCGAAAGTATGAAGGCAGATGGTTTTCAGAAATCAGTTGTATAGGTATCGGAGTTTTCCAATCGGTAGGCAACGCTCAAGGGCAACAGTATCAAGTACAGCAACAGCAAGCAGTACCGCCTGCACAAGTACCGCCTCAAGTGTTGAATAATCCAGCAGTGCAACAATTACAGCAGGGTTTCGGCGGAGATTTCGTAGAAGGAGATAACGATGCTTTCTAAAATTTTGAGGTGGTTATGTATCTGAAAAAAGAAACGGAAACGACCATTCAGCAAGCGTGCATTAAGTGGTTTTCTATCCAATACCCAGAGGATAGAAAACTACTAATCCACGTTACCAATGAAGGCAAACGGTCATATTCCAACGGCAGAAATCTTGTCAAGGCAGGACTTGTCAAAGGTGTTGCAGATTTGATATTATTCATTCCTACAAAGGAGTTTCACGGACTTTGTATTGAAATGAAAACGATGAGTAAGTCAAGCCGTCAGACAACGGAACAAAAGCAATGGCAGGAACTTGTTGAAAGGCAAGGTTACAAATATGTTGTCTGTCGTTCGTTGGAAGAATTTATAAACATAGTTACTGAATATCTGCACCAAGAGAAATAAATGGCAAAAGATATAAGAAAGCAACTCAAAAGTCATAAAAAATTAACATTTTTTGCAAAAAATTCACTCAAAATGTTTATTGATTAAACATTTTTTTGTAATTTTGCAATATCAAAATAACACATAAACAGATGAAAATTTACACATCATACTTTGGAAATGTAAAGAAGTTACGAACAGCAGGATTGGTAACAATCGGAATAGCACGTTGGAAACCGAGATTTTATGAAGGTCTTTGTATGTTTTCTGTTGCACCTACTCCTTATATGTTGTCAGATAATTGCGAACACGAAGAATACATTGCTCTTTATAATGACATTTTGCAAAAACGAGGTGCAAAAAGTATTGTTGAAGAAATTGAGAAATTATCATACGGTAAGGATGTAGCGTTACTTTGTTATGAAAGTCCAGAAAAGTTTTGCCACAGACATTTGTTGGCAGATTTTCTGAATAAGGAGTTAAACCTTGAAGTAGAAGAATTTGGACTTTCTGAAAAGAAAGAGGATATACAAGCATCTTTATTCTGATAGGGTATGCGGATTTAGTGTAACGGTAGCACGTCAGACATCCAGTTTGAAAGAGAATGTTCAATTCATTTAATCCGCTCAATAAAAAGAAATATTTATGAGTAAAATAACAATAACAAAACGAACGTTCGGTATAGAATGGGAATTAGCAGATGTGATAAGGGCAAATGTTAATATGCCGAATGGTTTTGTTTGGGATAAGGATGAGATTGTTCAAAATACTGATATGTCCGAAGGACGTAAAAGTGTTCCGAAAGGTGGAGAGTTAAACACTCCTCCTATGGTTTTGGGACAAAAAAGTCGTATTGATTTAAAATCATTCATAGATAGTGCAGTACAAAATGGTGCGGTAGCAATAAGAGATTTGGCGTTACAGGTTCATATTTACATCGGAGATTTAACGTTGGACGAAGTAAAAAATATTTTCTATTTGAGTTATTATACGTCCAATCTACTTAAAGACATTTGTCATACTCCTGAATATTCAGATGAACAAATATACAGACCAAGTCCAACATTGGAGAAATACAAGGGAGTAAAGAGTGCAACCGATTTCAGAGGAATAGAAAGGGTATTTGAAAATAATTCAGTCAAGGGATATGATAGGTGTATTGTAAATATAGCGTCATATTTCAAAAGACAAACGGTAGAGTTTAGATGTTTTAATTCTACTACTGACTATTGGGAAATGTTACGGTGCGTTATATTTGCGTACAGATTTGTTGATTATGCTATTACTCATACTGAAAATGATTTTAAAAACATTCAATCAATAAATGACTTCAAAAACGAAACTAAAGCTCCTTTAAGCCTTCCAGAATGTCCCCCACCACTAATTTATTATTCTTCTGTTGAAGACCAAAATAAAGACATTTATATACACCCTGCGATAGATTTGAATAAAAAGTTTTTCTCTGTATTGGTTGAGAATACAGGTTCAAATCTGACTTGTGTCAATCCGAAATTATATCTTTCAGAGATAAAGTTAAGTAAGTATAAAAATATCATCATTTTCAATAATGACGAATTGAATCATATTGTCTATTTGATTGCAAAAGGGGAACTAAAAATTCACTATTCTGAATTTGCGACATTTCTTGAGGAACATAATTCTAATGACAATGAAATTCAATTGGCATTATTACTGATTTTTCATAACATAAAAAATAACTTTAAGACGCAAGATTATTATGTTCAGCAGTTGGAGAGTATAAAAGATAGTTTTGATGCAACGTTTATTGAAGCGAAGAAGGTGGCGAAACAACTTATAGAATTTCTGAATAAATGTGAGTATCACCAAGGAACATTGAACGATGCGATTACTAACGGCGGAGATATTTTTTTCCAATTTGATAGTTACAAGAAGCATCATTCAACACTCCAATATTTAAAAAAGAATAGTGATTATTCTTTATCCTTCACGAAACAAATAACGTACTACAATGATGTAACAGAGAACCTACCTGACGCGACAAGTCTTTCTATGATAAGTACAAATCAATACTTACCGATGAACAAGATTGCCAAAAGCGGAGATAAGGTATTCTATTCTACACGACAGTCTGTAAATAACAAGATTGATTATAAAAAAACGGAAGCAGAGATTTTTACATTCAGTGAGCCAAATGACGATATAAGGATAATTGATGCGGATAAACTGAAAATTGTACAATGTAGTCCTTCGCAATTAAAGTATTTTCAGACAAAGTACATAAAGAAAGTAAGAAAAGTATCTTGGTGTAAATTTGGCTATTTGGTATTTTATGACAAAGATTTGCTTGGGGGCTTTGGATTTGAATATTCAAAGATTATTGATTTTGATTTATGGTTATTAAGTGATTTTTGTACAAATAACAATATTCCGAGATTAAGTAAACTGATATTATTATGTATCAAGTCAAAACAAGTACATAGAAGCATCTCAAGAGCAACAGGAAGATATATTCAAAAGATATATACTAAAGTCTATACGCACGCTCCTGTTTCTATGAAATATAGAGGCTTGTTTGAGAAATTTGATAAGAGCAAATGGAAAGAGAAGGATGTATTTGAAGATTATCTTATGTATGTTACGGAATTAGGTAGTATTAAAGATAATCAAGAAATAATAAACAAATATCAAGAATTTATAAAGAGAAGCGGGAAAAATGGAAAAGTGGAAAATAGCAACGGTTGATATAGACTTACTTCAAGAATCTGAATTGAATGCAAATGTAATGTCTGATACAGATTTCAACAGACTTGTTGAGAATATCAAAATCAGTGGAGGATTAAGTAGTGCTATTGGCTGTATAAAGAAAGGAGAGGTTTTTCAAATATTCAGTGGGCATCATAGATATAGGGCTTGTGTAAAGTTAAGATATAAGCAAGTGCCGATTATTTATGCAGACGAGAAAGATATGTCTAATGATGAGTTGATAGCATTACAGACCTCACACAATTCGTTGCACGGAGAAGATGATAAAGGAATTTTAAAGAGATTGTTTGACCAAATTCAGTCAATTCAGTTCAAAGAGTTTGCCAATGTCAATATTGATGAAATAAATACGATAGATGTAGATAATGTGTTTTTTAGTGTTGAACAAGAACATTATGCAGTGTCGTTGATTTTCTACAAAAAAGAGTATAATCTTTTGAATGACTTATTGGGATTGGTTTCAGAACAGACGGCAAGCCACGATGTAGTTGTAATGACAGATTCAGAAAACACAGAGGACTTCTATCTAAAATTGATGAAAGAGATTGAACGTAAATACTACATCAAATCAACATCTACAAGATTTCAGAAGTTATTAGAACTTGCAAAAAAGGCGTTAGATGATGAAAATAGGAATAGTAAGAGAAACAAGAAAGCAGGAGAACAGGACACCGCTATCACCGAAAGTAATTAAGTATTTATCTGACAAGTATGATAATTTATCATTTGCGGTACAGACAAGTACAGATAGGATTTTTTCCGATGATGAATACAGAAATTATGGCATACAGATAAAGGAAGATTTATCTGATTGCGATGTCTTATTTGGAGTAAAAGAACCAGAAAATAATTCTCTCATTCCCCATAAGCATTATTTTTTCTTCGGTCATATGGATGAGAAGCCTCCTTATAATAGAGAACTATTACAGGAAATTATTGACAAGAAAATAACTTTCACGGACTACGAATTTATAACAGATGAGAAGAATAATCGTTTAATCGCTTTTGGATATTGGGCAGGTATTGCTGGTGTTTATGACACATTCAGATTATACGGGTTAAAGTATTGTGCTTTTGAATTGCCGAAATTAGATTGTTCTTTTACTAAAAGTCAAATACTTTGTAATCTTTACAATGTCATAGATAAGATACAAGAATTAAAAATTAAAATTCTTTTGATTGGAAATGGAAAAGTATCAAAAGGGGCAAAAGCATTGTTAGATACATTGGGTATCAAGTATGTTTCAGCAGGGGCATTTAAGTATATGAACAATATTGAAACTTGCTACACTATTGTAGGGGCAGAAGAATTGACGATAGACACCTATGGCTACCCTTATGATAAAGATACTTTTACATTCAACCCTGAACGGTTTGCAAGTAGGTTTTATCCGTATGCAGAAGTTACAGATATGTTGTTATGTTGTCATTATTATCGGTACGGTTCTCCTGTTTATTTGGACGAGAGAATCGTTAAAAGTGATAGGAATAAAATAAGGGTTATAGGTGATATTACTTGTGATATTAAGGGAAGTATTGCCACTACTATTAGGTATTCCTCACACGAATATCCGTTTTATGACACAGACAAAAATCTGCAAGAGGTTAAATTGTTTGAAAACAGAGATAATATTTCAACTATGGCGGTAGATACGCTTCCGAATGCTTTGGCAAGAGAAGCAAGTGAAGACTTTGCAAAACAAGTATCCCAATACATCATACCAAGTCTTTTACAACAAGACACTAAAATTAACATAAATGATGCTACACAGACTTATAATGGCGAAATAACGCAGAAATATAGATATTTATTAAATATTTTAAACAGATGAAATTAGGGAAAAAGTTTTCAATAACAGAGTTTGCTTCCGCATACGAGAAGAAAGGTTGTAATGTAACATCAACCTGTACTGCACTTGGTATAAACAGAAAGACCTTTTATAAGTGGAGAGAGAAATATAGTGCATTGGATGAAGCGTTGAAAGAAAAAGAGGATGCGTTACTTGACTTTGCTGAATCAAAACTATACGAACATATATCAAACGGAGATATTACGAGTTTAATTTTCTTATTGAAGACAAAGGGGAAAAGCAGAGGTTATGTTGAAACTATTCAGAATGATGTTACTGTTAATCAATTTGAAGAATTTATGAAGACGTTTAGAGATGACAAATGAGCAGGAGTTTCATAGTAAGTACGATGAATGGTGTAAAGATTGGAATTTGTTTTGCAAGGAAGTTTTAAAGGCAAGACTTGATAAAGAACAACAGGCAATCATAACATCAGTACAAAACAATCATATGACTGCGGTAGCAAGTGGAACTGCACGCGGAAAAGATTTTGTTGCGGCGTGTGCTGCATTATGTTTTTTATATCTTACTCCACGCTGGTCGGATAACGGAGAATTGGAACTTAACACAAAAGTTGCTCTGACAGCACCAAGCGGAAGACAAATCGTTAATATTATGATACCCGAAGTAACAAGATTGTTCAGAAAAGCAGGCGTACTTCCAGGAAGATTATTGTCAGACGGCATAAGAACGGACTATAAGGAATGGTATTTGACAGGTTTTAAAGCGGCTGATGATAATATGGAAGTTTGGTCTGGATTTCACGCTGTCAATACGATGTTTGTTGTTACAGAAGCAAGTGGTATATCGGAAGTTACTTATGCCGCGATAGAAGGTAACTTACAAGGAAATTCAAGGTTATTATTGGTGTTCAATCCTAATATTACAACGGGATATGCAGCAAAAGCAATGAAGTCAGAACGATTTTGTAAGTTCCGCTTAAATTCTTTGAATGCAGAAAATGTAGTAACAAAGCAAAATGTCATACCGGGACAGGTTGATTATAATTGGGTAAAAGATAAAGTTGAGAGTTGGTGTAATCCTATTCAAAAGGAAGATTTTAATGAAGGAGAAGGAGATTTTAAATGGGAAGGCAAATTATATCGTCCGAATGATTTATTCAGAGTAAAGGTGTTGGGTATGTTCCCGAAGGTAGCGGAAGATATTCTTATTCCTTATGAATGGGTAGAGATAGCTAATAAGCGTTGGTTGGAAAGAAAAGATGAAGGTTTTGTCCCGAACGGAGAGGCACGAATTGGGATAGATGTTGCTGGTATGGGTAGAGATAGTAGTGTAAAAGTGAAGCGATATTCAAACTTTGTATCTGATATATGGAAACACCAAAGTGCAGGAGTGGCAGACCATATGCACGTTGCAGGCAAGGCAACAGAAGATTTGAAAAGAAGTAATACGGTATGTTTTATTGATACTATTGGGGAAGGTGCAGGAGTATTTTCAAGGTTAGAAGAATTAGGATATGAGAACGTTATTTCTTGTAAATTCTCTGAAAGTGCCAAGGATTTATCTGATGTTACAGGGCAACATACATTCGCTAATATGCGTGCTTATTGTTATTGGGCAATGAGAGATTGGCTTAATCCAAAGATAAATCCTAATGCTTGTTTTCCGATTGATGATATGTTTATAGAAGAAGTTACGGATATACATTGGAGTTTTCAAAGTAACGGTAGTATCATCATTGAAAAGAAAGAAGATATAAAGAAACGATTAGGAAGAAGTCCCGATGTTGCAGATGCTTTTGCTGAAACGTTTTATCCTTATAATACATTGAAGAAGGTTGATAAGAATAGAATAAAAGAAATTTTTGGTCTATAAGTGTTTAATAATTAAATATAACAAGTAATGGCAAATATTGAATTAAGTGAGAATAATATTGATGACTTAATCCGCGAATTAGGAGCAGAAAGTCAAAGCAGTGCAATTTCATTATTAAGACAGAAAGATGTTAATGTTCCATCTTGGCAGGAGTTGGAACGAATGTACGATAAAAATCAGCATATGATAAATGATAGGAGTTTCCGACCAGACAAAAAGAAAGACGGGGACACTTATTATGTTTCACGCATACCGCTTGGACTACAAAAGATTGCAAGTGAAAGAATGTCAGAATTGATGTTTTCTTTACCTGTCATAAGGAAATATAATTATCCTAAAGAGAACGAGGATATTTACAAAGAGATAACAAATGCAATAGAGAGTATCTATAAACGTGTAAGGATAGATACATTAAACCTTGACAGAGGAGATTACTTGTTTTCCTCTTGTGAGATTGCTACTATCCTATACCTTAAGGAAGAGCAAAACACAAAGTACGGATTTGATAGCAAGTACAAGGTGCGTTTGAAATGCTACACTCCAAGAAACGGAGATAAGTTATACCCGTTGTTTGATGACTACGGAGATATGATTGCCTTTTCGGTGGAGTATAAACGTAAAGTAATGGAGAAAGGTAATTTGGTAGAATATACTCACTTTGATACCTATACTGCAAAATTTATCTATAATTGGACTTTAAAATCGGGATATGCAGATGATGCACCTGTTATTTCAGAAAATCCAATAGGAAAGATACCTGTAAGTTATTGCTACCGTGAAGAACCTATATATGCAGACGTTTGTTCAAGGAAGTATGGGGAAATGGGATTGGTAGATGAAATAGAAGTTGCTATTTCTGATAACAGTGATGTAAATAGATTGAACTCCGCTCCTATTCTTGCAGGAAAAGGATTAAATACGGCAGGCGACCAAGGTGGTATTCTTCGGTTTTATGATTTGGGAAAAGACGGAGAATTAAACTATGTAACGTGGCAACAGGCAACGGATAGTGTGCGTTTCCAAATTGAAACGATGATAAAGTTATTCTTTATGCAGTTACAACTGCCTGACTTGTCATTTGAGAACTTGAAAGCATTGAGTTTGCAATCGGGCGAAGCAATGAGAATGTTGCTGACAGATTCACATCTTAAAGCAGGACACGAAGCAGGTCGTTTTATTGAAATGTTTGACCGCGAGGCAAACATTATCAAAGCGGTATTGAAACAAATGAATATTGCTTGGTCAGAGTATATAGATAAGATAGAGATAGAACACGAGATAACTCCGTATATACCGAATGATGAAGCAACGGCATTAAGTAATATTCAGAAAGCAACAGGTGGCAAGGCAGTGATGTCGCAAAGAGAAGGTATTGAGAAATTAGGCTACTCAAAAGACCCAGAACAGACTTTGAAAGACATACAGGAAGAAGAAAAACAGTCATCCATAAATAACAATATAGGACCTTTATTTGAATAATGTTAGACAAAAACAATAAAGAACACTATAAGAGATTACAAAGATACGCAAAAGAAATACAAGCAATCTTTGAAAAATATAATCAAGCCTTTGCTACAATAGGCTTACAAGTTGAATATAGCCCTGAAAACGGGCTATTTCAATTCTCAAACTATCCAGAACTCAATGATGCACTAAACCGCCTTTTAAATCAGTTTTTTCAAGAGAATAACTATGTTATCTCAAACGGCGTAACTAATGAATGGAATATTGCAAATGATAACAATGATTTGATTGCAAAAACGATTCTTGCGGATGCTTGGAGTAAGACTAAAAATCAGAAGTATTTCAAAGACAATGATAAAGTATTGGAAGCCTTTTTAAAACGAAAAGAAAACGGACTTGATTTAAGTCAAAAGGTTTGGAAATATACAGGAAGATATAAACAGAATATTGAAGATGCTTTGTCTGTCGGAATATCAGAAGGGAAAAGTGCGGCTGAAATAAGCAGGGATATAAGAAGATACTTAAATGAGCCAAACAGATTATATAGACATATTCTGAATATGGCAGAGAAATATAATTGGTCAAAGATTGCTCAAAGTTATCACCCTGGTGTCGGTAGGTATAGGTCATCATATAAGAATGCTTTAAGGCTGGCAGTTACAGAAACGAATATTGCATACAGAACGGCAGATTATGAAAGGTGGAAGAATATGGATTTCATTTTGGGTATTGAAATTCAGTTGTCAGGTAATCACCCTGTAAGGGATATTTGTGATGACCTTAAAGGTAAGTATCCGAAAGATTTTAAATTTACAGGCTGGCATCCGCATTGCAGATGTTTTGCAACGCCGATTATAATGAGCGATGAAGAATATTTGAACGATGATTATTCAAAAGAAGTGATAGAATTGCCACAGAATTTTCAGGATTGGTATTCAGATAACCAAGAAAGAATTCAAAACGCAAATAAACTGCCATATTTCATAAAAGACAATCAAAATATCCTACCATACATAATGAGCGAAAAAGATGCTCAAAAATTGATTAAAGACGGATTTATAAAGATTAATGCTACTGAATATAACAATGCTACAATGAAAGGTTTTGATTTGGTAACATTTAACAAGTCTTTTAACTCTGCATTTAAAGATTATGATATAAGTTGGGAAGATAAACGATGTTATATGGGCAATGGGTATTCTGTTTTATATTATGAAGGGAAATATAAAAATGAATCTATCTGTTTGGAGCGGTATTTCAGACGAGAAGAGAGTGGCATTGTTGTAGACCATATGATATTTCAATTACCTGATGAGATACAAGGTAAGGGAATATCAAAGAAAGTATTTAAGGAATTGTTTCAGCAGTATGATAAAATGGGAGTATCAAAAGTTTATGTAAGTGCAAATATTGATGTAGGTGGATATTGTTGGGCAAAATATGGATTTAATATTTCAAAGAATGAGTACTTTAATTTACTTGATAATCTGAAATGGAATGTCAGTGATGTAGTACAGAATCACTTGAAAGAAGCGAAATTGTTGTACAATAAATATGCAAAGAATGACGTTTTCAATATGGGTTATTTAGCAGAAAATGAGTGGGCAAAAGAATTTCTAAAAAAAACTCATTGGCACGGCTGGATAGATTTGAGAGATAAAGAACAAATGAAATACTTATGGGATTATTTAAGAAAAAGAAAAAGGAAATAAAAGAAGAATTGACAACGGAAATGCACGCTGAATTTGAGATTGACGAAGAAACAAAAATTAAACATAAAGCGTGGCGAATTTGGGATATGAATAAAATAGACCCATTTACAGACGAGGAAATTAAAAGACAATGTGCTTCATTTGGCATTACCTATGAGCAATTGATGAAGTATAAGCCATAAGTGAATGAAGCGTACCAAAAGAAGCGTTTCTGACAAAGTTTCCCAAAAAGGTGTAATGCCCGGGCGAATTTTGTCAAAAAATGACAAAAAGTGATACTTTTGAGTGAATTTTTGAAGATTTTTTGCATTTTTGTTTGTCAATTAAAAAAGTTGTTGTAATTTTGCAACCCGATATAAGTGCCGCTATCATTAATTAACAGATAGATTGCACTCTAAAATAGGACGGTAGGGAGTGGCAACATTCCCTCTTTTTATTTATATTGATTTTTATGAAATACGCGACAACGATAAAGGAACAGATACAATTACTTAAAGATAGAAATATGATTATCTCCGATGAAGCAAAAGCGGAAGAAATCTTATTTGACGTTGGATATTATAGATTAGGATTTTATTGGTTTCCATTTGAGGAGTGCAATAAAAGTAATAATAGAAAGCATACTTTCAAACCGAATACCAAATTTGAGGACATCATAAAGTTGTATTACTTTGACCAAGATTTAAGAAATTGTATTGCCAAATATTTATTCAGAATTGAGATTGATTTCAGAACAAATCTTGTATATACGGTGTCTAATCATTACAAGAATAATCCGATTTGGTTTGCCGACGATAGATGTGTAACGAGAAAATTTATAGAAAGTAAATTTCAAGATATTTATGATAACATCAAAAGCAAATATGCTGTAATAAAGAAACATCACGATAAGTATAGAAATGATAGGTATGCTCCTGCGTGGAAAACAATAGAGTTTATGACATTCGGAGAAATATGTATTTTATATAGTAATTTGATAGATAAAAAATTAAAGCAAGAGATAGCATCAAGGTATGGAATAGAGAATGTTAAGATTTTCACAAAATATCTTCACGTTATACGGATATTAAGAAATCAATGTGCTCACGGCAGAAACATTTATGATATAAATATTGACCAATCCATACAAAAAACAGAATATATAAATATTCGTAATGAACATAAGCACAATATCAATGGAATTTTACAAGTTGTTTTCTATATCTTACATCATATTTCCGAGAATAGAGAAAAAGAACTTAAAGAGTGTTTAAAGGATTTAATTGATAGAAATTATAGCATTAAAGATATTTTGCGACCATTTAATGAATTATCCTTATAATGATAAAAGAAGGAATGGTAATACTTTTATCATTCCTTTTTTAATTCAAAACTGCTAAAACAAGTCAATTTAAAGCCTTTTTTACTGTTATTTTACACTGATTTACAACTATTTATATAAAAATAATTGTAAATTTTTCTTATTCATTTTCAAAGTTTTAGCATAAAAATATTTAAAGAACAAACATTTTTCTTTGAAAAAATTTTGTCAATTCACTGATTTATAGTAACTTTGCAATGTCAAATTAAACAAAAATATTAACTCTTAAAAGTGGGATTCACACTATAAACGATAACAAAGAAAATGACAGAACAAAAGAAACAATTTGAATTTTCAGAAAGAAACCTTGAACTTCTTGATGAAATGAACAGTGCTTTAACAAACTTATCTCAAGTTGCACTGAATCTTTGTTTAACAAAAACTAACACGGAAGGAGATGAAATTATAAAAGAGGTTGCAAGTCTTATTCTCTCACACTGCAACAAAATGTCAAGCGAAAGACAGGAAATTGTAAATAAAAGAGAATTTTGCTAACAAAAAGTGTTTAATGATTAAATACAATACAATGAGTACAAAAGAAATAGAATATTGTCTGCAATATGGGAAGGAAAACAATGCAGTTGTATTAATGAGAACAGATATTTCCTATGAGGCAATAGGACAAGATGCGAAAGTATTGGAGAAAACTTTAAGATACGTTGAGAAACATAATAGTATAACCTACGGAGAATTGATGTTAGATTATGTTTCATTTCCAAAGTATCATTTTGAAATGGTCTTACCAGTACTTATAAGGGCGGGATTTAGAGTGGCAATTCTTAACCGAGATATAGTTAAATAAAGCAAAGATGATGTACTACACGGCAATAATGGATAATAATAGTCTTAATATAGACGAACAACCAAAAGGATTATCAATTCCAGACGGAACTCACTATAAAACAGCCTTGAAAATATTTAAGGAGTATTGTAGAAATGTTCATAGTGGCGGAACACTCTATTCCAATAATGAGAATGGAATACAAAATAATTGGGGCATTGACTTTAATTCAATAGATAACAGAAAAATGAAAGCACAAATGAGAATAAAAGGTTGCGATTGCAAAGTAACCATATTTAATAAAGAAGGACGTTTCCTGACGTCAGTATGGGATAGTTGGGATAGTATAAGTGAAGCAATTAGTGATGTATGTTCAAGGAAGAACATTAAATACCCTCACTTCTATGAGTTTCAGATTGTCAATTTGACAGAAAGTCAGATAGCATATTACAAAGTTAGTGAAAACTTAAAAATAAGGAGATTATCATAATGGGAACATCGCACGAAATTTTAAAAGACAGAATAAATGTCTGCAATTTTCAAATATCATACTTAAAGGGATGCCTATACACCTATATATCTGAATGCAGACAAAGAGAGATTGAAGATAACTTAAAGAAAATAGAGGAAGATTATTATAAACCCGAAGAAGACGAGGAGTAGAAAAATGAAAGTATATGTTTTAGCAGAAGAAAGCGTTGATATGCCCGAATTTGAGTTCAATATCTTGGGTGTATTCAAGGACAGAAAAGAGGCAAGTATAAGAATGCTTGATGAACTTGATAAAAGATTTTGTGAAGGGTTTGAAGAAAACTACAATAGAGATAATACCGAAATATCATTATCAAGTGGAAGTTTGGACGTAGTGTATTACATAAAAGAAATGGAGTTACAATAATGGAAACACCTAAATTTAAGCCAGGAGATATAGTGGTGACTAAACACGGTATTGATATTTATGATATATCAACAGTGCTGTGCGTGCATATCTCAAAAGAATATGGGATAGAATACAGTTTGAGTAATAATAAATTGTTGCCAGAATATAGATTGAAACCATTTGAGAAAGGAGAAGAAAATGATAACAGATAAGAAAGTTGGTGATAACAGAATATTTTATGATGCTTTGTTTCAAAAAATAGCGGTTGAAATAAAACTGAAAAACAAGTATTTCAATTTTGATTACATCTGCCCAACTTATCATAAAGTAAAGAAACAACCACCGCACTTGTCATATTTGGACG
Organism: Bacteroidales bacterium; assembly: GCA_017633985.1. Classification (GTDB taxonomy): domain Bacteria; phylum Bacteroidota; class Bacteroidia; order Bacteroidales; family P3; genus Scybalousia_A. Next base: position 212,098 of record JAGBOF010000007.1, read on the forward strand.
AAAATCATACGGCTGCAAGATTTGTATTAAACAAAAGCGATATAAAACAAATACAAGATTGCCTTATGCAAGCCTATGAAAGAGCGTTTGATGGGTACAAAGATATTGACCTCTACATACAGAAGTTTTTTCAATTATCATCTTGTAGTACGCAGGGCATACGAGCAATAATAGAGAATAGGTAATTAAATATAGGGAGATTTATAATATGTGGATAGCGAGAGATGAAAGTGGAGAATTGTGGGCATTTACTCACGAGCCTGCATTAGACAATAAAGGACGGAGTGTATTTTTTAAACGATACGATAGGTATCAGCACGATTTAATGCACCTAAACAAAGACGAATTTCCAGAGATTACTTTTGAAAATTCACCTGTTGAAATAACAGGATTAGAACATTGTTATACCGTAAATGAGAAAAAACAAGATGAGTTTATTCAGTAAAAATAAGCAAAGGATTAACAAATGAAAATATCAATAGAAAAGCAGATAATCAAAAGACGTTTCGGGTATCATATACCAAAATGTCAGTGCAGAGATGCCAATGATAGAGGCATTATTGGTTGGAATGTGATAGGTATATCATTATACGCCTTTGGATATGTAATATATATCCGTTGGATGCCGAGAAAGTGCAGGCAATTTTGTGAAACATTAAATGAAGATTAATCTATGGCAGTAGTAAGAAAATTCAGAATAGGCAAGTACGATGACGGAAGCCTGTATATAGAACGTTGCGTTTATCCGCGTTTCCGTGCAGACATCAAATTTGAGAACATCATCAACTTTGACGAAATGGACGAAGTAACTCTGAAACGCAATCTGCGTGATGCAAGGATGTTTTTACGTTCATTTAACTTCAAACCTTTGCAAACTCATTCAAAAAACAGCAAATTCGTGAAAAACACACGCCAAAAATCACAATATTTTGCTGATTATCAATAAATTAACGCAAAAATATCACAAAATTATCTGATTATCAATCAATTAATTACAAAATATTTTTCAAAAAATTTAAAAATAATTGCAAAAAAATTTGGCTAATTCGCTGATTTATAATAACTTTGCAATATCAAATTAAACAAAAATATTAACTCTTAAAGTGGGATTCACACTATAAACGATGCAAAGAAAATGATAACACAAAGACTTTCAGAATTTGAACCAACAAAACAGGAAATTGATAGATACTTCTCTGAAGTAGAGAAAAAAGATGCTCTTGTTTTACAAAGACACGGTAATGTTTATGATGTATTAGGCAAGGATGCAGAAGTAGTATCTGACATTTGCAAAGGCATTATTATTCATAATTGGCTACCTTACAAAAACGACATTTTATGTTTTGTATCTATTCCAGAAGAAAAGTTGAGCAAGAATATTGAATTGCTTATTAGAGAAGGTTTTAAAACAGTAATAATCTAAAAAACAGATAAACAGATGAAAGCATTAGAGAGAGCATACAAGTACATTTATCAGTTGATGACACAACCGATGATAACAATTCAAGAATGCGATGTACTGCAATTATTCAATATCCTTGACGGATATAAGAACCCTGAATATATTATTGTGCAACTAAAAGAACAAGTAGAGTTGCAGATATTCAGAGAATATTTGGTTGGGAAGTATGGCAAAAGTCATTCATTATTCCCAAAAGTGTTTAATGATAAAATAGATACAAGAAAGGAGATTGCTTTATGATAACAAAAGCAGTAAGAAAAGCGAATGGAATTTCCACACAAAAAGCGGTGGAATACATCAAAGAACAGGAGCAAAAACTCATCACTATATCAAAGAGCAGAAAATTGGGTTATTTTGAGTATGAAAACGCTTGTATAACGTTAAACATACCAGTGGCATTTATAAACTATTTCAGATTTAAAATGGGGGAATAAACAATGAAAAGTACATTAACATTTCCAAACATAAGACACGAAGAAAGAAATTATACTGTCAAAGCAGACATAGAATTGACAACCGAAAAAGGCAAAGATAAAAGAAGTTGGATTGATTTGCAACCTATTGAAGAGTATGAAGAATTGCATATTAGTTTCTCAATATATCATAATGGTACATTGGAGTATGCAGGTCAATGTCAGGATAGAGTTGATGAGATTGCTGGCAGTAATAAGCAACTGCGTTTTCTGTTGGAGATGCAGGAGAAATATCATCTTAACGGAATGTGTGCAGGAACAAAAAAACAGACAGATTATCTTCGTAATGTGCCAGCAGAATTATCGTATGAAAAGAAATTGGTGGCACTTGAAAAAGTCGGGCTGGCTGAAGATAGAGGATATAAGTATGGAACAGGGTGGTTATGCAAAGTTATTCCACAGGAAGACCTGGATGCTATCCTGCAATTTATCAGAGGTAAACTTTTTTCAGAATTAGAACAAAATGAAGAAGATGATGTTTCATACGATGAAATTTTCACTTGTATTGAAAACCTTGATGAAGATAGAAAAATTGAGTTGTGGAATAATTGGAAGTACGAAAATGGTTACGATGATTATATTCACATAAATGATGAAGATTTCTTTGAAACGTTCTTTAAAGATGCAATGGAAGCAGTTAGAGCAGTATCGTTCGGACACTACAACTATAACGATGATTACGTTGTTTTTAATGGCTATGGAAATCTTGATTCGTTCAGTTTCTTATCAGAAAGCAATAGTCCTTATAGTGATGAAGAATTGGCAGACATCATTGATGATAATAAAGATGTATTTGGAGAATTACTTGATGAAATAAGGGAAGAAAGATGATAACACTATATGGCAAACGTAACGGTTATAAAATGGAGATATATAGCGATAAAGAGTGCAAAAATCTTGTTGCTATCAATACTACATAAAAAGTCAGGTAATAACACTTAATTGTTGGAAGTATTGGTTAGAAGTAATGAAATAACAATAAAAAAGAAATGGAAGCAATCGGAATATTAAAATATGGTAGAATGCAGTGCAAAGGGGATGTCATTAAATGGACTGACAAGAAAACAAAGGAAGTGATAACATTTGTCCGCAGACCTTATGCAAAAGTTATGCCTGCTGAATTTCAACAAGAAATTATAGATTTTATAAGACGATTATACGAAAGCAATTCATCATTTACTAATAATTCTACCAAAGCAAAAAAACAACGCATAAAAAGGGCTTTAAAACAGAATTTGCATAGTATTCCCAGCATAATCATATACAAACAAATCCTTGATGTTTTGGAAAAGTATGGATATGGTAAAGGAAAAGTAACTGAAGAACAAGAGCTGTGGATTGGAAAGCAATGGCTGAATTTCTTCAAGGAGAAAAACATAAGACTTTATTAGTCAAACAAATAGAATAATAAAAGTTGAGTAAAAGTCCCGATGAAATGGGACAAAAGCAACACTAAAAAAATATAAACCGCAATGACACAGGAAGAAAGAGTAGAAAAAATTAAGTCATACTTAAAATATACAGCAGAAGAAGGAGATGTTATCTCTATGTGGAATGAGTATGACGGAAGTTACGGTACAATTCAAAACAATGAAGATAATGAGTTGTGGTATCCGTTTGGAGAGAATAACTTGGAAGAGGTTATTTCTGCAATAAAGAATAGCCCAGATTATAGAACATCAGACAAGTATTATCAATATGACGGAATGCAGTACATTACATTTAACTCAATATGGGACAAGAACTCTCCGTTTAATATTGATGAGTTAGCAGAATACATTGAAGAATGTCCCGATGTATTTGAGGATTGGATTGATTTTAATCAGTTATTCAATCCAGCATTTGAAAGAATAAAGGAGATTGTTAAAACTCATATTGGTTTAAATATAATAGGCGAGTGTTTTACAGAAACCGATGATGTAGATTTATACGAATTTGTATATAATGACGGAACTGTTTGGTTTGATGAACTTGCCGAATGTAAAAAAGCCATAGACAATGCACCTGACATTCTTCCGCTTGCTTGTTTTGGAACATATGCACAAGAAAATGAAGAATTGGTATTAAAAATAGAAATTTGGAATAAGAAAGGAGATAAATAAGATGGGATATAGGTTATACGTCTGTAAGACATACAAAGTAGAATACGGAACAGGTATTTTCAATCATTTATACGAATGTATTGACAGTATATTAACAGAATTTTGTAATAATGCAGAGTTTAACGAGCAAAGTACTATAATAGAAATTCCCAAAGAAGAGTTTAAGGAATTTTTAAACAAAATAACAGACAACAAAGATGATAAAAATAGGGTAATATCTATTATTAAATACTTTGTTCAAAAACAACTTGTAAGATACAGAGAGAATATAGGAGATATTGACGAGTATTGCAATAGTGAATACAATTACATTCTGCAAGGATTTAAAGAAATCTATGAACAGGCAGACAAAGATAATGATTATATAAGATTAGAATGGTTTTAATATGGAAAGTTTAGCAGATGCCTTGTTTTACGAGGAAAAATACATTAAGGAGTTAGAATTGCAGATAAGAAAACTTACACAACAGAAACGTTTTCTATTGTCTGAACTTATTAGTCAGTACAAGAAACATTATCCGACAGAGGATGTCAATGCTATGCGTCAGGCACTATGTAAGAATATTCAGAATATCAGCAAAAATCATCAACCGCAAATAAGCCTTTTTAAGTAATGTTCTCTCCCCTGTTTAATAATTTATTCATCTATGCAAATAAAACACCTAAAAAGGCTGTTTATTTACGGATAAATAAAGATTTTTTTAATTTTTTTCTAAAAATGTTTATTGATTAAACATTTTTTTATAATTTTGCAGTGTTGTTTGACTTTTGAGTATGAGAGCAACATCTGTTTAGTGAAGGTTGTTGGCGAAAGTCAGCAGCCTTTTTTCATAGATAGTAAAATATAAATAAACAGATAGAGGAGATGAATAAAAAATTTTTAGAATCATTGAAAACTAAGGCAAAATCCTTCGGGTTTAATGACAAGGAAGTAGAGAATGTGGGTGCAATATTAAGCAAACTCAATCCGAACCTTGCAAAAGATGATTGCCCTGACGAAGAAATAAACTCTTTTACAGAAGCGGGTATTTCTATGATGCAACAGGCACAATCTCATTCAGACAGCGTTTTGCGAATAAGTTCTGACAATCACAAAAAAGAAGTAGAAAATCTTAATGCAAAGATTAAAGAACTTGAAAGTGGAAAATCTAAAACTGAACCCAAGCCATCAGCAACAGAAATTCCAGCAGAGATTTTGCAAAGAATTGATGCACTTGAAAAGCAGAACACTGAATTGTCTCAAAAAGTGCTTAATAGCCAAACAGAAGTATTGGCAAAGGTCAGAGAAACGAAGTTCAAAGAAACATTAAAAGATGCAGACGCAGATTGGTTTAAGTCTGTTGAGAAGCAATTCTCAAGAATGACTTTCAAAGATGATGCAGATTTTGATGCGTACCTTGAAGAAGTTGCAAAAGATTCTTTAGAGTTTAATCAGGCAAAAGCAAACACAAAATTACACCCATTTACGGTTGTAAAGAATGGCACAAACTCCAAAGATGGAATAAGACCGATAGTTAATGACGTTATGCACCAACGCTTACAAGCGAAAGGAATTGAAGTTACTAATGGCGGTGCATCCGAGTAACAAGTAATTAACAATTAAATCAGACAAAAAATGGAAGTTGGATTTCAGTTTGAGGAAATAGGAAAAGTACCAGCACCAGTCTTTGAGCAGATTTTTGCAGAAGTGCCAGGCGGTGCAAGAGTTGCCAATCCGACCTTTGATATTCCACCAAGCACTGCGGTAGGTTATGATACTGACGGTTCATTAAAACCGATTAAAGCATACAAACTTACTAAACCTAATGCAACAGCAGACACTACAATGCAGATTGCAAAAGGCAGTGGCGTTCAGGTAGGAGATGTCATTGCAAAAGGAAAGAAAGGTGTTGCTATTACGGCAATAGATAGCACAGATGCAGACTTTGATGTTATAACAGTAACTCTTGGAGTTGAGTGTAAGACAGGAGAAGTTTTGTATCAGGCGAAGGCAGCGTCTGCAAGTGCGGCTGTTCCTATTTACACTCCTGTATATTTGACAGGTAATGCTGTATATGCAGGTAAGGGCGACCAAAAAGTTAAGTTAGTAAATGGTGCAAACATCAGAAAAGAATCTTGTAACGTAGCAGACGAGGTTGTTGCTTTGATAAAGAGCATTGAAAAAGTTTAATGAAAGGAGAACAGAGAAATGGCAGAAATGATTCAACCATACTTACCTTTGAGTAATAATGAGTTTGCGGAATATGTGCGTTTGAATATTCCGAGAGAGTGGTATTTCTTGAGATATTTTCCTTTGACATTCACAAGAACCTTTGACTTCAAAACCCTTGAAGGAAATGAAACACTACCTGTTACGGCAGACATTGTTTCATTTGATAGCCCTGCACCTAAAAAGCAGAGAAAGGCTATTGGTGCTTGGAATGGTACTTTGAAGAAAACATCTATTTCAAGAGAGAAAGACGAAACGGTTATCAAGTCCGAGCAGGATGCTCAATTTCTTGCTGAAAAGAACAACGATACGCAGGCAATGCAATCTATCATAAATGACATTTATGACGATGTTGATTTTGTTACAAATGGTATTTATGCACAGGTAGAAGCAGAGGCTTTGTCTATCGGTTCAAGAGGTTTTAAAGACTTTGAAGATAAGATAGACGGAAAAGGAAATACAACAAAAGACCGTATCAACTTCAATATTCCAGCAGAAAATCAATTCGGTTGCAGTGCCGATTGGAGTGATACCAATACGGCAGACGGTATTGGCGATATTATCAAGATTATGAATTTTGCGGAAGACAATGATAAGAACGCATTGAATTACGCATTCATAACAAAGAGAATGTTAGCCAATCTGTTGAATCAGAAAGCAACGAAAGAAAGATTGGCAGCCGACTTAACTATTTTAACAGGTAGAGCAAAATATCAGAATTTCACATTGGCAGATTTGAATGCTTATATGGAGAAGTTTGGTTATCCGCAGTTTGAAGTTATCAATCGCTTTGTAAATGCAGAACAACCGAATGGAGATTCTTATATTTATCAACCGTGGAAAAACAATGTTGTAACGCTTGGTCCTACATTGCAACTTGGTAGAACATATTATACTACCGTTCCTCAAGTGCCTAATGTAGAGGCTCAACAGACTTATGGTTCATTCTATAAGATTACACGTTACGGCAAAGTAGACCCAATGCTTGACAGAACATTGGCAGAAGCGTATGTACAACCTGCATTAAGCAATAGGAAGAACCTATTTATGCTTAACACGGCTAATACACAGTGGTCGGAAGGTTTGACTGCAAGTGAAGTTGAAGCACAGGGTTAAAACGTAATCAATAACTATGACTATTCTTGAGGCATTAAAGGCGAAAGTCAGTTATCCATTGACAGAGGACACTTTGAATTTATTACTTATTCAGAGAGAATTGAATAATGATGATGAATTTGATGCAAGTGTTGCAAAGTCTAATGCTTTTCAGGGTGCTGTTGCTGATTTGTATATGCAATTAGCAACAGTACCTAATATGTCAGAAGGTGGTATGAGTGTAAGTTTTAATGATGCAAGTAGGTTTATCTCTCTTGCAAATAAGATATACAAAAACATCGGAGAAGAAGAAAATGTTACTGATGATTGCTATACGAATTTTGTTGGATATAAAGATGTAAAATGATGTTTGATTTCAGACTATATAAGTTGCAGTATTTGATTACTTCGGGTGGATATGAAGACGAGGACGGTAACTACATTCAAGGCGATGAAGAATGGAGTGAAGAAATACCTTGTCGGTATGAACTCAACCAAAGAGCGAGTACAATAACATTGCAAGACGGGGTTGCATATACCTACACTTATGTAGTCTATTTGAATTTATCTGCACCAGATTTTCATTATGGTCAGACGATAAGACTAATAAGAAATGACGGCGTTGTGGTAGATACAAAGGAAGTCAAAGGATTTACAAGAGAACAACTGCATTGTAGGTTATGGCTGTAAAGAAGAACGGATTATTCGGTGTCAAGTGTGCAACAAAAACAGACTTTGTAAATAAAGTCTTTAATCAATTTCCTGCAGTTATAGATTCCTGCACGAATGAAGTTTTTAGCAAACTTGGAGAAGAAACCGTTAAATTCATCAGACAACAACCGAAAGAACAAAGTTGGATAGACCAAACAGGTAATTTAAGGAGTTCAATAGGCTATGCAGTCATCGTTGATGGAAAGATTTCTCAAGTATCATCTTTTAATCAAGTTAAGCAAGGAAATCAAGGTACTACAATAGGCAAGGGTTATGCTGTTGATATTGCTCACAAATTAGCACAGACGAGTGTTTATGCAGGAGTTGTGATTGTGGCAGGAATGGAATACGCCGTCTATGTAGAACGAATGAAAAACAAGGTTGTCTTATCCGCTGGGGTATTATGGGCAACAAAGAATTTCCCTGTAAAACTTGAAGTATTACGCAAGAAGATTTTTCAGACATTAAACAAGTTAATAAAGGATGAAATCAAGTAATGATATAAAAACTCTGTTATACCGTTTCGTAAAAGATTCCGACCTATATACAAAAGTTTTGTCTATGGGCGGTAAATTGTATAAGACAGACCGCATACCAAACAGCACCACTAACGATTGTTGTGTGTTAGTAAATACTACACTTATGGGGCAGTTTGAGTTAGCAACAGCCTTTATTCACGTTTATGTGCAAGATAAAAAGCGTAACACTGAAGATTATGTTGAAGACACTATCCTAACAGGAGAGATTGAAAACATTATCAAAACATCATTATTCAAAGACAGGAAAGAGATAGTCATAGAACCTTACAAGATAACTCTTGTAAGTCTTGATATTTTCAAGGTTAATGAACGGAATGAGCATTGTGTCAATGCACAATTAAGTTTAAGAATTTTTAACTATTAAAAGTATAAGGAGATATAATTATGGCAGATACAGCATTGGGTACAACCATAAAGAACACCGCTTGGGGTAGTTTGCATTTATCCATTGGAGCGACAGGAACAAATGATGCAATGGCAACAACCTTTGATGATTTGGGATTGATTGCAGAGAATGGATTTTCCTTTGCAAACGAAGCAGGCGAAGAAAAAACTTTAAGGGACATCAACGGCGATTTGGTGGATTTCTTAAAGAGAGCAGGTACAATCAAGATAAATTGTACTTTGTTGAAACCGTCAGAAAGTACGAGAGGAAAGTTTTGGGAAATGTCAAAAGATTCTACATCGGGAGAAGTTTCAGTTAAAGACACTATCAAGAATACCTTCTTCAGTATCAAGATTGAGAACAAAGAGGCAACAGGTAGTGAGGGATTGAAAGCGGCTAAATGCAGAATCTTTGCTGAAGCACCTGAATGGGACCCAGACAATGGTTGGACGGTGCCTCTTGAAATAACAATTTTGAGAGCAGGAAAGACAACTACCGACAAGGGTACGTTATTCGTATTCTACGATGTGAAGTAGTCTTTCATCGGATAGTTCCCATAGTTTAGCAAGTAGAACACTTTCAGAGGCGATAGTTTGGAAGAAAGATAGGTGCAAGTCCTATTGGGAACACAAAAAACAATAAACAGCAATGAAAAAAGAAGATTTGACAGCCATACGAATGGCAGATGTTATCACTGAAAAGGCTTTGGAGTTTTCCATAGATTACTCAACAATGGAAAAAATCAAGCCTAATTCTTTATTTAAGCGATTATTTTCTAAAATTAATCCAAAATATCAATCAGTAACAAAACAACGCAAATTTAAGGTCTTTCCGCTTCAATTAGGAAGATTGCAGTTACTCTCAAAAATCTACTTACAGTTGGAGATAGATGAAAAGGCGTGGAAAGAAAAACCTGAAATTGAGATTTGGCGAGTTTGTAATGAAAAGACAGACTTGATTTGTCGTTTTATCGCTATTGCTGTTACCAAAGACAAATCAGATGTTATGAATGAAGATTATCTGAATGAAGTCATAGAGTTTATAAAGACTAATTGCACACCGCAAGACTTTGTTCAGGTAATGTTGATGATACTACAACAGATTGACTTGGTAAATTTTACCAATGCTATGCTATTGATGAAGCTGTTAAGGCTAAACGAGCCGAAGCAAAAGAAGGCGAAAAGCATAGCATAAGTATAGGTGGAAATACTATATACGGTAGCCTTCTTGGTGTTGTTTGTGAGAAGTTTGGATGGACTTATGATTATGCTGTTTGGGGTATCAGTTATGCAAATTTGAGAATGATTATAGCAGACGGTATTTCTACCTTCTATAAGAGCAGTGATAAAAAGACGACAACATCATCACAGAAAACAGAAAAGATGAGTTTTTCAGAATTGATAGGAGTATTAAAACAGGTTCAATAAGATTATAAAGCAATGAGTTTACATAGTGAGTTTACTTTAGATAATAGTCAGTTGTTGCAAAAATTGAAACAAAGTCAGGAAGAAATAAATAAGACTATTGGCAATATAGACAGGAGATACGAGGAAAGTTCAAAAGGATTTTCCACAAAAATAAGGCAGATACAATCACAGGTAGATGCAAGCGGTAGGATTTTTGAAAATGTTGCTGGCAAAGTAGGTATGCTCACAAACGCATTGCAGGCATTCATCGGCATTCAAGTAGCGAATGGCATTTCAGGATTTATATCCAAAATGATTAATGTCAGAGCCGAATTTCAGAATATTGAAGCCTCAATGGAAGTTTTTCTTGGTTCGGCAGATAAGGCAAAATCTTTTCTTGATGACCTACAAAGTTACGCTTTCAATAATGTTTTTGAGTTTGAAGATTTGGCGAAAGCATCAGAATCATTGCTTGGCTTTGGTACGTCAGCAGAAGAAACGATAGGCGTTATTGATAAGTTGTCAAACATTGCTTCGGGATTGCACGTCCCTTTACAAGAACTTGTTGATTTGTACAATAAAGCCAAATCAAGCCCTAAATTGATGACAGAAGATATTGCACAATGGGAACGAAAAGGATTGCCTGTCATCAAACAACTTGCGGAAGAAATGGGCGGTGGAATAGAGAAAGAGCAAGAACTCCGTGCAAATATTTCAAAGGGAGTTATAAAGTTTGAAGATTTGGAGAAGGTCATCAACCGTGTCAATGCCGAAGGTGGTATGTTTGCAGGTATGATGCAAAAGAAAATGGATACTCTTGGAGATAGTATCGGACTACTTGAAGATAATATTACCAATATGTTTAACGAACTTGGTCAAATGACTGAAGGTCCGTTAAAGTTCGGTATTGACTTGGCAGGCAAAGCAGTAGAACATTATCAGGAAATATTAAGAATAATCGGATTACTTGTTATCGCATTAGGTTCATATAAAACTACATTGATTGCTATTGCCGCTATTCAGAAAGTAGCATTTGCATACGGAAGAATAAAAGAAGGCATACAATTGATAATGATGTTCCGTAAAGAATTGGGATTGGCGAGAGCGGCAAGTCAGGCATTCAATCTTTCGTTAGCATCCAATCCAGCAGGGATTATCGCCGTTGCAGTTACAGCCCTTGCATCTGCAGTATTTTTATATAAAACAAGAACAAGTGAGGCGGCGAAAGAACAAGAAGCATTAAATGAATCCATAGCACAACACGTTGCAGATGCACAGCAAGAAGTAAATAGTTTAAAGAGATTAATAAAAGTTGCATCAGATGAAAAAGTATCAACAGATGAGAGAAAGAAGGCGATAGATAAACTTAACGAAGTTATCCCTGAATACAATGGACATCTTGACAAGGAACACAAACGATTAATTGCTAATACAAAGGCGGCAGAAGATTATACTACTGCACTTATAAATAATGCAAAGGCAAGAGCCTATGAAGAAAAAGTCAATGAATTGACAAAAAAACAGATTCTACAAGAGGAAGAATACATTAAAAGAGCCGAAAATAGAGCGAATATTGAAAGAGCAAATAATCAACCCATCATTACAATGGGTGGCGAAAATGGTCAAGTTGCCGAAGGTCAAATGGCAAGAGCGAATGAATTAAAAAGAGCAAAGAATGCCGAAGAAAAAGCCTTTAAAGAACTACAAGAAACTGAAAATAAAATTAAAGAATATACAGAAAAAGCAGAAGGGTTAAAAACAAAAACTAACACTGATAATAATGGTGGCGGCGGTGGTAATGGAAGCACCGAAAAAGAATTAAAGAAGTTACAGCAAGCCAAAAAAGATTTTGACAACTTCCTTACATCATTCAGTCAAAAAGGGCGTGATGCGGAGATTTCTTTAATTTCAGACGAAACAGAGCGTAAAATATCGGAAGAAATAGAATGGTTTATACGAGAAAATGATAAGTTAGATAAAGAGTTATCGGACTTAAAAGAGAAAGCAAAGGAAGCAAAAGAAAGTATTCCCTATAACATTGATGAAGTTTATAAAACACGTCAAGAAGCATTAGAAAAAGAATTGTATGACAAAGTAGAGAAAATTCAAAAAGAAGCAGATGATAAATATGAAAAAGACTTATTAGGATTACTTGACAGTTATGCAGACTACAACGAAAAACGCCTTGCTATTGATAAAAAATACAATGAGGATTTGGAAAAACTACAAGAATTACGCAAACAGGCAGAAGAAAAAGGAAATGAAAATGATATAAAGAGGATTGATAGTGCTATTAAGACACTTAAAGTAAATAAGACAAAAGAAGTTGTTGAGTTAGATTTTCAGCAACTTAAAGAAACTCCTGAATACACAAGGGCATTTGAAGATTTAGAGCAAACATCTACAGAAACAATTAGATATTTAATACAAGAATTTGACAAAGTAAAGCAAGTGGCCGCAGAATCTTTAGACCCTAAAGATTTACAGGAATATATTGATGTGTTGGAAAAAATGCAAAACGAATTAGACCGTAGAGATACTTTTTCTGCAATAACCAACGCACGATTAGAATTAAAGATAGCAACCGAAGAATTAACAGAGGCTGAGAATGCACACACTGAGGCAGAGAAAAACTTCGGCAAAGGTTCTGTACAGGAAATAACAGCGAATAAAAAAATTGCCTCTGCAAAAGATAAACAGACAAAAGCAACAAAGAAACTTGTCAATGCAGAAACGACTTTACTTAATAGTATAAAAGATTTAGCAAGTGGCTTCAAAGAATTAGGGGACACTATTGGTGGGGACTTTGGAAGTGCCATATCTGCAATAGGAGATATGGGAATTACTATCCTTTCTACGATAATACAGTTGAAGGCATTGGAAGTTCAAGCAAGAAACACTGAGATTGCCATAAGGTCATTAGAAACAGCAACGGTTATTTTAGCAGCCATAAGTGCGGCATTTACCGCATTGACGACATTGTATCAAACATTTTTCAACAAAGAAGATGATAGTTATGAGAGAGCGAAAGGTGCAATGGAAGGCTATATTGAGGTGCTTGATAAAGTAATAGATAAAGAAAAAGAGTTGATGAATTTCTATGCTGGTCAGACAGGGGAAATGGCATACGAAAAAGCAAGAGCATCTATAGAAAAAGAACAAGAACTTATAAAGAAATCCTTTAATGATTATCTAAATAGCGGAGCAGGAACTTTTTCTTCCTCAAAGGGTGTTTCAATGTCTAAAGACATAAAAAATAGCGGTAAATATGGTCAGATTATAGAAAGCGTAATGATGGCATTGTCTGGTGCAGATGGAAGTAACTGGTCATATACCGATGTTCAAGAATTGTTAAGTGGAAGAATGACAGATTTAGTTAATCTAACTACTGAACAACTTGAAGCCTTGAAAATGTCTGATGTATGGGGTTATTTGGATAGTGAAACAAAAGATTATATCAATACTTTAATTGAATGCGATGAAAAATTAGAAGATTTACGGCAACAAAGAATAGAATGGCTTACAGGATTAAGTGAGAGTGATTGGCATAATGAATTTTTAGACGGACTTTTGGATATAGAAGCAACTGCAGAAGATGTTTTCAACAATATAGCAGAATATATTAGAAAAGCAATGATACAACATCTTGTTTTTTCCAAAATGCAAGATGAGTTATCAAATTTCTACAATGAATATACTGACTATATGGAAAATGCAGAAAATATGACTATGGAAGAGCGTCAAGAATGGCTTGAAGACTTTAAAGAAAGATTACAAACTCTTATTACAGAAGGTAAAGAAGATGCAGATAAAATCAACAGTCTATTTTCAGATATTTTAGATTATACCCGTTCCGCAAGTAATAATGCCTTTGCACAGATGACACAAGACCAAGCGACAAAGTTAGAAGGAATGTTTACTGCTGTGCAAGGTCATACATACGACATAAGGGATTACACTCACGAGATGAGGGATTGTGCTGTAATTATTCAACGGGAGATTTCTGGTATTCACGTTGATACCTCTGCAATAGTAAGGTTGCTTGGTGGAGTAGAAAACAGAATGGCTGTTGTTGATAGTAGGTTAAAAGGATTTGAAATGCGAGGTGTGAAAATGAACTAATGGGAAGAATACTGATAAATAATATTGACATTGAGGAATACGGAGTAAAGGTTCTTAATGATTATATTAAGGACCTGCTTAACCCACCTGATAAGGAAGATATAACAAGTATTGAATGGTATGAAGGTCAGTTTGATGTTGATTTGTCGGACGGTATTCAATTCAAGGAAGAAAAAGAGATTAAACTTGAATGCTATCAAGATGACTTTTCAAAGAATTTTCAGACGTTCTTTGACGTTTTATCTTCTCAACCTTATAATTTATTCACTTTTGAAGAAATAGGCTTAAATCTGCGTTTAAGACTGCTAAAAATAGAAAATAATAATGTTTTGTCGGGGTTCAATAAACAAACATTCAAGATAACGCTTGTACAAGATGATTTTGACGAAACATTTACGGATAATCATATTTATTTTAACTTCGTTGATAGTGCTTGTTTCATAGAGAATAACAATGTAAATGACTATGGTTTTATATTGTTGGAAGGTAGCCTTGATAAAATATTTGAACGGACAATACAAGATAGATTGGTCGGTGCAAAACATTCACTAACCATTAAGGCTATTGAAGAAGATTTGTCGTTTGGTAGCAGTACAATGGATGTTGAGCAGTTTAAGATTAACTTTAATTCTTTTATAGGTTTAGTAACATCGGCAGGAAGTAAGTCTTTGGTATTGCGTTATGACAATCAGGAATATAAGATGCAGTGTTTTTATAATAACATTGCAATCAACAGTCTATTATTGAATAACGGTAAGGTATGGGTAACATTTACATTGAAAGTTGCCATAACTGAAGTTGCAAGCGAATCTTCGCTTGCAACTTTCCGTGCCTTATCACATCGGCAGTTAAATAGTTTGGTTGAAGGTTTTCGTCTTGTCGGTAATCAAACATTCAGTATTTATCTGAAACCGTTGTATTACACAGACGAAACAATAGAAACGTTGGATGTTATATTGTTTGAAGACAACGAGCAATCGGAATGTCCGTTTAATGTTAATTCATTTTCTCCTTGTAATATTGTTGAGATACCAAATACAGAACATAACAGAGAGATTTTATCAAGGTATGAAATATATGTTTTTGCAGGTGGATATTTGCATATCACTAATTATTATACGGAAGCGTTAAGAAGTTCATCACACGGAGAAATAACGGAGTTAAACAATGATTTTTCGCTTGATTCATCATTTTCAATATTCCTACAACCTAAGTTTTATTCAGATGATAAGATGACCGTTGCCGATGTGATGTTAGTAGGAGATAATGAAATATCGGAAATTCCTATAAACATTAATTGCTTCACACCAGCCAATATAAGCGTATTTCCAGCGACTTCTACGAATAAAACATTATTACAATCATTCAGAGTATTTTATTTCATTACAGAGCAAACTATAATGTAATATGAGAAGAAAAACGATAACAATATATTATAAGATAAACGGCATAATCCAAACATTGACAGTTAAGTTTGGAGATAGTGATTATATTCAGAAAGAAATAATGCAAGCAAGTTTTGTTTCGCTTAACTTTTCTTTGCCTGAATATATTGAGTTGCCGATAGGTTCGTGGGTTGAAGAAGACAATGAAACATATTATTTACTTGATTTGTGCCAACCTACAAAACATAATAGTGAGTATTTTGACTATTCACTAACATTTTATAATACGGTAGGTTTGTTCAGTAATTGGATTGTGCAGTCGTATTCAGATGATAATTGGCATAGTATTAAGTTTTCTTTGACAGGCAGACCGAAAGACTTTTTAACTCATATTGTCAAAAGTTGTAATGCACATATAACGACAGGAGAGCAAGAATTTTCTATCGGAGATTATGATGATGCAAGTGAGCAACTTGTTTCTTTTGATAGCACGTTTGTTTTTGATGCCTTGAATAGTATTGCAGGAGTATTCAATACTGAATGGTATGTTACAAGCGACAGACGGATTTGTCTGAAGAAGTTGGAGAATACTCCAGATGATGTAGTTACTCTTAAATATGGTAGTGGATTTGGAATAAAGCCTAATATTGAAAGACGGAATACAGAACAACGAAGAATAGACAGAATACTTGTACAAGGCGGAGATAGAAACATTGTTCAAACAAAGTACGGCAGTCAATACCTACTATTGCCAAAAAAGAAGGAATTGTATTATGACGGAACAGATTTTTATTCAGCAAAAGAAGACGATACCTCACGCAGAAAATATGTATCAGATGCAGAAGGTTTATCTATCAAAGGACAGGATTATGACAATAACGCCATTCATTCAGAAATGGGATTTGACGGAAGTAATACCTATCCGTCAAGAGTTGGTCAGATAACAAAAGTAACTTGGTCGCCAAACGATAGCAATACTGAATACAATTCTTATAAAGAAGCAGATTCTCATAACAGTGAAGATGAAAAGGGGCTTGTTTGGTGTAATATCTATGATGATAAAAATGATATAGATTATTCCGATGAGGACTTAAGAGCAGAAGGAACGGAAACTATATCTTTTATGAGCGGAAAGTTGGCAGGACGCACTATTGAAGTATCAAACTATGAACATTCCAAACATGAGTTTAAACTTATGAGGATTACTGACGGTGGAGTAAATATGCCGAATGACACTTTTTATCCAGCCGTTGATGACGAGTATGCAGTATTTGGAATGCAGATGCCACAAAGTTATGTAGATACTGCAAGCCTTGAAATGATGAAAGAAGCCATAAAACAGATGTACGAGTATGAACTTGACCAAGTGTTATTTTCATTACCTATTGACGAGATATGGTATAAGCAGTCAGGTAAAAACCTTAATGTAGGGGATAATATCAACTATGAAGATGATGATTTTGCAAAGACAGGATTAAAAATTAGAATAACACAGATTAGGCAATACTTATCTAATCCGTATAAGATAGAGATAACATTAAGTAATTGCAGACGTGAGCAAACCGTCAAACAGCAGATAAAAGACTTTTGGAATTTCAGGGATAATTTTGATTCACTTGTTACAGACAGAGTTGATTTCTATGATAGAACAGGCAACGGTACTGATAAAGGTACAGCACTGAATAATAAATGTTGGGTCGTTATGCCATTCACACCTTATTACAAGAATGATGAATGGTTAGTAGCAAGTGATACCACTGTTGAAACAACAAAATTTAAAGCAGGAGTAACTTATCACTGCAAAAAAACACGATTGACAGGAAACTTCACAGCAAGTGATTGGACCGCAAAAAGTTTGTTTGATTATGATAGATTTGATAATCGTCCGAAGATTAATGGCTCTGTATTGACGGGAGATAGAAGTCTATTGCCACAAGGCGATTTTGATTCATTTCTGATTGATAGTTTTGACCCATTGAAATTACAGGCAGATGACAATACGACAGAAATCGGCAAAAGATTATTAGGAACAACCTTTACAGAATTTTTGACTGGTAGATTTGACCCTGCAAGAAATGATATTGATGCTCTTATCGGCAACGGTGGATTAGTACCTAATCAGTGCTGGGTTGTTCAACCTACACCACCCTACTACAAGAATGATGAATGGTTAGTAGCAAGAACCGTAACTATTAACGGTATGACTTTTTATGCTGGTGTTACTTATATCTGTACGCTGTCAAGATTAACAGGTGATTTTTATCCGTCAGAATGGTTGCCGAAAAGTATTTATAACTTTGATAATTTGAACGGAAGACCAAAGATTAACGGTAGTTTGTTAAGCAGTTCCGATAATTTACTTTTACTTCCTCAAGGAACGTATGATACATTTCTATCTACAAGATTCACTCCTGTTGAAAGCAATGTAACAAGGATAATTCAAAACAGAGGCGATATTCCTAATAAATGTTGGGTTGTACAGCCTACCGTTCCGTATTATGCAAATGATGAGTGGTTAGTTTCTGAAAAAGTAACGATAGGCGGAAAAGACTTTTTGGCAGGATGTACCTATTTATGTACAGTAGATAGAACGACAGGCTCTTTTACTGCTTCTGATTGGCAATTAAAGAGTGTAACAAGTTACGACGATTTAAGAGATAAACCTACGATTATTACAAGTTACAATGACCTGACAGATAAACCGATTATCATAACAAGTTATAGAGATTTGACTGATAAGCCGTCATTGAATGGTGTCGTGCTTTCTGGAGATATTGACTTGTCTAATAATTCAAAATTCAGTTCTTTGGTCAATGATTACGGTACATTAAGAGCAAATGTCTTTGATACAACGACAGAAAGATTTATTTCTTTGATTGATGTTCGTGATGCGTTAAAAGTTGCAAGAGAAGACCCTGAAAGTCCTTTGATTTCTGTCGGAGAAGCAGTATCATCATTGAGTTCAAGTATATCCTCAACCAATTCAACAGTAACGATGAACAAGAATTCGTTTGATAATTATGTAACATCAAATAATGCAAGTGTAAAGGAGTTGCAAGATAACAGAGTAATAGATGCTGGAAATATAGAAAAATTGATTGCGAAAGTCAATGATAATATAATCCCTTCAATAGCACAACTTGATACTAATATAGGCTTATTAACGAGTGATGAATGTGGGAATAATGTTTTTGCAAAATTTAATTCGGCTTTAGAAGATGTCTGTGATAGTATCTCATCTTTAAAGGCTGTATTACAAAGATGTGGTACAGATACAAGAATTCAAAATCAAGTTGAAGAGTTAGGAGATACTATGGCTCTATTAAAGATAAATTATTCATATAATCAATGCGTAGTTCCTAGTCAGGCAGAATTAAAACCTGTTACAGACATAACCCCTATTACTCAATCAATATCGGCAAATTAAAGAATAGTCATAATAATAAAAGTAAGTAACAATTTTAAAATTAAGAGAAAATGGCAAATGTAACGGAAATTATGTACGCTGGGCGAGTGAATGCCCACGGTAAAATCACTAGTTTAGCAAGTGATTTCAGTTTAAAGAACAATGAACCTTTTGCGTTGTATGTTCATCCGAAAACATTCACAGAAGATGTGATGATGACGGTCAATTTGAAAGCCTATAAAGATACAGGATTTTCTGATTGTCCGATAAATTTTGATATGTGGAATCCAGTATCAGTTGTCGGCATAAAGGCTGGAGCAATAGACCTTACATTATATGATGTTTGGTGGGGAGCAGGCGAAGGTATCAACTAACAAAAAGAAAGGATTAAGAGTATGGGTATCTTAATAGGAATGGACGGAGTTATTGGCAGAGGTAAAGGCAACTCAAATATGTATTGTGGTTATGAGTTTGATGTTACCGATAGTCAATGCGATGTCAAGCGAATAGCAGGAGCAGGTAAAGAGTATTATTTCTTTGCCGAAGGTGGCGGTATCTTCAATGGATTTAAGTCTTGTTTAGTAGAAGGTAGCGGAGCAAACATTAAGAAAACTTATATGCCTGAATCAAGTTTTGCAGGATTTGATTTGACAGGTGCAAAAGGTAATGTAATGGTTGAATTTCCGTACTTGTATGCAAGATTTGAAACAGACGGAAATAAAAGACGTGCATTATTCAGTTTATATCCACTTCCGGGGTTTAAGCCTGTGAAAGAAAATACAAGGATAAACTTGGGAATGTATAAAGCGACAACAAAACGAACAGATAGTGCAAATGATACCACGTTGTGTTCGGTAGCCAATCCTTTATATATAGGTGGAGATAATAATGACACATACCGCTCAAAATTATATGGCAGACCGATAACGTCAGTAAAGATTGATGACTTTCGTACTTACGCAAGAAAGAATGGCAGTGATTACGGTGCTATTGATTGGACGGGGCATAACCTAATGCAACATCTGTATATTGCTGAATATGGCAACAGAAATTGTCAGTTGGCAGTAAATAATCAAAGAGATGCAAATGGGTTCAGACAAGGCGGTCTTGGTAGTGGAGTAAGTAATACAATAAGTGCAAGTTGGAATACCTATAATGGATATAGACCTGTTGCACCTTGTGGAGCAGGAAATAGTTTGGCAGGTGGTAGCGGAGAAGTTGAGATTTGGGTATTGAATGACGGAACGGTACAATATACAGCACCTGAAGAAGATTTGTTCTTACATACATTCATACCGAAGTATCACGGCATAGAAAGTCCTTACGGAGATATATTTGAATTGCACGACGGCGTTCATATCTTGGTCAAAGATGCTTCTGCAAACGGAGATGTTGAGTTTTATGTATGCAATGACCATACGAAGTTTGCAAGTGGAATAACGTCTGACTATGAGTTAAGAGGACTTATAGGCAATGGTACTAACTATTATTACGGAGATGTGTTGTGGGGAGATAAAGGTGATATTATTCCATTAAAGTCAGGTGGTAGCGATAAGACTAAATGGGCGGATTATTACTATATAACAAATAGTAATGGTGCAAATAGCCGTTGGTGTGCTGTCGGTGGTCACGCTAATGGCGGTGCTCACGATGGGTTCGGTTGCGTTCATGCGAATAGCGTTTGGACGAATACGATCGTGAGTTGCGGCTCTCGCCTTTGCTTGTACGAAAACGTAACCACAAACGCAAACGGAATAATAGTTTAAACGGAAGCGTGCCGTCAGGCAACAAAACGCAGAGCGGGGCGATAGCCCCTCTGCATTTTAATTAACTGAAACATTGAAAATTCGCAAAAGAATATGATAGTAAATATAGGTTGTCATTCCTTGAGCCGTTGGTGTGCTGTCGGTGGTAACGCTAATAACGGTGCTAACGATGGGTTCGGTTACGTTAATGCGAATAACGTTTGGACGAATACGAACGTGAATTACGGCTCTCGCAATTACTTGGAAAATAAATTTACAAATATCGGGAATGAGACCTTTGCCTCTTGGCAAAAGATAACAGTTTAAAATAGTACATAATAGGTTTCGGACACGAATTGTATTATAACAAGCAAAGGGATATAATGAAGTAGGTTTAAATGGAACGGCTTGAAAACATATATGAGAAGATAATAAGTCTTGATAATCTGATTATCGCTGCAAAGAAAGCGGCAAAAAATAAGAAGCACCGCAGAGCAGTGAAGAAGTTTTTCAGAGAAAACGGAGAAGATAATGTTTTATTAAAACAACTTCACGAATCACTGAAAAAGAAGACGTTTGTTGTCGGGAAATATAAGAAATTCAAAGTCTATGAACCGAAAGAAAGAACAATATTCAAACTGCCGTTTTTTCCTGACAGGATTGTTCAGCACGCAATAGTAAATATTCTTGGGGATTATTGGTATAGTCTTATGAGAAGGAATACCTATGCGTGTGTTAAGGACAGAGGAATGACAGGCGAACAAGGTATGTACACGACAATAGTACTTACACTTAAAGCAAATCCTAAAGGAACGCAGTATTGTTTGAAGCAAGACATAAGGCATTATTATCCGTCTATTCCTCACGATAAGATGAAAGAAGTTTTGAGTGAAGGTATAGCAGATAAGGATGCTTTATGGTTGCTTTGTATGTATATTGACAGCATAAGTACAGGAGATGTAGAAGGTGTAGGATTACCTATCGGAAGTATATTATCGCAGTATTTTGCCAACTTGTTTTTAAGCAAGTTTGATTATGATATAGAGAAGAAATTATCAAAGAAATATCATATTTCACTATATGCAAGATATAACGATGATAAGATTTTTCTTGCAAAGACAAAGGAGCAATTACATCAGTTGTTTGAAGAAGAGAGAAAAATGTTACTTGATAGAGGTTTGAAATTGAAACCTAATTATCAGATTTTCCCTGTTGAAGCGAGAGGAATTGATATTGGCGGTTTTGTCTTTCGTCATAATTATATCCTAATACGAAAAAACATTAAGAAAAACTTTTGTAGAAAAGTAGCAGAATTAGAAAAACGTCCTGTACCACTTACTATTGATGAATATAAACAAGAAGTTTGTCCGTGGCTTGGGTATATACAAAGGACAAACTCAAGACATCTGATAGAGAAAGTAGTACCGAAGGAATATCAACAAATTTTTGATAAATATTTAAAACTTGATAAAAGAGATGAAGTATACAACATCAAAAACAGAGAAGAGCGAGTTTTCAGTAAAACCGCAGACGTTGCATAAAGATACTGACGGAAAGACCGTTTATTGTCTTGATATAGAAGAAACGGAGAAAGAAAACGAAGAAGGCAATAAATATAAATGTTTTCTTGCATACGTCATAATTGTGCCTGAAACGGCGACAAACTCAAATGTAGTGAAACACGCAATAAAGACATTGTGGAGTATTGAAGATGAGAATGAGTTGCAAAACAACTTTGTCGCAGGAGAAAATAAGTTGTTTCCGACAACTGTAGAAAATAATGAAGCGAAAGCACGTTATAAGACATTCTTGTCAGAAGTTATTGCATTAAAGGAGCAAGTTCGTAACGACTTAAAAGCACTTGAAGAATGATGGAAACGGTAGATTTTTCAGAACTTGGCATTAAATCTAAAAGAGGAGATATTTGGGATTGTCCAAAAGTATCAATACAATCGCTTTTTGATAAACCTATAATCTTTCTTGGAATGATTATCACAGGAACTCACTTTGGAGAAGAAAAATGTCTTGTTCATTTCTGTGAAAGAGTGGATGATAATGATAATTTCATTGGAGAGGGAAAATTCTTTACAGGAAGTAAAGAATTAAAAGACTTATTCACTCAAATACAACGTATTGTTGAAGACCAGTGTATTTATCCTATCGTTACCATTAAAAAAGTAAGGCTTGGTAGTTATGAAATATTAACTCTTAAAAATGGCAGATAAGATGAAAATAAGTAAAAGAGGAATAGACCTGATAAAGTCATTTGAAGGTTTAAGATTGACGGCGTATAAACCTGTAAAGACTGAAAAGAATTGGACTATTGGATATGGTCATTGTTCGCCTTGTATTCGTGAGGGTATGATGATTAGTCAAAAGTTGGCAGATGAATACCTTAACGAAGATTTGCAGAAGTTTGAACAGGGAATAAATGCGTATAACTTAAAAGTCAATCAGAATCAATTTGACGCTTTGGTGTCTTTTGCATTCAATGTAGGACTGAAGAATTTTGCAAACTCAACCTTACTACGAAAAGTTAAGTTAGGAGCAAACAATCCTGCAATCCGTGATGAATTTATGCGTTGGGTTTATTCAGGGGGAAATAAATTATCGGGATTGGAACGCAGAAGAAAAGCAGAAGCGGACTTGTATTTTAGTTAAGTTATGACAATAGCAAAAGATAAGATACTTCACTTTGCAGTAAATTTCATCAGTGCATTCATTGTCGGAATTTACGGCGTTTGCTTTGGCTTGGGAGCAAGTGTCGGCAAAGAGTATGGAGATAGCAAGGCTGTCGGCAATAAATGGGATTGGCTTGACATTGTTGCGGATTGTATTGGCTTGGGTGTTGGTTTTGCTTTTAATCGGTTATTGCTTATTGTAGTTAAGTGAAATAAGAGCGGTTCTTATTTGAGTTTAATCATTTAAAGTGAAATAAAAAAATGGAAATATTAAGAAGCATAAGCGGAATGTTATCAATCATTGTTATCGCTTGTACGGTAGTGCTGTTTGCGATGATTATAGATTTGATAAGCGGAGTAAATAAGGCAAAGTTACGCGGAGAGGCAAGGTCGTCCTTTGCATTAAAGCGTTCTTTGAGTAAATTCATCTCCTACGAAGGCGGTATGTTGATAGGTGCTTGTGTAGATATTCTGATACATTTCAGCAATATTTACAAGTTGTTTCATTTGGATAACATCTACGGTGTTCCTATTGTAACGTGCATTGTCGGAGTTTTCCTTTGCATTGTTGAATGGCGGAGCATAAGAGAGAAAGCCGATGAAAAGACACGCAACGAATTGGAAAAGATAGAACAGGTTGCAAGTAAAGTCTTGGATAAACAAGAGTTGGCAGGAGCATTGAAAGAAGCAATATTGGACGCACTAAAAACAAATCAAGTACCAGACAACGACAAATAAGGTACGCCTGTTTTCAAATATGTACCCGAAACATTGATTTCGGGTACATATTTAATCACGTTAAAGAAATTAAGATTTTTTAACGTGAGGCAGTTATCAAGTTAAAAAATTGCAGCAAATTTAACACGAGCAAGTTACAGGCAAGTTAAGTGTGATTTCCTGCGACAAAAAAAACAGATTGAAAGATAGTAAGTTATCAACGATGTGGATTTACTCTGCAAATAAAAAAACAAGTTAAAAGCAAGTTAGAAATGGGAAGTGATATTATAAAGAAAATCAGTCATTGTCTTATATTCATACTTATTGCAATGTTTTGTGTGGAATATTGCAGTAATAAGACGTTAAAAGAAGAAAATCAAAGGTTGTCAAATAATCAAACCGCACTGACACAAAAGATGGCCGAATACACGGACAAAGAAGGTCGTTTGGTGGCACAAGTGCAGAGTTTGTCGGTAAGTAAGGGCGAGTTTATGCGGATTGCCAGCGATGAAGCCGAAGAAGTGAAGGACCTGAAAATACAACTCAAACGCCTGCAATCTTACAGCGAAAGCGGTATGCTTACGGAGTATAGGATTGACACGTTAAGGTTGTATGACAGCATTTTTATTCGGGACAGCATCATTGATACCGTGCGTTGTATAAGCTATTCGGATAATTGGTTAAGGTTGCAAGGGTGCATTGAAGATGACAGATACACGGGAGAGATACGTTCATTTGACACATTGATACAAGTTGTTGAACGGATACCAAAAAAGTTTTTGTTTATCAAATATGGTACAAAAGGTTTTCGGCAGTCAGTCAAAAGCAAGAATCCTCACTCACGGATAGTGTATAGTGAGCATATTCAAATAAAATAAATCTTTTCTTTAATTGCTGTTTGAGAGGTTGCCTTAATGGCAGCCTCTTATTTTAATAGTTTTGCAAACAATATATTATTGTATTAATGTAATAATTCATCAATTTATTTGTCAGTTTTGAAAAATGTAGTAACTTTGCAACCGTTTAAAATCATAAAACAGATGTTAAATTTAACATTGTCAGACAGAGAGAAAATAGGAAATACAGTAGTCTATATTGCTGAAAGAATCCCTAATGTAAGCAAAACAAAGTTATTAAAATTGCTTTACTTTATGGAAGATTACAGCGTTAAAAGATTTCATTCTCCTTTTTTGGGAATTCCTTTTGAAGTATGGCAAGCAGGACCTGTACTTAAAGATATTTTTATTGATTTATCGGAAACTCCTATAATATTGTCTGATTTCGTTGAAAAGATTGTCAAAAACGATAAAACATATATAAAGCCTAAGAAACAATTTTGCGATGATGAGTTCTCTGATAATGATATTACCGTTATGGATGACACTCTGAAATATTACGGTAATATGACAGCCAAGCAGTTAGTGGAACTCTCTCACAAAGAAGATGGATTATGGCATAAGGTCTGTACAGAAAATAATCTATTGGAATTATTTGAAAAAGGCTATACAAATAATTCTGAATACACAATAGATTTAGGAGAACAATTGACAGGTTGCAGTAGAGAATTTTATGAGGAACAACTTGATTTCTTAAATAGTACCCGTAATTATGCTAAATGATGATAGATTTAAAGACGGGAATATCTTATATTTTAATCCGTTCTTTTTTACTGACGGAAAATCTGAACCTAAACCTAAATATTTTTTGATATTAAAACATATTGATGACAGAATTATTTTATCATCATTACCGACATCAAAAGATTCTGTTCCTGCTGATGTAGATAAAATACACGGATGTATAGACAATAAAACATTGAATTTTAATTGTTACTACTTTTCCCCTGATGTTGAAATTTGTACTAACGGCTTCAAGTTTCCGATAGAAACGTATGTTTATGGTTTCAGATTACAAGATTTTGATATACAAACTTTGGTATTGCAAGAAATCAATGAAGATACGGCTATAACATTGCAAGGAAGTCTGAAAAAAGAAGAATTTTCAGCAATACTTCAATGTTTAAAAACTTCATCTGCTGTAAAGAATAAGTATAAAAGAATTTTATAAAATGTGTATCATTTCCGTAGCGTTACGAAAATGATATTTGTTCTTGTAGAGGTAATAAGCAGGTAATAAATTATAAAATGAATTATCTGTATAATAGCAAGTTAATAATTTTCAGGTAATAAATTACTTGTTAAGTATATAGTTTATTACCTTTCTGTTGGCTTCATCAACTTTCTTTTGATTGAAGTCAATGTAAATGTCAGTTACTGAATTACCGCCGTGTCCTAATGCAGCCGCTATTGTTTCCTTTGGTATTTCAAGTTCGGAAGCAAAGGTTGCCCAAGTATGACGTGCATAGTATGAGGATAATTTCGGTTCAATTGGAGTTATAATCTTTTTATTGTATCCTCCGTATTCAACTTTGCCGAGTTTTTTCAGTGTCTTGTCAAAACGGTTTGTAAAGTTTTCGGCAAAAGGAATGTCAAGTAAAAAGTCAGTACCTTTATATTTATTGATTATTTCCATTGCTTCGGGTTCAACTTTGACGGAATATAACCTACCTGTCTTAAATCTTTTGTATTCTATACGTCCATTTGTGATTTTTTCAACGTTTAATAAGTCTTTTACATTTATTCCTATCAAATATACCATAAGAAGAAAAATATCCCTTATTTTCGTTTTTTCTGGCGTTTCAGGTTGTAAGTCTATCAATGCACGCATTTGTTCTATTGTTAAGGAGCGTTTGCGTGTTGCCTCTTGTTTTATCTTGTATTTTCGGAATGGATAGCAATCCTGCGGTATGATGTTTTCGTTTATTGCATAGTTGAACACTGCACGGATATTTCGGAAGATGATAGATATTGTATTTGTAGAAAGATTATTTTGCTTTAATGACAACTCAAAGTCGGATAGAAACTTTGTTGTGATGTCTGCAAATTTCAGTTTATTCAGATTACAAAACTTTTGCAAAGACGAAAGCATATACTCAACCGCTTGGATTGTTTTCTTTTGTTCTTTTGTTGCGATAAACTTATTTGCAGTGTCTTTAAATGTCGGAGTTTTATCTTTGATGTCATAATCTGATACAGCCTCTTTGATGTTATCACGTATTTCATCAATAGAAGATGTTTGCAATGAGCCGTCAAGTTTCATCTTTAATAAGACTTCTTCCATTTTGAAGCGTTTGTTTGTAAGAATAGCATTGTATATTTCCGCATTCTTTGTATTGATGATTGTGTTATTCATCAGACAGCCATCATTCACATAGATGTTAGTTGATATGACTATGCTTCCCTTTCCTGCGATGTTGCAGTAAAGTTTGACAGGATATGTATTATCGTCAAGTTTTCTTCGCTTGTCTATTGTTGCTTTAACTTTTCCCATACGCTTGGCACGTTTTCTAATTTTTGTGTTCATTTGCATAATATTTGCAAAATATTTGCAAAAAAAGTACTAAAAGTGTCTTACTAAATGCCACGTTTTTCCTATAAAGTACAAAGTTCTTTCAGTATTTGGCAGTACAAAAAGTGTTTTAAGGACAAATAAAAAAGACCTTGTAATGTTGTGATTTACAAAGTCTTTATTCTTTTGTGATCTAAGAAGGATTCGAACCTTCGACCTACTGCTTAGAAGGCAGTTGCTCTATCCAGCTGAGCTATTAGACCATTTTGTTTTTCGCCTTCAACCTCTCGGACCGGAAGTTCTTTACTTGATTCTTTTCTTTCGCAGTCTTATCAGTCTGAAGTCGGGGTAGTAAGATTCGAACTTACGACCTCCACATCCCAAATGTGGCGCGATAACCGGACTACGCTATACCCCGAATATATTTTGAAGAACTGTCTTTCCAAATCACCTTAACCTTGGCGGAGAATGGGGGATTCGAACCCCCGGTACTCTAATCGAGTACGACAGTTTAGCAAACTGTTGGTTTCAGCCACTCACCCAACTCTCCGTATGGCTGATTTGGGAATGCAAAATTACTACAAATTTTATTACTGACAAATTTTTTTCAATTAATTTTTGATTTTATTTTTCTAACATCGCTGTTTATTATTGAAAAACAATTTTTTACATAATTATATAATTGTTATTTCAGTATCGTTACAACAGAATTTTCCGCTTATATATTTTGAAAATTTTGCTTTTTTGCACATTTTTCACGCCCTGCGCGGTTTGGCTGCCGCCCCGTGCCGTATTACTGCGAAAAAAACAGTTTTTTTGACTCAAAAAAAGGGTTTTTTTAGGGTAAAAAAACTGTTTTTTTCAGATTCTTCTGCGACGGGGCAGCAACAGGAGGCAATAAGGCAAAAATAAATCGCAAAAGGGCAACCGCAAAGTGCACGATGGTAACAATGATTTGCACGAAAGTAACCGTAAAGTGCATGATAGTACCCGAAAATCGTAAGAAGATAACAATGATTTGTAAGATGGTAGTCATGAATTGCTTGAAGGTAGTAGCAAATCGCAAGAAGATAGCAATGATTCGCAAGATGGTTGTCTTGAATTGCTTGAAGGCAGTGGCAAATCGCAAGAAAGTAACAATGATTCGTAAGATGGTAGTCTTGAATTGCTTGAAGGCAGTGGCAAATCGCAAGAAAGTAACAATGATTCGTAAGAAGATAAAAGTAAATTGGAGGAAGAAAACAATGAATTGTAAAACGGCGGAGTTTTTATATAATAAAACTCCGCCGGATTGCGATAATATATCGCTTTTCAGTATGATGGTTGTTATTTAACTACAAGTTTTTGAACCGATGATGCTTTCTGTGTCTGCAATCTTACGTAATAAACCCCCGAAGTGAAGTCGGAAGTGTTTAATATCACGCTTTTTTGACCTTTGTTAAGCATTTGTTTGTACAAAACCCTGCCCTGCAAATCCAAAACATAGATATAAGCCGCTTCGTTCAAGCCTTGTGCGCTTAAAACCGTCACATCCTTTGCAGGATTAGGGTAAACGGTTAAATTAAGTGCATTGTCAGCGGAATTAAGTGCCGATCCTTTGGTCTCAAACTCACGTACATTGCTGTAAGTTGTGAATCCGTTTTCGGTAGTTGCGTATTCGCGTACCAAATATGCGTCATTGGAATTAAGATTATTCAGCGTGGCAAAAATACGGTACACTGCCGAATAGGAATCATCGCGTATTGTGTCAATTTTTGTATATGCCAATTTCTGCCAATTATCATCAGCCTTGGTTGAAACGTTATCGCCGGTTGTTTGATACTCGAATCCGAAATCCGTGATGCCGTTAAAGCGGATGAAATCGGAGCTTAAGTATGCCGAAACTTCTGCCGAAGATTCCGTAGCGTCTTCTACCGGCAATGTGTAAAGCGTAGGCAAAGCTTTTGTGTTGAATTCGTACACTGTCCAATCGGTCCACGTGTCGTTTTTGCACCAATAGCGCAAGAAGAACGTGTAATCCGTATTCGGCGTAAGGTCTGTGAAATCGCAGTTGCTTAATTGGGTGTCGTGTATCTCGCCGTCTTCGTTTAATTTGTATTGATAGCGGCGTACGAGGTTATCCCAAGAGAAGTAAGCGGAGGTTAAAGAAGGTGTAGTTACGTTGTAAATCTGCGGAGGTACGCATGTAGGGAACGCATCGGACACTTCTTTAGGCGTTTCACTGACTTCAATGCTGCGGATTATAGCGGAAAAATCACCGTTTTCGTATTCGTCTATACCGTATATGCTGCTTACATCGCTGAATTCGATAATCATTACAATCGTTTCAGGTTTCTCTTGGTTTTCTGCCCACTCTACAGGCTGCCAGTTAGCTAACGGGTTGGCAAGATGGAATTCTATTTGACCGCTATTGGATTTGGTTACCGTATATGGGTTAGATGCCCAATAATGGAAGCCTCCTAATTCCTCGGTTGCGAAACTTATTCTTACGCCGTCAATATCGTTACCCATAAAGTGGCGTCCGTCTACATTGATATCCATCTTTACGGTGATATACTCGCTTTCAGGGGCAACGAACAGCTTTTGTGCGTAAGAATTTACGAACATTGCCTCGTAGGTTATGGCTGTGTCTTTGCCGTCAGGGGAGATAAACATAACGTTATCAGAATATCCTTCAGGTTTGTCTATATAAAAATTGTAGAAACCCTTACTTAACGACCAGTAATCGTCACTTGTAAACGTGGATTTGTAAGGTAATTCTGTCGGATCGACAGTATAATTGTCAGGTGTAAGGAATGAGTGAGCCATTTCGGCATCCGAAGTTATTGTGTCGCCGTTTTTGGTAACTGCCCACGCACCTACGGTGTACCAAGTGAAAGGTTGCAAATTTGTTGCGTCACCGTAAATTTCGTAGTGGCCTTCCCACTGGTTGTCTATGTGACCTTGGATATACGTCCAAGTGCTTTCGGTAATTTTTCTGTAAGTTAAACCGAATGCTTTAGGTTCTAATCCCGGTGTATAGGTGATTGCGCCCGTCAATCGTGCGAAATCATAGCTCAAAGAGTCTGGTCCGTGCGTCCATATCTGCGGATCCGAATCGAAATAGAACTCTTGAGCCATCCAATCGGAATAATAAGTTCCGTTTGTTGCCCTTACATAACCTGTATACGTCGTATGGTTGGTAAGATTAGTAAATGTGTAATTGTTTTCCGTCACATCAACAGGTGTAACCGTTGTATCCAAAGTCACCTGCCATGTTTTCTCGTCACGGCCCGGGTTCCAAACAAAATATTCAGCCCCTTCGCCGGCTACTTCACAGTAACTGAATTTCGGTTTCTCCAATCTGACGTCTTCATCTGCCGTTTCCTTTACGGAAAGATTGGTAATAATAGGTGCAGGCTGCACTGTGGCGGATTCTTGATAGTGTTCCTCATTACGCCACATGAAAGCAAGGTACGCCGTTCCCCCTTTGTTAGGATTAGGTATCTGCATGGTGACATGACCTGCGTATTTGCTGATACCGTACGCCCCGTCAAACTGTCCGCATGACTCATAAGCGGAATAATAATACGGATGGTACTCGTTATACAGGTTGCCCCATTGCGGTCTTATGTTATAGTCATTTTTAAACAAGAAAACCTTAACATAATCATCCGAAGGATAATATCCGCCTCCGACTTTGATGTCAAATTCTACCGTAATACGCTCGCTTTGTCCCATTTCGAACTCTTT
Source organism: Bacteroidales bacterium (assembly GCA_017633985.1). Classification (GTDB taxonomy): domain Bacteria; phylum Bacteroidota; class Bacteroidia; order Bacteroidales; family P3; genus Scybalousia_A. Next base: position 243,676 of record JAGBOF010000007.1, read on the forward strand.
ATAAGCGAACACTCTGGCATACTTATCCCATGCAAAAACAGTGTCTTTGCCGTCCTGGGAAATAAACAGTGCGTTTGAATTACTGCCGTTGGGTTTTCCGATGCTCCATGCGTTGGTGCATTCTCCGTTGGCTAACGTCCATTCTCCGGAATCGGAGAAATCTGTGCTGTAAGGCAGCGTAACTACCTGACAATCAGCATACCCCCCCCCTTAAAAGGCATATCAGGGCGATGAAAATGCTGCTTAAAGTTTTAATTCTGCTCATAATCCTGATTTTTTTATGATTAATACTAAACAGGTGCAAATATATGAACTTTTTTTAACATAAAACAAATTTTTATGCATAAATTATTTTTTCAAGCAGTCATTTCACCGCCTTAAAAAAGCAATCCGCCTGCATGAAACCATATAATATATTATTGTATACGCACCTTAATCCGCAAAAAAGCAATGCCGCCGTTTTTACATTACGTTTACTTTTTGCCACACGCCTAATTTTTCCCGACCAGCGTTTGATTTCTCCCGCTTCGCGCATGATTTTTCATGCCCTTTGGCGTTTTATTGCCGCCCCATGCGGTCTTATTTTGAAAAAAACTGTTTTTTTGACTCAAAAAAAGGGTTTTTTTAGGGTAAAAAAACCCTTTTTTTCAAATTTTTCTGCGACAGGGCGGCGGCGAAAAGGCACGGGGCATAAAAAATATGCGAAAAGGCAAAGTTTTTAAGCCCCGAAAATTGACTTATTTGCCGCATAATGACCATGAAATGTAAAAAATACACTATCTTTGCACATATTAATCCCCAAAACTGTCGAACTATGGCAACAAAAAACCCAAACATAATCAAAGGTCACATATTGGACGTTGTAAACAGATGCATCATTGACGGAAACGTGCATATCAAGGACGGGAAAATACATGCTATCGTCCCTTTAAGCCATACGGAAAAAGATTTGCCGTACATTATGCCGGGATTTATCGATGCGCATGTGCACATAGAGAGTTCCATGCTCACGCCTTCGCATTTTGCCGATGCGGCAGTGCGTCACGGAGTGATAGGTTGCGTATGCGATCCGCACGAGATTGCAAACGTTTGCGGAATTGAGGGTATCAATTATATGATACGCAGTAGCAAACAAAGGAACTTCCGTTTTGCTTTCGCCCTTCCTTCATGCGTTCCCGCAACAAGCTTCGAAACTTCGGGATTTTGCATAGACAGCGGACAAATAAGCGAATTGATTCAAAGCAATGACTTCGTGGCTTTGGCAGAAATGATGAATTTTCCCGGAGTTCTTCACGGTGATAAAGAGACAATGCGTAAGATAGAGGCTGCGCGCAATGCGGGTAAACCCATTGACGGTCATGCGCCCATGTTATCGGGCAATGATTTGAAGAAATATATTGCTGCGGGAATAACAACCGACCACGAATGCTCTTCACTACAAGAAGCCGAAGAGAAAATACATCAGGGAATGAAAATACTCATCCGCGAAGGCAGTGCAGCGAAGAATTTCGAAACATTGTCGCCGCTGATTGAAAAATTCTCCGATATGACTATGTTTTGCAGCGATGACTGCCATCCCGATGAGCTTATAAGCGGCTACATTGACTGTTTGGTCAAACGCTCTTTGCAGAAAGGTTATCCGATATGGAATGTCCTGCGGACAAGTTCGCTTAATCCTGTAATGCATTACCGTCTTAATGCAGGATTGTTGCAAAAGGGTGATGCGGCAGACTTCATTGTTATTGACAACTTGCAGGATTTTAACGTAATTTATACATTCATTAACGGGGAATGCGTTTACGACAGGACAAAAGGATGTGCAGCAGGCGTAAACAACGGTAACAATGCGGAAAAACTGCCGAATAACTTTTGCGCATCACCTCTTACAGAAGCAGATATAAGTGTCCGTGCAGAATCTTCGCAAATCAAAGTCATCAAAGCATACGACAAAGAATTATTCACGCAGCAAATGGTTTGCAATGCCCGTATCAATGACGGGAATATTGTGTCCGATACGGCAAACGACGTGCTTAAACTCGTGGTTTATAACCGTTATACGCCCGCAAAGCCTGCCGTTGGATTTATCAACGGTTTTAATTTGAAAAACGGGGCTTTGGCTTCAACGGTTGCGCATGATTCGCATAACATCATTGCATTGGGCACCGACGACAGGCTTATCATCCAAGCGATAAACCTTCTTATTGAAACAAAAGGCGGAATATGCGGAATAAATAACCAACAGCATCTGATATTACCGCTTCCTGCGGGTGGTTTGATGAGTGGTAAGCCCGTTGAAACGGTAGCAAAGGAGTATCAGGCGTTGAATGATTTTGCCAAAAGCATGGGTTGCAGTTTCAATGCGCCGTTTATGACTATGGCTTTCACGGCTCTTTTGGTTATTCCCGAATTAAAACTCTCCGATAAGGGACTTTTCGACGTTAATAAGTTTGCTTTTACATCCCTTACGGTATAACGGACGGTTAATTTGCGGAAATAAGGACTTCATTTGTGGCATTAAGTCAAATAATATTCGGCAATATTGACATCAGATGTAAAAAAATCCGTATCTTTGCACGGTTAAAATATTTAAAATAAAGAATCCTTATGGCAAATTTAAAGGAAATACGCACAAGAATAGCATCCGTTAAATCAACCCAGCAGATCACTTCGGCGATGAAGATGGTGTCGGCGGCAAAATTGCGTAAATCGCAGGCTGCAATAGTAAAACTCCGTCCTTATTCGCAAAAAATGAGTGATATTATGGCAAAGGTGGGTGAAAGTATGACGGACGAAGTGCCTTTTGCCCGCAAACCTAAAAACAAACAGGAGAAAATTTTGATTATTGCTTTGACTTCCAACAAAGGTTTGTGTTCTTCTTTCAATTCCTCAATAATTAAACTGACTGCCAAAACAATTAAAGAATACCAATCGGCAGGACACTCGGTCAGTGTGATGTCTTACGGTAAAAAAGGCGACAGTGCTTTGAGTAAAACGGAAAATATCGATTATTTGGGGACAGATGATATGATTTGGGAGGCTCTTACGTTTGATAATGTAAGCAAAATTGCCGAAAGATTCATGAATGCCTTCCTTGAAGGCAAGTATGACAGAATAGAAATCATATACAACCGCTTTAAAAACGCAGCTACCCAGATTCCTACAATAGAAGGCTTTCTTCCTGTAAGTACCCGTAAAGACGGAACCTCAACAGCGGGAAATAAAAACCGTAATAACGACTATATTTTCGAGCCCGGTAAACAGGAAATAATCAATTCCGTTATTCCGCAGTCATTAAAAACCCAGATGTATAAGTGTTTTTTGGATTCTTTCACTTCGGAACACGGTGCCAGGATGTCTTCAATGAACAAAGCAACGGATAATGCCCAATCGTTGCTGCAAGATCTTACCCTTACATACAACAAACAACGTCAGGCCGACATTACCAACCAAATTATAGAGGTTGCCAACGGTGCAAATGCCGTATAATCACTTTATATTAGTAAAAGAAACAGTCACGGTGAGTTTTTGTCTTTAACCGTGACTGTTTTGTTTACATATTATAATATGCGGATTAAAGAATATTCTGTTTTATTTTCTCAACGTATTGGTCTATCTTCTGCATTTCTATAGGTATCGCAATTCTTTGCGGACAATGCGGCGAGCATTCGTTACATCCTGTACACATATTGGCTTGTCTTAACCTCGGAACACTGCGGTCGTATCCGATAAGGAATGCTTTTCTGGCTTTCCAATAGTTTTTATCCTGCATACTCTCGCTGATATTGCCTTCGTTTATACATTTATTATAATGAGTGAAGATTGCAGGAATATCCAATCCGTAAGGGCAAGGCATACAATATTGACATTCGTTACACGGAATGTTGTTCAGCTCCATCATCTGCTTTGCAATGTCAAACAAAAAGGCTTTGTCTTCTTCGGTAAGAGGTTTTAACGGGCAATGCGTACGCAAATTATCTTTCAAATGCTGCATTTCCGTCATTCCGCTTAAGGAAGTAAGAACTTTAGGATATGATCCCAAGAACCTGAACGCCCAGGAAGCAATGCTCATTTCGGGTTCCCGTTGTTTCATCTGCTTAACCAAAGGATCCGCCATCTTAACTAAACGTCCGCCAAGCAAAGGCTCCATAATCACAACAGGAATATCACGTTTTGCCAACTCATCATATAAATATTCGGCATTGGTATTACGGGCATTAATCTGCTTTGCATAATGCCAATCGACGTAATTCATCTGAATTTGTACGAAATCCCAATGATACTTTCCGTGTTGGGAAAGCAAATAATCGAAAACCTTTACATCGCCGTGATAAGAAAATCCCAGATTGCGTATTTTACCTTCATCACGTTGCTTTAACAGCCAATTAAGCAATCCGTTGGTCTCATAACGTGCTTGATAATCTTCCATACCGTTGCCCATTCCCACGCCGTGGAGCAAAAGATAATCCACATAATCCACCTGTAATTCCTTAAGCGAATTATTAAACATCTCAACACCTGCTTTAAAACTCCAGGTCTGCGGCGCAAAATTAGACAGTTTGGTAGCAATAAAATATTCATTTCTCTTATGGCGCGACAGGGCAATACCTGTAGCGTGTTCGCTCATACCTTTGCAATACGCAGGTGAGGTGTCAAAATAATTAACTCCATGTTCAATTGCGTAATCTACCAAACGGTTTACGGCTTCTTGGTCAATAGGTGCGTCAGTATCCCTTGCACTGCCTGCATTCTTAGAATTCTCGCTTTGAATTATAGGTAAACGCATCATACCGTAACCTAATAAAGAAACCTTTTCTTTTGTTTTCGGATTCTCACGGTATGTCATCTTACCTTTAGGAATATCTGATTCGGTTTGACTGTCTTTTGCTTTATCCGAACATGCAGCAGCAATTACGGAAGTTGCAGCAACCCCCAAACCCATCTTCTTTAAAAATTCCCTGCGTGATATATTTTTACTGTTATTCTTCATCTTGACTGTCCTTTATTCGTTATACATTCTTATGTGTTGCCATGCCTTCAACGTAAATTGCACTGAACGGACGCGAAGGACAAACATATTCACACATTCCGCAACCTATACAACGGCTTTCATTAACCGTAGGAATCATCAATTGTTTGTCATCCTGTTTATCCAAAGCTGCGGTGGAGTTTTGAACTTCCATGTTGGCATTATCTGCGTTAGGTTTAAAATAAGGTACCATAATTATAGCACCGCTCGGACAATGGCGTGCGCAATTGCCGCAATTGTGATCATTGTTTACCACGACACAATTTTGTTTTACCCACTTGGCAACTCCTATTTGTATAGCTGTCTTCTCCTCTTTTGTGATTTTTTGTATTGCACCCGCAGGACAAACGGAAGAACATGTTGTACATTCTACACGGCATGCACCTTTTTCAAAACTCATTACAGGTTGCATCAAATGTAACAAATCACTTGACGGCCGCAAAACATTGTTAGGGCATTTGCTTACACACAACTGACATCCTGTACATTTATTCTGCAAATTCTTTAAACTCTTTGCACCTGGCGGAACGATTTCTGTCGTGCGTTTATACGGTTTCTTATCTTCTATAACTGCCAAACCACCGTCAGTTTTCTTCTTCTCTTGGGCAAAAGCAAGCGTTGTTCCCATTAAAGCTGACGAAAACAAAAATGCACGTTTGGATTCATTTATTTTATTCTCTTTTGCGTCGGTTACGTTCTGCGTCTTTTTCATCTTATTACTAATACGGGAATATGAAATTGCATCTTTAGGACACACGGCTTGACAATTGCCGCATACAACACAACGTGAATAATCCACAAAGTGTTCTTTGCCGTTTATACAGTTGGATTTACAGTTTTTTGTACACTTATCACATTTTATACATTTGTCTGCATCAATGTGTATTTTAAGAAACGAGAATCTGGAAAAGAAGCTTAAAGTCGTTCCCACAGGACAAACAGCGTTACAATAACCACGTCCCGTTTTCCAAGCAACAAATGTGATAACCAAAAACGAAACCGCAGCAATAACAAATGTACTTATGCTTCTTATCCACACATCTTTGGAATAAAATGCATATGAATCCGCCTTCTCTGCCAAGAAAGCAAAGAAATTATTTACCCAAATGTAAAGCGGTTGAAATAAATTCTGCACCATTCTTCCCCATGACGAATAAGGGGCAAGCAAAGCAACGAAAGAATTTACACCTGCTATCATTGCTATAATAAACAATGCCCACACGCCGTAACGTAACCACTTAATTTCTTTATTAAACGTAAAGCGGTTTTTCTTTTTCAGCCCGTGAATATGGGACACCGCGTCTTGGAAAACCCCTAACGGGCAGATTACCGAGCAATATATACGGCCGAAAACCAAAGTCAATACTATTAAAGCGATAATAACGCCAGCATTTAACGCCATTACGGCAGGCAAAAACTGTATTTTCGCCATAAAAGTAAGGTAACGCCGAAGCGTTCCGGTAAAATCCAATAACAATAAAGTAATTAACGCAAAACAAATACTGCCCAGCGTTATCCTTATTGTTTTTAATAGTTTCTTGTTCATAAAATACGTGTTTTATTATGTTCCTTTATTTTTCAATTCTCTTAACCACCAAAACAGAAATCTCGTACAGCAACCAGATAGGCAAAAAGACTATCGTCAACGTAAATACATCACTTGTAGGTGTGATGATTGCAGCCATAATCAGTATAACCACTACCGCATGACGTCTGTATTTTTTCATCCATTTGCTTTTTAACAATCCGAATTTACCCAAAAGCCACGACAAAACAGGAATTTCAAAGACAATACCGAATACTAAAGTCATCATAAGCAATGTATCCATATACGAATCCAACGTAAGCATATTTCTCACCTCCGTACTGACTTCATAAGTGCCCAAAAACCGTAGCGTCAAAGGGAATATTAAAAAGTAATTAATCACTGCACCTAAAACAAACATCATATAGGCAGACAAAACAATGCGGGAAGAATATTTTTTTTCATTTTCGTATAACGCAGGTGAGACAAAACGGAACAGTTCATATATTATATAAGGCGAAGCGGCTATTATACCGGTAACTACAGACACCTTTAAATGCATCATAAACTGCCCTGTTAATTCTGTATTCATCAACGAAATATTAAAATCCTCCCCTCCCAGAAATTTGTAACTTATAAACGAAGAGCTTTTCGGGGCAAAAATAATATCAAACAGCCAATCCTTTAAAAAGAATGCCGCTACGGAAAACACCGATGCAATAATTAATATACGGATTATTACAGAGCGTAAATCGTCAAGATGTTCCCAAAAAGTTTCCTCCATAATACGTAATATGTAGTATGTAGTACGTAGTATGTAGTATATAATAAAGAATCCGTATTCGGAATATACTACATACTACGTACTACATACTACATAAATAATTATTTCTCTTCTTTTTTGTCTTCTTCTATATCGCCGTTCATACCGTCCTTGAAACTCTTGACGCCTTTTCCCAAACCTTTCATCAATTCCGGTATCTTCTTTCCTCCGAATAACAGCAAAACAACCAATGCTATTATCAATATTTCGGGCATTCCTACTCTCATTGTGCAATAAAATTTTAACGGTTAATAACTAAAATCAGGGCAAAGTTACAAAAAATTAATCAATTACCGCATACCATTATCGAATTATTAAAAAAGGCGTAATAAAACTTACGCCTTAAATCACTTACTTTTCTATGCAACGGATTTAAAATCCTTTTCACTGCTCATTTATATAGGACATTCCGCCGCTGTTACGGAATTGTTTCGGTGACATACCCGTTTGTTGTTTGAAAAACTTCCCTAAAAACGATAAACTCGGGAAATTCATTTCGTAACTTATTTCCTGAATGGTTTTATCCGTATATTTCAACCTGCGGATAATCTCCCGCAAACGGTAATGGTGAATAATATCCAATGCATTCTTGCCGCTTGAAGTTTTAATTACCATGGAAAGATATTTACTTGACACATTAAGCATATCGGCAGCCTGTTTAACCGAACGTATCTGTCCTTTATTAGATATTAACAACTCCATAAAATTTTTAAACAATATATCTCCTTGGTGTAACATGCCTTCATCCGCATTGCCTATGTATTTGGTAGATTTATCCGTTATAACCAAAAATTCATATATCAAAGACATGAGCAAAGAATGCATTATCTCACGGTAATAAATATTGTTGTTATCCTTCAATTTGGTCTGTGCAATGTAGTAATAATTGTAAAACACTTGCATTTCCTTTTCTTTAAGGCGGATAACAGGATTTTGGAAAACATAATATATGTTCTTCCAAACATGCTTTGAGAGATACATCTCGGAATCAATCGCATCCATTGAAAATCCTATAATCCTGCAATCAAAATCCTTATTTAAAGTGTAGTCGGACACAAAAGTATTGGGAGAAATCACCAAAACATCGTTTTTCGATACGGTTAAAGTCTTTTCATTTATAGTTATTTCCGCCTTACCCTTAATGCAAAACAACATTACCACCAAATTCAACGACACTTGGGTAAAACCTTTGCCCTGCATCTGCGAAATATCATCCACAATTACCAAACTTCCGTCGTTATACTCTACCCAATTTTCATTTTTCAGTTGCTCAATATCTATTTCCTTCATTTTTGCAAGTCTATTTGTAATTTAACATTTGCAAAATTACGATTCTTTTGGCTAAAATCTATGAATATTTTGCACAAATGCAGGCATTTTGACCTCAACTTGTGTTCTTTTTTCCGCATATCTGCGTAATTTTAAATTTTTATATGGAAAAAAGAAAACATTACGCAGTGATAAAACAGTGCGTTTACATACCGTAAAAATAATACGCCGTAAAAAAAAATTATTCTGCGTGATTAATAAAATAAAACGCCGTAAAAAAATTTTTTTACGGCGTTTTATTTTCGGGGCTTAATGCCTTATAAAAATAATAAGTCTTATTATTGATTTACAACCACTTATTGGTTTTATACCATGCGATTGCTTCCTGACAACCGCGCTTAAGGTCATAATCAGGTGTGAAATGCAAATCTTTTTTCAAATCTTCAATGTCGCAATCCCAATTTCTGGCTGCAAGAATGTTGTATTTATCCTTATTAAGCGTGAATTGTTTGCCCACAAGCGACCCTAACCAATCCAAAAACGAAGAGATACCTTTTACAATCCACAACGGAAAACGTATGCTTATCACCCAGGTTTTCAAGATATCCTTTGTAATCTTTGCAAATTCGGTATCAAGATACAGATTACCGTCACTGACGAAATAAGTCTTGCCGCTGATGTCGCTGTTTGCCGCTAAAATACATGCTTTACATAAATCCTTTCCGTAAATGAATGTCAGACGCTGTTCAGGTCTGCCAAGAGTTGCATCTATGTGGTTTTTAATGGTTTGGAAGTATACAAAATAATCCGTTTCACGTGGTCCGTATACGCCGGTCGGCCGAAGAATGATATAATTGTTAGTACAATTCTGATTAATGTACTCTTCGGCTTTCAGTTTCGACTTCCCGTACCAAGTATTCGGTTCATTGGCATCGGTAACTCTTGCCTGAATAAAAGGATTTGCTTTCGCAGGACCGTGAGCTGCGAAAGAAGACATGTAAATTAACTTTACAGGCAAATCTTTTATAGCATCGACCAAATTCTTCGTGTATTCAAAATTCACTTTAAAGAAATCATCGGGACGTTTTGCCTTTGTAAGACCTGCCAGATGGAATATGGTTGCAAAATCTTCCGATTTCAACTGCTCTTTGAGCATGTTTACGTCCGTATAATTCAAGTCTATGAATTTAATACGACTGTCCTGCAAATATTTTTTAGAAGATGTTTTTCTTATTCCTGCAAAGACTTCATAATCTCCGCTTTCCAATAACATATCAACTAATGTTGAGCCTATAAAACCGCTCGCTCCTGTTACCAAAACCTTTTTCATACCTTTTATATTACATACTAATTACTACGTACTACATACTACATAAAAAATATCACATATTACGTACTACATATCACATACTACATAATTAAATGTCTTTAATATATGCGCGTCTTCTGATTGCAATTTTACTATCATACTTCGTCCAGATGTGTGCTGCCTGATTGGTTTCTAATTGCGGGTTGGCAATAGCCATTTTCGACCCTAAACGGATATAATTCTCGTTCATACGGGAATAATATATCGAATGAACGCCTTTGTTTTGCCAATCGGGATCAACACCGTTAAGATACAAATCAATATATTCGTAATTTTTCAATGCTTTAAGCAAATGTACCCAACCGAAAGGGAATAATTTACCCTTGGATTTCTGAAGTGCGCGGGATAATGTAGGCATTGAGATTCCGAAAGCCACAACATCGTCGTTTTCGTTGACAACTAAACAAATCAAATCCTTATTTAAAAATCCCAAATACTGTTTTACGTAATAATCAGTCAAACTTTCAGTCAAAGGAACATAGCCGTAAAGACCTTGAAATGCCTTGTTAAGGGTATAAAATATCTTTCTGCCGTAACGCTTTGCCATCTCATTTTTGGACAATCCCTCAACGATACGCAGATTGTACTTTTCTTTAATCAGATTATTTATTTTATTGATTTTTTCGGGCACGGGTTGATTTGCAGGTATTTCATACTGAACCCAATCCACCTCTTTAACAAATCCAAACTTCTCTACAAGCGGCGGATAATAAGAAGGATTGTACAAAGCCGCCATCGGACAAAGCGTATCAAACCCTTCAACCATCATACCTTCCTTATCCATGTCGGTAAATCCCATAGGACCGACGATTTTTTCCAACTTTCTGCTCCTTCCCCACTCTGTCACTGCATCAAACAATGCTTTTGCAACTTCAAAATCATCAATTGTGTCAAACCAACCGAACCGTATATATTTTCTTTGCCATATCTCGTTAGCACGGTTGTTGATTATTCCGACTATTCTGCCCGATAGTTCACCGTCTTTATAAGCCAAGAAAATTTTGTACTCACACCATTCAAGGGCGGGGTTGATTGCTTTATTGAAAGTATTTCTCTCGTCCATGTAAAGCGGAGGTACGAACATCTTATCGTTTTTCAAGATTTTGAAAGGAAGATCCAAAAAATCATTAAACAATTTGGATGAAGTAAAACGGTATTTTCCGCTGTTGTAAGGTACTTCTTTTATTGTAATATTGCCCATAAATCAATTATATACTACATCGAAAAAAATATATATCAGAGTTCATGAAAATAAAACGCCGTTTGAGTAAATTAAAACAACGTTTTAATAAAATGAAACGGCGTTTTATTTTAGCCAAACGCCGTCTTATTTTTTCCTTACTTTATAATATCATATCTTCTGAATACTTTAACAATCTTATCCACAGCTTGATCAATCTGTTGTTTGTTGTGCGTTGCCATAAGTGCAAAACGGATAAGCGTATCTTCCGGTGCACAGGCAGGAGGCATAACCGGAGAAACAAATATTCCGTCTTCCAATAAATCTCTTGTAACTGCGAATGTTTTTCTCAAATCATGAATATACAGAGGTATTATAGGCGTTTGCGTAGGTCCTATTTCAAAGCCGAAATCTCTGAAAAGTTTTAACGAATAATTGGTCATATCCCAAAGATTCTGCAAACGTTCAGGTTCTTGCTGAATAATATCCAATGCTTTCAACACGCTGGCTGTTGCAGCAGGCGAAATGCTGGCAGAAAATATGTAAGAGCGTGAATGATGACGCAAAAAATCCATCACAGTTGCGTCCGCAGCGACAAATCCTCCGATAGTAGCCAAAGATTTTGAGAACGTACCGATGATAATATCCACTTTGTCCGTCACACCGAAGTGATTGCAAACTCCCCTACCCTGATTACCTAAAACACCAAGTGAATGGGCCTCGTCAACATATATACTGCCGTTGTATTTCTCGGCAAGAGCTACAATTTCAGGCAAAGGTGCTATATCACCTTCCATAGAAAATACTCCGTCCACTACAATCAATTTAATGGAATCATAAGGCAATTTTTTCAAAACCTCCTCCAACGATTCCATATCGTTATGTTTGAATTTCAATTGGGTGGCAAATGACAATCTTCTGCCGTCTACAATAGATGCATGGTCTCTTTCGTCACATATAATATAATCTCCTCTTGATACAACACAACTTAAAGCACCCAAATTGGATTGAAATCCCGTTGAATATACAATTGCTTTTTCTTTTCCTACAAATGCCGCCAATTTTTCTTCCAATTCAATATGTATATCCATATATCCGTTTAAGAAAGGACTGCCTGCACATCCCGTTCCGTATTTTTGTATGGCTTTCATACCTGCTTCTTTGACTGCAGGGTGGTTTGTAAGTCCCAAATACGAATTTGAGCCGAACATCAACACTTTTTTACCGTTTATTGTAACCTCTGCATCTTGGTCAGAGGAGATAGGGCGGAAGTAAGGGTAGATTCCCAAAGCTTTTGTCTGACGTTCTTCTTCCAAAAGCGGAGCTTTTCCCAACTTAGCACTCAATTGTTTCATCGTAAAACTACTTTTATTTATTATTATATATTATTAATTATCTCGTTTATCAAACTGCTGCAACCGATACGGAAAGTATCTTTATTAATATACTCTTTACCGAAAAAATATTGCATAAGACAATAGTATTGCAATACTTGGTCGCACTGTCTTATGCCTCCCGCAGCTTTAAATCCCACCTTCCTGTCAGGATTTTCCGCCATAAAATCTTTAATCGCCGCCATCATAACGTATGACGAATAAATATCGGCTCCACGTGAAACCTTACCGGTTGAAGTCTTTATAAAATCAGCTCCTGCTTGCATTGCGAGCATAGAAGCATTGTAAACATTTCTGTAATTCTTAAGTTCCGAAGTTTCCAGTATGACTTTTAATTTTACACCTTTGCCATTACTTTGGTTAACTATACTCTTTATAGCCTCCAACTCTATTGTTAATTCCTTTGGATTCTCAAAGAAAAGACCTCTGTTTATAGGTACGTCAATTTCGTCAGCACCCTTTTCCACCGCAAAGGCAACATCGTTCAATTTAGCAACAAGTGACAATTGCCCAGTCGGAAATCCTCCCGATACAACGACCTTTTTTATACGTTTATCAACTTCTAATTCATTTAATACAGGAAGTAAATTTGAGTAAATGCATATACCGGCAACAACATCTTCTCTACCGTCCACGTTATAAGTACTTTGGCTTATAATCTTAACAAGAGAATCTCTGTAATCATTGTCTTGTAATGTCGTGATATCAAGTAAAGAAAGTGAATTTTTTAATAATTTTTTTCTGTCCGCATTTAACAACAATTCATTTGCGATTGCATCTGTCTGCATCCTAAACGATTGCGCATCATTAAAGGCTAAATCCAATAAATTACTATACCCGATATTACTTTCCATATTTCATTTGAATGTATTGCTGATTAAATGACGACTTTTCAAACTTATATTCCTCTGCTATACGAGAATTATTGATTGATTTAAGCCTTAAATTCTTTGCCCATCTCTTTGCACTCATTTTTTTCCTTGAATTAACAAACTTACTTACGGAATTAACCGTACGTTCATCCTTAATATCCATAAGTTTATTATCAAAAAGATATTTCCTGTTGGCTATAATAAGCTCGCTTACAGGTATTTTCACAGGGCAAACAGCAGAACAATTGCCACATGAGGAACATGAAAAACAAAGATGCTTATAATTCTCTGCGTTCTCCATAAAAGGCAATATCACGTTGGCAACAGGACCCGTGAAAACATTGTTATACGGTTCATCCCCTATTACCTTATAAATCGGACAAACATCCTTACAGGCATCACACGAAATACAAGTCAATATTTTGCGTATATCGCTGTTTTCTATTACGTTACTGCGGCCGTTATCAATCAAAAACAAAAGCGCATCAGTCGATTGGTCAGCCGGTGAAGGCGTATAAAGTGAAGTAAGATACGGAAAATTAATACCTGACGAATAAATTGAATAAAGATGTGAGAAAATCTCAATTTCTTCAGGCTTAAAAAGAAAATCACATATAGAAAGAACGAATATCTTTAACTTGCTGCCTAAAACAAGTTGCATGTCGTATGCAGAATTAAAGTTCAAAAAAAGACTTCCCGTAGAAACAATACCGAATTGCGGCGTAAAAATCACGCAATCATTGCTTTCGCTGTCGTAAGAATACTCATTTTTGTCAATAAAACGCTCAATCCCCAGTTCTTTCGACAAATAAGAAGAAAACAAATTAACTTTCTTTATCTTTTTATACTGTAATACTTTATCTAACTTAACTAAAAAATCATTATAATCGATACACCAATTGATAACTCCGCCGTTTGATGCAAAATTCTTATCAAACGTTATAAGGTTGTAATCAATGGAATTAAGGAACTTATTGCGTATATCGGCAGCCACCTTTTTTACATATTCCTTATTGCGGAAAACTTCAGAGGCAATCACATCCGAATCGTCCTGATGTGATTGTAAATTCACTTCTCCGCCTATTGCTTTTTTACAAGCAGATAAGAAATTTTTATAATCGCTGCCGTTCATTTGTAAACAATAATTTAACTATTTACAGGTATCTTTTCAACACGTCTTTGATGCCTTCCGCCCTCAAATTCAGCACAAAGGTAAGAATCAACTATTTGCTTTGCCTCTTCAAAACTTATAAACCTTGCAGGCAATGCCACTATATTGGCATTATTATGCTTTTTAGCCAATGCGGAAATCTCTGCATTCCAGCACAATGCGCAACGCACATGAGGATACTTGTTGGCAACCATACTGACTCCGTTACCGCTTCCGCACATAATGAATCCGAATTCATACTCTCCCCTATCAATCTGGTTTGCAATAGGATGAATAATATCAGGATAGTCTACGCTCTCATCGGAGTAGCAACCGAAATCCTTAATTTGCAATCCTTTAGATTGTAAATAAACCTTAAGCTTCTCTTTTAACTCAAAACCTGCATGATCAGAAGCAACAGGAATAATTTTAGTCATTTCTACCAATTATTTATAACAATTCAGAATTGCAAAGTTAATACAAAAAAAGATAATATGCTTCAAAATAAAAATTTTTTTGCATAACAGTTCCGCCTTATAAGATTTTAAACAAGCCTTTTTTCGTTTCACCTACGCCCTATCGTATATAATTTCAAAAAAACCCTTTTTTTGTATTAAAAAAACTATTTTTTTACCATAAAAAAAGTGTTTTTTCAGAATTATTATGCGACGGGGCAAAAATAATATGCAAAACGGCAGGCTTTTTGAAGTATAGGGCAAAAACAAATTTATCATTAAAACCAAGATTATAACAATTTGTTAAAAAAGTGTGAATAAATACGGTGATAAGATTGTGAATTAAAGTTGTGTTTCATCTGATTGTTAGAAAATATTAATAAAATACACTGGTTTGCAACATATTATCAACAGTAAAATGACATGTTAATTAAATAAAAATGCAAATTGTTAAATTTGTTAATAACGTAAATTTACTGTTATTATAGTATTGAAAACTAATTTTTTAAATAAATTTTATGATTATTAATAATAATGTTAAAAAATTCATTAATTTTGCACATCAGATGTTAATTTGTTTTTGTTATCAACATCATTAACACCGTTATTAAATATTATTATTTTAAATAAATAAAAAATAAAATAAATAATACATTGTTTATTTGAGATATGGATATAAAAGAAAAAATCCTTCAGTTAAAAAAGGAAAAGGATGTCGTGATCCTCGGCCATTATTACCAAATTCCCGAAATTCAAGACATATCCGATTACGTGGGTGACTCACTTGCATTGGCTCAAAGGGCTGCTCAAACCGATAAAAGTATAATCCTGTTCTGTGGAGTGAATTTTATGGGTGAGACGGCGAAGATTCTTAACCCTAAAAAGAAAGTTATCATCCCTGATTTGAACGCAGGTTGTTCTCTTGCAGACAGTTGCCCTTACGAAGAGTTTAAAGAATTCAAGGCGCAGTATCCTGATCACATTGTTATTTCGTATGTGAATTGCAGTGCGAAGATTAAGACTTTGAGCGACATAATCTGTACCTCCGGCAATGCGCTTCAGATAGTTAATTCGCTTCCTAAAGATCAGAAAATCATATTTGCACCCGATAAAAACCTGGGCGGATACATTAACCGTATGACAGGTAGAAATATGGTATTGTATCACGGCAGTTGCGAAGTGCATGATTTACTTACGGCAGAATATACGCTTAAGATGAAGCAGCAATATCCTGACCATGTGATGATTGCCCATCCTGAATGCAATGATGCCGTTTTGCAGTTGGCGGATTATGTCGGCAGTACGCAAGGTATGATTAAATATGTCAAGGAAAGCAATCATAAAAAGTTTCTTGTTGCAACCGAAAGCGGAATTTTACACAAGCTTCAAACAGAAAATCCGGATAAGGAGTTTGTTGTGGTTACCGAAAAAGAGAGTTGCGCTTGTAATGACTGCCGTCACATGAAACTTAACACGATGGAAAAAGTTCTTGCGTCATTGGAGGAGGAGAAATTCGAGATTAATTTGGACGAAGAAACCATTGTAAAAGCCAGAAAGCCAATTGATGAGATGCTTACTTTAAGTAAAAAGTTGGGAATAATTAAGTAAGAAAATTTTTAAGTAATTTTAAATAACAAAGTGTTGATTTATAAGATTTAGAATTATAAATTGACACTTTTTTTAACATTGAGAATTAAATATTTTATTTCTTTATTACCGTGTGATCAGAATATTTTATTCTTGGATGGTTTAAAAATAATTTCTTATGAGGAAGATTTTTATTTTTTCGGCATTTTGCATTTTTGTGATAACATTGCATGCCCAGGATTTCGAAAAAATTTACCGCAGCATGTCGTTTAAAGATAAAATGTGGTGCATTCAAAATTATGATTGCGTACTTGCGGCTGTCGATATTTCGAATGATGTTATGCAGACAATGGATTCTTTGAATAAAGTAAAGTTTCTCGGCGGCAATTCGGAAGGAGGAAAATTTGATGCGCTGCGTCATATTTTTTGGATGTACAGTTTGAGTAATGAGATAGGGGAGGAGTGTAGCAGAAGGATAGGGCAGATTTATGAGAACTACGGTTATTATATTTACACTATAACCGAAAACAGCGGATACGACAGTGTAGGAATGCAAATGGACCTATTTAACAACGAGTTAGGAATTTTACTAAATTTAGATGTAAAGGAAAAACAGCTAATTATCAAAGCTATAGAAGAAATTATTACTTCAGGTCAGGCAAAAGTTATAAAAAAGAACCAAAACGGTGAAAGCTTGGATGTTAACGGCAAAATAATCCCCGAAAGTGAATGGAAAAAGAGTTGGAATAACAAAAGAGTGCTCGTAAATTCCGATGAATTAGAATAATCCTTACTTTTTATTTGATTTATAATAGGTCTTTATTTAAGTAAAACACCTTTTTATTTTCACCTAATTAATCTTCTCAAATTCAAGATACCTATGACATTTATCAATATATAATCTCAATGTTTTATCTTTTAAAAAGAATCTATGATCTCCTAAAGACCATTGAATAAATTTAGCTTCTTTTGAATTACTGCAATACATTTCTGTCATAAGTCCTGATTTTATAGAAATAATGCCTTTTTCTAACTTATATTCCCACCAAAAGTCATTACAGTCTGTCTTTCCTGTGATTTTATTTTCATTATCTGTGAACTTATTTTCATTATTAAAATTAAGAATGAAGTTATTTGTATTTTTCGGAAGCGTGTCTACTGTATTGTTCTCTATATCTACAAAACTTTTCAGTTGCCATGTTGTTCCGTTTAATGACATTGTGTCGCTGAATTCCACTTGTAATATCCTGAAATAATCTGTTATCAAATTAAATAAATCAGGGTATTTAGTAAGTGGCAAAATCTCTGCCTTGTCGTTTACAGTCCCGCTCTCTGAATCTTCTTTGCCTTCGGTATAAATGGAAAATGCGGGAATGTTTTTCGTCATAAAAGGGTAGTGGTTGGAATTTACGGAATTTTCTTTCATATTTATGTTTATAAATGCTTGAGTATAATCGTTTATATCATTAAAAATTCTTGCTTTTTCAGGAATATTTTTACCGTTTACAATACTTATTCCCTCCGAACCTGTACCGCAAACGTCCAAATCAAGCAAAAGCTTCACCTTATCTAACTCAACAAACGGATATTCAATTGCAAATTCACTTCCTTGCGATCCCAATTCCTTACCCGCGCAAAACAAAAAGACCATACTGTATTTCTGCGGATTTTGTGCGTAATATTTTATAAGATTAAGTAACAACGCCACACCGGAGCCGTTATCGTTTGCACCCGGAAATAAAGCATTGCCGCACATTCCCGAATGGTCGTAATGAGTTATGATCATAAAGCAGGAATCTTTGTATTCAGTTCCGGGAACAACCGCCCAAATGTTTTGTGTTGTGTATTGACTGTTGTAAGTTGCGGATATTTTTAAATGAAGATAAGGTATATTACTTGTTTTAAATACATTACCTTTCAGGCACAGTACAGCAAAACCGTATTGTTTGCCTTTGACTCGGTATTTCAGCTTTTCATAACCCTGAATAATGATAAGTTTAGGAGTAATTGACATTTCGTTTAATTCTCTTAGAAACAGATCAATATCCTGTTGTTCCATAATATCCTTGTTTAGGATAACAACCTTGTTTTGAAGCATTTGCTTATTGTATCCTAATAATTTGTTTTTGTTATTGAAAACTAGGCAGTTTTCGTTTTTGAGTTTAATATCGCAAGTAGGCGAAAAACCGTAGACAATATAGTCATAACCTTCACGTTTCTTGTTTTTTATGTTGTTGAGTGCCAAATAAACTGAATCAATATTGTTTACACTGATACAAAATGTCTGATATGTAAACTTTTGATTGAAAACAGAGAAGTTTGGACTCTTTCCGAAGCCGTTATCATACATCCTGTATTCGATAATTGACGCCGCCTTTTGATCTCCTTGCTTTATATATCCACGTCCGTATGTACTGCTGTCGGCTAATTGCCTGATAATTTTGCGGGCATAAGAATAATCCTGACAATATGCCAACATACTGCAAACAAGAGCTATAACTAAAAACCAAAGCCTTTTCATAACAATACTTTTTATTGATTTATTACGGCAAAGTTACATAATTATTTTTGATATTAATAGTTTGTTTTCAGGATATTTAATCTTGTAAAAATAATATCGCACATTAAAAAATTATTCTGCGATATTATTTTAACGACATCGCAGAATAATTTTTTAATGTGCGACGTTATTTTTGTACTTACCTGATAAATTTCAAAAACTCTTCGGCTTGGCGCTGTAACTCTTAATTTTCAGATTACAAAATTACAAATTTCTTTTATATTATCCGCAGTCAAATAAAAGATATCTCATTCTACAGCTTATAAAACATAAAGGTGCAAGTTTTTTACCTGCACCTTTTGATTTTAACTCTTACCTGATACTCTTGTAATGTAATTTTTGGTTATTCAACTACGAATTTGCCTGAATTATTGCCGTAGCGGTAAACATAAACTCCCTTTTTGTAGTTGGAAGTATTGATTTTAACCTGTTTTTGTGACGGGTCAAGCAAGTAAGAAGCAACAACTCTGCCCTGCATATCCACAATCTGCATTTCTTGCATCTGTCCCTGAATGTTATATTCCAAAGTAACAGACTGCCTTGCAGGATTAGGATAAAGTTTAGCCTGATTCTGTTGCATAACGGTAGCAACAGAACTTGGTTTAACACTGTTGGCTAATGTAAATATCTTTGTATAACTGTCATAATCTTCTTTGTATAATGTAACAACCAATTTATTGTTAATGATGTAGGCAGACTCTATATTCTCATAATCACCAAAACTATATAACAACTCTCCGTCTTCATTATAAATGCAGTATATTTTATGGTATTTATATTCGTCAGGGAATTGATACTCACCACTAACAACAAATTCGTATTTATTACTATTCGTAAAAACGTTTTTTGTTAAACAATGAATATTTCTTATCCCGGAATATTCAGTGTTTGACGGAAAGAATAAAGAAAGCGGTATAGTTTTTATATTCTCAAAATCTGAGTTATAAATTTTGATACCGTCCTTGCCAAAAGAATATGATATACCTTCACAGTAAATAGCTGGGCTAAGGGATTCATTTTCTATTGTAGTAATATTGCTTTCGTCCCATTGATTCTGTGCAAGGGCATTACCACCGGCAAACAATAATGCAGTAAGAGTTAAAAGTTTTAATATACGTTTTGCCATAGACAAAATGTTTTTCCTGTGGCTTCAAAGGAGAGGATATCCTTTTATATCCTAATTAAATTATAAAAAGAAAGCGTGAAACCACATTATTTTATATCTCAAACTGAGGTGTGTGAGAAATTGATGAATGACCTGAATGATAAGATATAATGACAGTAGAATTCACGCCAATCAAGGCGTACAATAAGACTATCATGCTAAACTTGATCATTCAAAGCTCTCACACTTTCAGTTTCAAGTTATAAAGCATAAACGCTTCCGCTTATCACCCGATAAGCACTTGCAAAAGTACAAAACTTTTTTGAATTAATAAGAAGAAAAACAGTAAAAATAAGATTATTATATTTATTTTTACCTTGAAATAATCGCTAAAAACTTTCGGCCATTAGGTCTTTGCGGCCGATAAGTGAGAAGATTATTTGCCGAAAATATCGGAATGTGTGCCTGTTTTGTAAAGTGTAAGTATTAATTCGTTATCATTTTGTTTCCAAAGTAATAACCAATCAGGCATAACGTGACATTCCCAGTAGCCTTTATAATTCCCTGATAATTTATGTGGCAAATACTCTTTTGGAAGTGTGCCTGTATTTTGAAGAATAGTAATAACCCTTTGCAAAGCAGCCAAATCATAACCTCGCTTTGCACATTTCTTTACATTACGCTTAAATTCGCCGGTATAAATTAAGGTGTATTGCATATTATTTCAAACATTGTGCAATTAAATCCTCTGCATCTTTGGCGTAATGTAACTCTGCCGTACCATTTTCTATATCTCTGACAGTTTGCATTGTATCTTCATTAAGATATAATCCGCTTTCAGGGTCATAAAGACGGTCATCCACGCTAATATCATTGTATTTCCATCCCATCCCTTTGGCAAACTTTTTCAGAAAACGTAATTCCGAACGCGGAACATCCAATCTTACACTTACACTGCTCATATTCGTTGAATATATTTTTATAGTTGCAAAGATACAAACAAAATCTGAATTGACAAGAAAATATATTAAAAAACTGACCTGTAAAGTTATTGAGATTTCCAAATATTTTAAAATTTTGAGGTGTTGATTATTGGTGGTAGTTGTGAGAAATTGTAACTCGTTATTTTATATTCTCAAAATAAAGCGTCGTTCCATTGTAGCGAAACATCGTTTTATTCACGTGAAACGTCACTTCACGAGCATAGAACGACGCTTTATTTCATACAGAAAACACCTTGTTTTATAGGAATATACGAAAAAACAACTAAAAGAGTATTCAATACCACTTAGCCACTGTTTTGCTTTACAAAATTACAAAAAATTCCTTATATAGCCAAATTTTCATCTGTCAAATCTTGATTAGTTTTGATGGAAAATAGTAGAGAAGTCATTAAGATTATATAATCAAGCCTCGTTCTTAAAACAGATGTTTGTAATTTATTAGTTTGATGCCTGAAACTTTATTTTGTATTTTGGAAAGGAAGTAGCACAAATCACGGAGTAGTATTCGATTGCTTTGTAGATGACTTTACTTATTTCTCTTTCAATTACTTCCATCGTTTTTATGCAAATTTGAAATTGAATTGCAAAGTTACATAATTTCTTTGTAACTGCCAAGAAATCACATATAAAAAGGATTACACCAATTGATGTAATCCTTTTAGATAATTTAATTTCTGTTTATTTTATTATTAGTTTCTTGGTTATATCTCCGACGTTGATGTAATACACGCCGCTTTCAAGGTCGGAAATGTTAATATCCTTAATGCCATTAATGTTTTTAATTTCTTTAACAACCTGTCCGTTATTATTTATTATAATAACGTCACCATAAGCTTCAATTAATACTTTATCTTTCGCCGGATTCGGATAAATAGAGATGACTTTTGTTTCCGTAATGTCTTCAATACCGGATTTAGCACTTAAAATAAGTGTAACGGTACTGTCACAGTTTGTTTCAGAATAAAGATGTGCAATATAAGTTCCCGGTGTTGTTAGTGTATCATCGTTAAATACATAAAAACCTTCAGCATTCATTTCAGCGTTTATTACAGTGTCATAACTTTTATTCACCGTCAGATGAAGGATTACAGTACTGTCGCAACCATTAGCGGCAGTTAGATTTTCGTAATAATCTCCGCTTTCGGATAATTCTTGATTTGCGAATTCGTAAGTATGTCCCGAACAAATTGTAACCACTATATCGTGTGTTATGTTAGGTAATACGTCTAAATAAAGAGTAACAATGCTGTCGCAACCACTCATTGACGGAAATGTTTTTTCATAAGTACCGGCTTGGGAATACTCTTCATCACCGAAAGTATACGATTCACCTTGACAAATACTGATATGCAGATCATTAGTTATAAAAGGCAATACCGTTAAAACCAAAGTAACATTAGAGTCACAACAGTTTACGGTAGGGAATTTCTCTGTATATACACCTGATTGTGAATAAATTTTATTACCGAAAGCGTATGTTTCACCTTGGCATATAGTTACTTTTATGGTTGTATCATATACAGGATTGGTGTTTACGGTTAAGATAACAGTTTTATCACAACCGTCGGAAGTTTGTTGATTGATTTGATAAACTCCAGCTTGTGAATATTCGTTACCTTCAAAGAAATAGGAAGTATTCTCACATATTGTGGCGGTTATATATTGCGTTGCGGAATTACTGATTGCTGTCAGTGTAAGTCTGACAATACTGTCACAACCTGCAACTGTTTGCAATGTATCATAGTAAACACCTGATTGGGTAAGTATTGTGCCGTTAAAATCATACGTTCCACCACTGCAAAAATCGGCAGTCAGTTCCGTAATTTTATCATTCAACCCGAATATTGTGTATTTTGCATAATTCCAATAAGAATTATCTTTATAATCATTAAGCAAAGAACACGGAACATAAATATTAAGATAATTTATTCCGTTTGTGGAAGAATACATATAATCTCCGAAGAACGTACTTACTCCTTTTTCGGAAAGAAACCGTATTTCCTTTAAATTCGGGCAGTCATAGAAGTTATCGGCATTACAAGTTACGGAATTTTCAAATATAACTGTTTTCAGATTCGTGCAATGTGCAAAAATCCATCTGTCTATTGATTTAACGGTTGCTGGTATCACTACAGTGTCATAACCGCCCACTTCAAAAGCGGCCCAAGGTATTGAAGTAAGGCTTGCAGGTAGTTCTATTTTATGACAGTTTTCCAAGCGTGAAAAGCTGTTTTTGCTTATTGTCTCCAAAGATTTGGAAAGCGTCATAGTCTTTATGTTCGTGCAGTAGTCAAACGCGTATTCACCTACCGTAGTTACGCTGTCGGGCATAGTGAAACTTGTTAAACCTTTGCAATAATAGAAAGCATAAGAACCTATGGTGGTTACACTGTTAGGTATAGATACCGATGTCAGGTTGGAACATTCTCTGAAAGCTTGTGATGCGATTGCTGTAACAGAATATGTTTTACCGCTGTAAGAAACAGTTGCAGGAATTACCACATTGCCCGAATAATTTTTAGAGTCTTCGGCAACGGCGACTGTTTTGGAGGAAAGAATGTTGTATGCAATACCGTTTACTTTGAAATCATAAGCAAACGCATTTGCATTAATTAGGATTACGGCAATGAACCCTAATAAAAACAAACCAACTTTTTTCATTTTGTTTTTTGCTTTGTTATCCCATTAAGCCCATCGGTTTTGTGAAGTAGTAATTTATTGAACCTACTTCGGATGATTGATTAAGTTATTTCTTATGGAAAAGGCATAAAACAACATCGTGAACTTTCTTTCATTTGTCTTTTGAAGGCCTAGACATACCTGTGTTACACAAACTAGTAAAAATCCACGACAAAACATCGTTGTTTTTACTGCAACCCATTTTTGTGTAACACTCATTACTATGAATGTGTTTTTTGAAAGTGTCTAGTTTCCAAAAGACAAAAATTTGCAATAGCGTTCAGACACTGTTGTCTTTTCACAATTGCAAAAGTACGAAGAAAATCTGAATTACCAAGAAAAATATCACGGAAAAGATACTTTCGCAAGGCAAAGCATCGACTGTTAAAATTAATCACGCATTTTAGTAAAATAATCAGCGAGATTAATAAATTATTCTGCGTGATTAATAAAATAAAACGCCGTAAAAATTTCTTAAAACGGCGTCTTATTTTAGTGGTTTTGTAACTTACTATTATTCAATAATTAGCGTCTGCGTAAATTTTCCTGCATTAATGTAGTAAATTCCCGCCTCAAAGTTGCTAATATTGATATTGAATTTTTGAGATAGTATATTGGATTTATAAACTACTTGTCCGCTATTGTTTACAATAGTAACCGTTTCGTTTTTATCCAAAATATAATCTCCCAAATCCACCGTAATAACGTCTTTTGCAGGATTCGGATAAACAGAGAAAATGGCATTATCTCCTATAACCTCTTTAATGTTGCTATCTTATATTGTATCTGTTTCTGCTTCACATCCATCAATTGTACAATCTTCTTGCATATTTGAAAACATATTCCACGAATCATCTACTACATAATAAGCCAGTCTATTACAAGGGACAAAGACCGGTATGTCTCTATTAACATTTACAAATGCTTGCAGGCCCCAGCTCCAATCTTCTTTAGCAGGTAATTTAGGCGGCATTTTTGCCATGCAATATATTGTGTCTACATTTTTACAATTATAAAAAGCGTAGTTTCCTATAACTTTTATTCCATTCCCCAATTTTATAGTCTTTAGATTTTCACAATTTTCAAATACACCACGGAGTCCCAAACCTTCTCTGTGAAATTCTTCATCCACTTCTTCGATTTCTGTTATGTTATCAGGGATAACAATGAATTTTAAAGAATTACAATTATAGAATTTACAACTTATTGTATTTCAATTGATTTTGTTTTAAACGGTAGAAAAGTGATTGCATGGATTCTTTGGATAGTGAAAATGATAACGTTTTTAACTTTATAAAACCACAAAAGAGGCGCGAATGTGCAATTATGGAGGAATGTTATTCTGAATAATCAAATTTGATTTGCAATTACATGTCATGTCCTAATAATACGCATAACCTCAAAGACATTAACATAATACAGAGCGAGAGATTTTCGCGTTTTTTGTGAACTTGCAAATCGATATTTTGTTAAATTTGTTTGATTTTTGAGATTTTTTCTCATTTTATATAGCTTATACCAATAATTAATTGTATCTTTGCACAAAAATATTGAGATATGCTTACAAATTTTACGGTCAAGAACTATCGATCCTTCAAACAGGAACGTACGTTCAGTATGGAGGCAAGTTCCATTAAGGAACATAAAGACTCTGTCATTAACAAGGGTAAGTACAGTTTGTTACCGTTGGCTGTTTTTTATGGTGCTAATTCAGGTGGCAAGAGTAATTTGATTCAGGCCATATCTACCATGTGTAGTATGGTCAGACGTTCTGTCAGGCTGAATGAGGGAGATACACTACCCTATGATCCTTTTGCTTTGGATGAAAATTCTGATGCACAGCCTACATCATTTGAGATACAATTCATCAAGGGTGAGGTGCTTTATCGATATGGCTTCGAATACAACAAAACGGATATTATCTCAGAATGGCTATACGAGAAGCGGTTCGGCGAGAAAGAGTACGAGCTCTTTGTGCGTTCACGAAACATCATTGAGGTATCAGCAAAGAGATTTCTAGAAGGTCAGGGAAAAGAGAATTTGACAAACTCGAATCGCCTCTTCCTGTCGCTTGTGGCTCAGCTAAAGGGCGAGAAGTCCAATTCCATATTAGGTTGGTTTGGAGAATGTAATGTACTTTCGGGAATCGACAGCGAGGGCTACGAGGCATTTACGCTTAGAATGTTTTTGGAACATCTGAATGGTGCAGACCAGGCTCAGGAGTTCTTCAAGACCCTGCAACTGGGCTTTACCCGTTTTTCGGTCAAGAAGGTTGATATTCCCAAAGAAGCCTTAGAAAGTGCCCCCAAGTCGATAAGGTCACAATTGGAGAAAGACATAGCCACGGGTAGTTTCGTCGAACCAATAACTACTCATAATGTCTATGATAAGAATGGACTTGTGATTGGTGAGCGTAATTTCCACAAGAACCAGATGGAGTCTGAAGGAACAAAGAAAGTGATAGAAATTTCCGGACCCATTTTCGATACATTGAACGAGGGCAAGACACTCATTGTGGATGAACTGGATGCAAAACTACACCCGCTTCTTACTCGCAATATTGTGCTTCTGTTTATGGATCCAGAGAAGAACAAGCATGGAGCACAGCTTATTTTTGCTACACACGACACCAATGTGCTTGATTTGGAGATTATCCGTCGTGACCAGATTTGGTTTGCAGAGAAGGACAAGGTGGAGTCTACCGACATCTATTCGCTTGTGGAATTCAAGGATGAAGACGGGAAGAAAGTCCGCAATGACCGTGATATCAAGCGCGACTATATCCGTGGGCGTTATGGTGCTATACCTTTTATTGGTAAATAGAGAATTGCAATGGGATATTCGAGAAAAGAAGAAATCGCAAAGCTGAGGCAGCAACGCCGCGAAGCTAAGGCTTCTAAGAAGCGCAAGGAGAACGTTCGCGAAAAACTGGTGCGCTTCCTAATAGTGTGTGAAGGCACCAAGACCGAGCCACACTACTTTGAGGCTCTAATCAAAAACTATATCTCAACCGTTCGCGAAGTGACAATAGAGGGAGAAGGCCGTGCAACGGTAGCTTTGGTTGACAGGACATTGGAAATAAAGCAGGAGCTAGAGCGAAAGAATGCCATGTCTTTTGATCGTGTGTGGGTTGTCTTTGACAAGGATGACTTTGACGACTTCAACGATGCCATCAAGAAAGCCCATAAGTTGGGTTTCCAAAGCGCCTGGACGAATGAAGCCTTTGAACTCTGGTACTATCTGCATTTTGAGTATCTTGACACAGGCATTGGTCGCGAGGCCTACATTGACAAATTGCAAGATGCCTTTCGCAAGAAGATGGGCGATGATGGCTTTAAGTATCGGAAA